>CP019797.1:854336-1166172 GCA_002951995.1 Stenotrophomonas acidaminiphila
TGCGTGTGACCGAGATTGCGCCGCTGTCCAAGACCAAGAACTGGCGGGTGGTGGAAATCATCACCCGCGCAGCGAAATAAGGAGCCTGAATCATGATTCAGATGCAGAGCTACCTCGACGTCGCTGACAACTCCGGTGCCAAGGAAGTGATGTGCATCAAGGTGTTGGGCGGCTCGAAGCGCCGTTATGCCCACATCGGCGACATCATCAAGGTCACCGTGAAGGACGCGATTCCGCGCGGCAAGGTCAAGAAGGGCGAAGTGTACGACGCCGTCGTGGTGCGTACCCGCAAGGGTGTGCGTCGCGCCGACGGTTCGCTGATCCGTTTCGACGGCAACGCCGCGGTCCTGCTGAACAACAAGCAGGAGCCGATCGGCACCCGTATCTTCGGGCCGGTGACCCGTGAACTTCGTTCCGAGAAGTTCATGAAGATCGTCTCGCTCGCTCCCGAAGTGCTGTGAGCGACAGGAGATAATCATGGCTAACCGTATCAAGAAGGGCGACCAGGTCGTCGTCAACACCGGCAAGGACAAGGGCAAGCAGGGCGAAGTCGTCCGCGTCGACGGCGACCGCGTGGTCGTCGCCAACGTGAACATCGTCAAGCGCCACACCAAGCCGAACCCGCAGGCAGGCGTTGCCGGCGGCGTGGTCGAGCGTGAAGCTTCGATCCATATCTCCAACGTCAATGTCCTGAACCCGGCTTCGGGCAAGGGCGAGCGCGTTGGCTTCAAGGTGCTGGAGGATGGACGCAAACTGCGTGTGTTCCGCTCCAGCGGTGAGGCGATTGACGCCTGAGGAATGAGCTGATGACTTCCCGTCTCGAAAAAATCTACAAGGAAGAAGTGGTGCCGGCGCTGATGAAGCAGTTCGGCTACACCAATCCGATGGAAGTGCCGAAGCTGGTCAAGATCACCGTCAACATGGGCGTCGGCGAAGCCGCGACCAACAAGAAGGTGCTCGAGAACGCCGTGGCCGACATGACCAAGATCACCGGCCAGAAGCCGGTGGTCACCAAGTCGCGCATCTCGGTGGCCTCGTTCAAGATCCGCGATGGCTGGCCGATCGGTTGCAAGGTCACCCTGCGCCGCAACACCATGTTCGAATTCCTGGATCGCCTGATCAACATCTCGCTGCCGCGCGTGCGTGACTTCCGCGGCGTGTCGGGTCGTTCGTTCGACGGTCGCGGCAACTACAACATGGGCGTGAAGGAACAGATCATCTTCCCGGAAATCGACTTCGACGCCGTCGACGCGATCCGCGGCATGGATATCGCCATCACCACCACCGCCAAGACCGACGCGGAAGCGAAGGCGCTGCTGGCAGCGTTCAAGTTCCCGTTCCGTAACTGATCCGTCGAGGAAACCGAAATGGCAAAGACCTCCATGGTCAACCGCGACATCAAGCGGGAAAAGCTGGCCAAGAAGTACGCCGACAAGCGTGCGGCTCTGAAGAAGATCGTGTCCTCGGTGGACGCGAGCTACGAAGAGAAGATCGAAGCCGCGGCCAAGCTGTCCAAGCTGCCGCGCGATTCGTCGCCGAGCCGCCAGCGCAACCGCTGCGAACTGTCGGGCCGCCCGCGTGGCGTGTACCGCAAGTTCGGCCTGGGCCGCAACAAGCTGCGCGAAGCCACCATGCGTGGCGACGTGCCGGGCCTGCGCAAGGCCAGCTGGTAACAGACCTCCGCGCCGGGCCGCAAGGCCCGGCCGGCGGGCCGGCAGGGTGACCTGCCGGCAAGACAGGGAGTCCGACGCAAGTCGGACTTTTTGTCGTATACTCCCGCGTCTTGCCCGGCCGGAATTGCGGGTGACGTTGGAAAAGGGCCCCGGCCCATCCCGGGAAAACTCGAGATTTTCGCGAAAGCGGATATCGGTGCACTCAAAGGTATACACATGAGCATGACTGATCCCATCGCCGACCTGCTGGTCCGCATCAAGAATGCGGCCGCGGTTGGCAAGCAGACGGTGAAGGCACCGTCGTCCAAGATCAAGGTGGCGATTGCCCAGGTCCTGAAGGACGAGGGTTACATCACCGACCTGCGCGTCAACCAGCTGGACAACAACAAGGCCGAGCTGGAAATCGTCCTCAAGTACTTCGAGGGCAAGCCGGTCATCGCGACCCTGAAGCGCTACTCGCGTTCGGGCCTGCGCCAGTACCGTGGCAAGAGCGAGCTGCCGAAGGTCCTCAACGGCCTGGGCATTGCCATCATTTCCACCTCCAAGGGCATCATGACCGATGCGCAGGCGCGCCAGCAGGGCGTCGGCGGTGAAGTCCTGTGCTTCGTGGCCTAAGCGAGAAGGAGTAGAACATGTCCCGCGTAGCCAAGAAGCCGATCAACCTGCCCAAGGGCGTTGAACTGAACATCCAGCCGGAATCCGTGAGCGTGAAGGGCCCGAAGGGCACCCTGTCGCTGAACAAGTCCGCTGGCGTTGAAATCACCATCGACAATGGCGTCGTCACGCTGAATCCGAAGGACATCTCCTTCGATGCGCTGACCGGCACCGTGCGTTCGATCCTGGCCAACATGGTCAAGGGCGTGTCCGAAGGCTTCGAGAAGAAGCTGGAGCTGGTGGGCGTGGGTTACCGCGCTGCCATGCAGGGCAAGGACCTGAACCTGTCGCTGGGCTTCTCGCACCCCGTCGTGTTCGTGGCGCCGGAAGGCATCACCCTGGCCACCCCGACGCAGACGGAAATCGTCGTGCAGGGCGCGGACAAGCAGGTGGTCGGCGAAGTCGCCGCCAAGATCCGTGGCTACCGCCCGCCGGAGCCCTACAAGGGCAAGGGTGTGAAGTACGCCGGTGAGAACATCATTCGCAAGGAAGCCAAGAAGGCCTAATTCCTAGGTTTTCAGCTTTCGAGGATAAAGATCATGAACAAGAACATCGCTCGCCTGCGTCGCGCCAAGTCGACCCGTTCGCACATCCGCACCCTGGGCGTGCCGCGCCTGTCGGTGCTGCGCACCGGCCAGCACCTGTACGCGCAGGTCTTCACCGCCGACGGCTCGAAGGTGCTGGCTGCCGCCAACACCACCCAGGCCGACGTCAAGGACGGTCTGAAGAACGGCAAGAACGCCGACGCCGCCGCCAAGGTGGGCCGCATCGTCGCCGAGCGCGCCAAGGCCGCCGGCGTCGAGAAGGTTGCCTTCGACCGCTCGGGCTACCGCTACCACGGCCGCATCAAGGCCCTGGCGGACGCCGCGCGCGAGGCCGGCCTGCAGTTCTAAGGGATCCGGGCAGGGGGCCGATGGCCTCCTGCCCACCCGCTCGCCGGCCTGAGCGAGGCCGGACGGCGCCGTTCTTCTGCAGCGGCCCACCGGAACAACGCGTCATTCCACAACCATAAGCGGCCCCGAGCCGTACATACCCAACAACCAAGGAATCAACATGGCAGAAGAACGTCAGCAGCGGGGTCGCGACCGCGACCGCAACCGCGAAGAGAAGATCGACGACGGCATGATCGAGAAGCTGGTCGCGGTCAACCGCGTCAGCAAGACCGTCAAGGGTGGCCGCCAGTTCACCTTCACCGCCCTGACCGTGGTCGGCGACGGCGAAGGCAAGGTCGGTTTCGGCTATGGCAAGGCGCGCGAAGTGCCGGTCGCCATCCAGAAGTCGATGGAGCAGGCCCGCAAGAACCTGGTCAACGTCGACCTGAACAACGGCACCCTGTGGCATCCGGTCAAGGACGGCCACGGCGCCGCCCGCGTGTTCATGCAGCCCGCCTCGGAAGGTACCGGCGTGATCGCCGGCGGTGCCATGCGCGCCGTCCTGGAAGCGGTTGGCGTGAAGAACGTGCTGGCCAAGGCCACCGGTTCGCGCAACCCGATCAACCTGGTCCGCGCCACCGTGAAGGGCCTGGCGGGCATGCAGTCGCCGGCGCGCATCGCGGCCAAGCGTGGCAAGAAGGTGGAGGAACTCAACCATGGCTAATGAGTCCAACAAGACCGTGAAGGTGCGCCTGGTGCGCGGCCTGCGTGGAACCCAGTCGCGCCACCGCCTGTCGGTGCGTGCCCTGGGCCTGAACAAGCTCAACGATGTGCGTGAACTGAAGGACAGCCCGCAGGTTCGCGGCCTGATCAACAAGGTTCAGTACCTCGTCCAGGTTGAGGAGTAATCGACCATGACTCTGCGTCTCAATGAACTGAGCCCGGCTCCGGGCGCCCGCACCGAGCGCACCCGCGTCGGCCGCGGTATCGGCTCGGGCCTGGGCAAGACTGCCGGCCGCGGCCACAAGGGTTCGTTCGCCCGCAAGGGTGGCGGCAAGATCAAGGCCGGCTTCGAAGGCGGCCAGACCCCGATGCAGCGCCGTCTGCCGAAGATCGGCTTCCGTTCGCCGATCGCCAAGGACACCGCTGAAGTGCTGCTGTACCAGCTGGACAAGCTGCCGGCCGGCGAGATCGATTTCGCCGCCCTGCGTGCCGCCAAGCTGGTTCCGAGCACCGCCAAGAAGGCCAAGATCGTCGTCAAGGGCGAAGTGACCAAGGCGTTCACCCTGAAGGGCGTCGCCGCCACGGCCGGTGCCAAGGCCGCGATCGAAGCTGCCGGCGGCAGCGTACAGGAGTAACGGGAACATGGCGCAAGCTGGCATCGGTAACCTCGCGGGCGGAATGGGCAAGTTCACTGAACTTCGCCAGCGTCTTCTGTTCGTAGTCGGGGCATTGCTCGTCTATCGCATCGGCTGCTACGTGCCGGTGCCGGGCGTCAATCCCGATGCCATGCTTGCGCTGATGCAGGCGCAGGGCGGCGGTATCGTGGACATGTTCAACATGTTCTCGGGCGGCGCCCTGCACCGTTTCAGCATCTTCGCGCTGAACGTGATGCCGTACATCTCGGCATCGATCGTGATGCAGCTGGCGGTCCACATCTTCCCCGCGCTCAAGGCGATGCAGAAGGAAGGCGAGTCGGGCCGCCGCAAGATCACCCAGTATTCGCGCATCGGCGCCGTGCTCCTGGCCATCGTGCAGGGCGGCTCCATCGCGCTGGCACTGCAGAACCAGGTGTCCCCGGGTGGCGCACCGGTCGTCTACGCGCCGGGCATGGGCTTCGTGCTCACCGCCGTGGTCGCGCTGACCGCCGGCACCATCTTCCTGATGTGGGTCGGCGAGCAGGTCACCGAGCGCGGCATCGGCAATGGTGTCTCGCTGATCATTTTCGCCGGCATCGTCGCCGGCCTGCCGGCCGCGGTCATCCATACCCTGGATGCGTACCGCGACGGCAACATGAGCTTCATCTCGCTGCTGCTGATCGTCATCGTGGTGCTGGCGTTCACCTATTTCGTGGTGTTCGTCGAGCGCGGCCAGCGCCGGATCACGGTGAACTACGCGCGCCGCCAGGGCGGTCGCAACGCGTACATGAACCAGACCTCGTTCCTGCCGCTGAAGCTGAACATGGCGGGCGTGATCCCGGCGATCTTCGCCTCCAGCATCCTGGCCTTCCCGGCCACGCTGGCGATGTGGTCCGGCCAGGCCAGCTCCGCCACCTGGTTGCAGAAGGTGGCCAATGCGCTGGGCCCGGGCGAGCCGCTGCACATGATCGTGTTCGCTGCGCTGATCACCGGTTTCGCGTTCTTCTATACCGCGCTGGTGTTCAATTCGCAGGAAACCGCCGACAACCTGAAGAAGTCGGGCGCGCTGATCCCGGGCATCCGTCCGGGCAAGGCCACCGCCGAGTACATCGACGCGGTGCTGACCCGCCTGACCGCGGCCGGCTCGCTGTACCTGGTGATCGTCTGCCTGCTGCCGGAACTGATGCGCACCCAGCTCAATGCGTCGTTCTACTTCGGCGGCACCTCGCTGCTGATCGTGGTGGTGGTGGTGATGGACTTCATCGCCCAGGTGCAGGCGCACCTGATGTCGCACCAGTACGAGAGCCTGCTGAAGAAGGCCAACCTGAAGGGCGGCAACCGCGGCGGTTTTGCGCGCGGCTGATTCCCCGGCTATACTTTCCGCTTCATAGCGAGAAGGCCGCCCTGGTTCCCGGGGCGGGCCTTCAAGACAGAAGGGCGGCCCCTGCAGCGGTTCCGGGTGGGGGTGTGATGTGGCTGTTCCGCGCGGGAGTAGCGCGGGCGGCTCGGAGAGCGATCTCCCTGCCAGGCACATCCGGCGCCGGAGCATGGGCACACTCCCCACGCCGGGCTCATGGAACCTTGTGTTCCACGGGCTTCCAAGCAAACCGGGACCTTGTTAGAATCGCTAGTTCACTTTTTTGATCCATCCTGCCGGAATGGCGCGCCACGCGGTGCGCATTCGGCCATCACTCAGCTGGAGAACCGCGTCATGGCGCGTATTGCAGGCGTCAACCTGCCAGCCCAGAAGCACGTCTGGGTCGGGTTGCAAAGCATTTACGGCATCGGCCGTACCCGCTCGAAGAAGGTCTGCGAAGCCGCAGGCGTTACTTCGACCACCAAGATCCGCGACCTGTCGGAGCCGGAAATCGACCGTCTACGCCTCGAAGTGGGCAAGTACATCGTCGAAGGCGACCTGCGTCGTGAAGTCGGCATCGCCATCAAGCGCCTGATGGACCTGGGCTGCTACCGCGGCCTGCGTCACCGTCGCGGCCTGCCGCTGCGTGGTCAGCGCACCAAGACCAATGCACGCACCCGCAAGGGTCCGCGCAAGGCGCTTAAGAAGTAAGGGACCTAGAAAATGGCTAAGCCCGCTGCTGCTAAGACCAAGAAGAAGATCAAGCGCGTCATCACCGACGGCGTCGCCCACGTCCACGCTTCTTTCAACAACACCATCGTGACCATCACCGACCGCCAGGGTAATGCACTGTCCTGGGCGACCTCCGGTGGTGCCGGCTTCCGCGGTTCGCGCAAGTCGACTCCGTTCGCTGCGCAGGTCGCCGCCGAGAAGGCCGGCAAGGCCGCGCTGGACTACGGCGTGAAGTCGCTGGAAGTCCGCATCAAGGGTCCGGGTCCGGGCCGTGAGTCGGCCGTGCGTTCGCTGAACAACGTCGGCTACAAGATCACCAACATCATCGACGTGACGCCGATCCCGCACAACGGGTGCCGTCCGCCGAAGAAGCGTCGCGTCTAAAGGAGCGATAAGAAATGGCTCGTTATATCGGTCCTACCTGTAAGCTCGCCCGTCGCGAAGGCGCCGACCTGTCGCTGAAGAGCCCGGCCCGTGCGCTGGACTCCAAGTGCAAGCTGGAGCAGAAGCCCGGCCAGCATGGCGCCACCGCCCGCAAGGGCAAGCTGTCCGACTACGCCACCCAGCTGCGCGAGAAGCAGAAGGTCAAGCGCATCTACGGCCTGCTGGAGCGCCAGTTCCGCAACTACTACAAGAAGGCCTCGACCAAGAAGGGCAACACCGGCGAGAACCTGCTGCAGCTGCTGGAAACCCGCCTGGACAACGTCGTCTACCGCATGGGCTTCGCCGTGACCCGTCCCGCTGCGCGCCAGCTGGTCTCGCACCGCGGCGTCACCGTGAACGGCAAGTCGGTCAACCTGGCCTCGTACCAGGTCAAGGCCGGCGACGCGATCGCCCTGTCGGAAAAGGCTGCCAAGCAGCTGCGCGTCCAGGAAGCCCTGACCATCGCCGAACAGCATGACCTGAGCCCGTCGTGGGTCGAAGTCGATTCGAAGAAGTTCAGCGGCGTGTTCAAGGCCGTGCCGGATCGCGCCGACCTGCCGGCGGACATCAACGAAGCGCTGATCGTCGAGCTGTACTCGAAGTAATTCACATTGGAGAACCCCCGGCGACGGCCGGGGGTTCACTAGGAGAACCCGCAACATGACGGTTACCGCCAACCAGGTTCTGCGTCCCCGCGGTCCGCAGATCGAACGCCTTACCGACACCCGCGCCAAGGTCGTTATCGAGCCCTTGGAGCGGGGTTACGGGCATACGCTGGGCAATGCCCTGCGTCGCGTGCTGCTGTCGTCCATCCCGGGCTTCGCCATCACGGAAGTCGAGATCGACGGCGTGCTGCATGAGTACACCACGGTCGAAGGGCTGCAGGAGGACGTGCTCGAAGTCCTGCTCAACCTGAAGGACGTGGCCATCCGCATGCATTCCGGCGACAGCGCCACCATCTCCCTGTCCAAGCAGGGGCCGGGTGTGGTGACTGCCGCTGACATCAAGGTCGACCACAACGTCGAAGTCCTCAACGGCGAGCAGGTCATCTGCAACCTGACCAAGGACACGGCGATCAACATGCGCCTGAAGGTCGAGCGTGGCTTCGGCTACCAGCCGGCGGCCTCGCGTCGTCGTCCGGACGAAGAAACCCGCGCCATCGGCCGCCTGGTCCTGGACGCCTCGTTCTCGCCGGTCCGCCGCGTCGCCTACGCCGTGGAAGCGGCCCGCGTCGAACAGCGCACCGACCTGGACAAGCTGGTCATCGATATCGAAACCAACGGCACGATCGACGCCGAGGAAGCCGTCCGCACCGCGGCCGACATCCTCAGCGACCAGCTGTCGGTGTTCGGTGACTTCACCCACCGCGACCGCGGTGCGGCCAAGCCGGCCAACAACGGCGTGGATCCGGTGCTGCTGCGCCCGATCGACGACCTGGAGCTGACCGTGCGTTCGGCCAACTGCCTGAAGGCCGAAAGCATTTACTACATCGGCGATCTGATCCAGAAGACCGAAGTGGAGCTGCTCAAGACCCCGAACCTCGGCAAGAAGTCGCTGACCGAGATCAAGGAAGTGTTGGCCCAGCGTGGCCTGTCGCTCGGCATGAAGCTGGAGAACTGGCCGCCGGCCGGCGTCTCCGCCCACGGCATGCTGGGCTGAGCAAACCCTGTTTCCCCGCATGGGCGACCATGCGGGGAACGGCATGAAGCAGTACCCGCGCCGATGGCTTGAAAGCCACGGTGCCGGTCGTCCAGGGAACGGGGCGGCCAGGACCACCCGCAGTCCACAGCAGCAACGCCAGGAAGGCGACAACGATGTCCAACGAACCACCATTGACCAAGGAATAGACCCATGCGCCACCAGAAGTCGGGCCGCAAGTTCAACCGCACCAGCGCCCACCGCGAAGCGATGTTCAAGAACATGGCCGCCTCGCTGTTCAAGCACGAGCTGATCAAGACCACCCTGCCGAAGGCCAAGGAACTGCGCCGCGTCGCCGAGCCGCTGATCACCGTGGCCAAGGTCGACTCCGTCGCCAACCGCCGCCTGGCCTTCGCCCGCCTGCGTGACAAGGAAGCCGTCGGCAACCTGTTCACCGTGCTGGGCCCGCGCTATGCCACCCGTCCGGGCGGCTACCTGCGCCTGCTGAAGTGCGGCTTCCGCGCCGGCGACAACGCGCCGATGGCCTACGTCGAGCTGGTGGACCGCCCGGCCGTCGTTGCCGAGGAAGTGGCCGAGTAATCGCGCCTTTCCGCAACGCGCTGCAACGAAAAGCCCGGCACTGCCCGGGCTTTTCGCTTTTCCGGGGCCGGGGCCGCAGGGGGCATTCGGCCGCGCATGCGCGCTGCCCGCGTCGTGCGCGCGACCGGGGCCTCGGGGCGAACTGCCGGCGATGGCACGGCGCGACGGCTGCAGGGTGCGCATGCCGGGTCACCGGCGCGGTGATGCTGCCGTGCGGCGGCCGGCCTGTTACGCTTGCAGGATCAGTGATCCCGGAATGACATGATGAATCCTTTGCGGTGGAGCTTCCGCGCGCAGTGCCTGCTGGGCTTCCTGGCCTGCGCGGGCCTTCTGGCGTTCGCCATCTGGATGCAGCTGGAAATGGGCCTGGAGCCTTGTCCGCTGTGCATTTTCCAGCGCATCGCTTTCGCCGCGCTGGGATTGGTGTTGCTGTTGGGTGCACTGCACGGGCCGTCCACGCGCGGTGGCCGCGGCTTCTACGGCGCGCTGGCGTTCATCGCCGCGGCCGTGGGTGCCGGCATCGCCGGGCGCCACGTCTACGTGCAGCTGCTGCCGAAGGACCTGGGCAGCAGCTGCGGCCCGCCGTTGAGTTTCCTCAGCGAGACCATGGGGCCGTTCGAGGTGTTCCGTACCGTGCTTACCGGCACCGGCGACTGCGGCAACATCGACTGGACGTTCCTCGGCCTGAGCATGCCGATGTGGAGCCTGGTGTGGTTCGCGCTGCTCGGGGCGTGGGCGCTGTATGCCGGCCTGCGCGCGCGCCGGACGCGCCTGTTCTGAGTCCGCCTGTTTTCCGCTGTATTCCCCCCCCGCATCGCCACGGTAACCGCATGAACCTGTCCCCGTCCTTGTCCCCGGCCGCCACTGCATCGCACTGGGCGCCGGACAGCTGGCGTGGGCGCCCGGCGCTGCAGATGCCGACCTACCCCGATCCGCAGGCGCTGGAGGCTGCGCTGGCGCAGCTGCGGCAGCTGCCGCCACTGGTGACCTCGTGGGAGATCCTGGCGCTGAAGCAGCAGCTGGCCGAGGCGCAGGAGGGCGAGCGCTTCCTGCTGCAGGGGGGCGATTGCGCGGAGAATTTCGCCGACTGCGAGTCCGCCACGATCTCCAACCGGCTCAAGGTGCTGCTGCAGATGAGCCTGGTGCTGGTGCACGGGCTGCGCAAGCCGGTGATACGGGTGGGGCGTTTCGCCGGCCAGTATGCCAAGCCGCGCTCGGCCGACACCGAGACCCGGGGCGGTGTGACCCTGCCCAGCTACCGTGGCGATGTGATCAACGCGCCGGAGTTCACCGAGGCCGCGCGCGTCCCGGATCCGCAGCGGATGATCATGGCGCATTCGCGCTCGGCGCTGACCATGAACTTCGTGCGCGCCCTGATCGACGGCGGGTTCGCCGACCTGCACCACCCCGAGTACTGGAACATGGACTGGGTGGGGTGCTCGCCGCTGGCGGCCGAGTACCAGAAGATGGTGGGCTCCATCGGCGATGCGGTGCGGTTCATGGAAACGCTGTCCGGTGCCCGGGTGCACAACCTCAACCGGGTCGATTTCTATACCTCGCACGAAGCGCTGCTGCTGCCCTACGAGCAGGCGCTGACCCGGCAGGTGCCGCGCCAGCATGGCTGGTTCAACCTGAGTACGCACTACCCGTGGATCGGCATGCGCACCGCGGCGCTGGAGGGCGCGCACGTGGAGTACCTGCGCGGCGTGCGCAACCCGATCGCGATCAAGGTGGGCCCCTCGGTACAGCCGGATCAACTGCTGCGCCTGATTGACGTGCTCAACCCCGACGACGAGCCCGGCCGCCTGAGCTTCATCCACCGCATGGGCGCGGCGCAGATCGCCGACAGGCTGCCGCCGCTGCTGGATGCGGTGAAGCGCGACGGCCGCCGCGTGCTGTGGGTCTGCGATGCGATGCACGGCAACACCGAGAGCACCAGCAACGGCTACAAGACCCGCCGTTTCGACAACGTCCTGGCCGAGGTCGAGGCGTCGTTCGACCTGCATGCGGCGGCCGGCACCCGGCTGGGCGGCGTGCACCTGGAGCTCACCGGCGAGGACGTGACCGAGTGCACCGGCGGCGCGCGCGAGCTGACCGACCGCGACCTGGAGCGCGCCTACCGCTCCACGGTCGACCCGCGGCTGAACTACGAGCAGTCGCTGGAGATCGCCATGGCGATCGTGCGCAAGCGGCAGCAGGGCGCGGACGCATCCTAGCGCGGGCGTGGTTTCCCCGCGGCGCCGGCGGCAGCCTGCCGGCCGCACTGCGGGCACGCAGCGGCCGGCGCGGCGGCATGCGCCCATCCGCGGCATGACATCGCGATCATGGCCCCTGGTGCATCCTGTGCGGCACATCCTTTCGTATCCCTGGAGGGCACGCAACGATGGCCGACTGGACCGTCATCCGCGCCTACGCATTGCCGCTGGGAGCGGCGATTGTCGCCGGCTTCGTGGTATGGACGCTGATGCTGTGGCTGTTCCGCCGCACCCGCGGGCGTGATTACCGGCGCGCGCGCATCGTGCGCGTGGTAAGCCTGCCGCTGGCGTTCTTCCTGCCACTGCTGTTCCTGTGGATGGCGCTGGGCGCCACGCCGCTGGAGGGGCAGTCGCTGCAGGTCATGCAGCGCCTGCTGCACGTGGGCGTGGTGGCGTGCCTGACCTGGCTGCTGGTGCGCGCGGTGGCGGCCGGCGAGCGCGCGATCCTGCGCAACCACCCGATCGAGGTGGCGGACAACCTCGCCGCGCGCCGCGTCCAGACCCAGACCCGGGTGCTGAGCCGGGTGTTGATGGGCGTGATCGTGCTGTTCGGCGTGGCGACGGTGCTGCTGACGTTCCCGCAGGCGCGGCAGGTCGGCAAGACCCTGCTGGCCTCGGCGGGCATCGTCGGGCTGGTGGCCGGCATCGCCGCCAAGCCGGTGTTCGGCAACCTGATCGCCGGCCTGCAGATCGCGCTGACGCAGCCGATCCGGCTCGATGACGTGGTGATCGTCGAGGGCGAGTGGGGCCGCATCGAGGAAATCGGCAGCTCCTACGTGGTGGTGCGGATCTGGGACGAGCGGCGCATGGTGGTGCCGCTGTCATGGTTCATCGAGAACCCGTTTCAGAACTGGACCCGGCGCAGCGCCGACCTGCTGGGAACCGCGTTCCTGTGGCTGGACTACCGTACCCCGGTGGCGGCGGTACGCGCCGAGCTCGAGCGCATCTGCAGGCAGTCGCCGTTGTGGGACGGCCGCGTCTGCGTGACCCAGGTGACCGATACCAGCGAGCAGGCGATCCAGGTGCGGCTGCTGGTGAGCGCGCGCAACTCCGGCGATGCCTTCGACCTGCGCTGTATCGTGCGCGAGCGCATGGTCGACTTCCTGATGCGCGAGCATCCCGCGGCGCTGCCACGGCTGCGCGCAGAGATCGGGCGCCAGCCCGGGGCGCCACCGCGGGCCCGGCAGGGCGACCCGGGGGACATCCGTTCGCCCGGTGCCGAGGACGGCGCACCGGCGTGAGTGCCGGCCCCGCCACAGTCACCGTCAACGGGCGTGCGCGGTGTCCGCGAACGCCGGCGCGCGGCGCGCCCGCGTCAGCTGTTCGTAGGCGTGCCCCAGCTCCAGCAGGCGCGGCTCGCTCCAGGCGGTTCCCATGAACAGCAACCCCAGCGGCAACCCGCCGGCGTGGCCCATGGGCACGCTCAGGCTGGGGTAACCGGCCACGGCGGCGGCGCCGTAGCTGCCACCAGGGTAGGCATCGCCCTGGCCGGGGGTGGTGCGCCAGGCGGCGCCGGTGGTGGGCGCGACCAGTGCATCGAGCCGGTGCGCACGCAGGGTGGCGTCGATGCCCTCCGGGCCGGCGAGCCGGCGGGCGCTGCCGCGCGCGGCGATGTAGGCGGGGTCGTTGAGCGGGCCGGACTGTTCGGCCTGCAGCAGCAGCTCCTGGCCGAACAGGTGCAGTTCCTGCGAGGCGTGGGCCTGGTTGAAGGCGATCAGGGCGGCGAGCGAATCGACCGGCGTCCGCCATTGCTGGAAATACCGGTTCAACCCGTTCTTGAATTCGTACAGCAGCACCGTCTGCTCATGCTGTTCCCAGGCGCCTTCATCCGGCAACGTGGTTTCGACGACGGTGGCTCCGGCCGCGCGCATCGCCGCCACGGCCTGGTCCAGCACCGGCTTTATCTCCGCGCGCTCGGCAAGCGCGTTGCGCAGCACACCGATGCGCGCGCCGCGCAATGCATCCGGGCGCAGGCGCGCGCCATAGTCGTACACGGCCCGCCCGGGCATCGCCGCGGTCGCGGGATCGGATTCGTCGCGCCCGGCGATCGCGCCCAGCAGCAGCGCGGCATCGGCGACGCTGCGGGTCATCGGTCCGGCGGTGTCCTGGCTGAAGGAGATCGGGATGATGCCGTCGCGACTGACCAGGCCGACCGTGGGCTTGAGTCCGACGATGCCGTTCACCGCGGCCGGGCAGACGATGCTGCCGTCGGTTTCGGTGCCGATGGCGGCCACGGCCAGGTTGGCGGCGACGGCCACGGCGCTGCCGGAGCTGGAGCCGCACGGGTTGTGGTCCAGCGCGTACGGGTTGCGGGTCTGCCCGCCCACCGCGCTCCAGCCCGACGTCGAGCCACTGGAGCGGAAATTGGCCCACTCGCTCAGGTTGGTCTTGCCCAGGATCACCGCGCCGGCGTCGCGCAGGCGCTGCACCAGGAACGCATCGCGCCGCGGGCGGAACGTCTTCAGCGCCAGCGAACCGGCGGTGTTGTGCATGGGCGTGGCGGCGATGTTGTCCTTGAGCAGGATCGGCATGCCGTGCAGGGGGCCGCGGATGCGCCCGGCGCGGCGTTCGGCATCGCGCTGCGCCGCTTCGCGCCGCGCGGCCGGGTTGATCTCGATCACCGAGCGCAGCGCCGGGCCGGCGCGGTCCAGCAGCGCGATGCGGCGCAGGTAGGCATCGGTGAGGGTGACGCTGTCGAGCTCGCCGGCGGTCATCCGCGCCTGCAGTTCGGCGATGCCCGCCTCCTGGAAGGGGAACGGCGGTTCGCCGGCCGGTGTGTCGCTGGCGGCGCCGTCGCAGGCGCTGCACAGCACCGCCGCCAGGAGGGGCAGGAGCAGTCGGGAGCAGGTCGGGAGGGCGCGCATGCCGCGCAGGCTATCGGGCCGGCCTGGGCTTGGCAAACGGGCGGATGGGGCGCCCGTGCGGAGGCGACCGGCGGCGGGCTTGGGGCCCCGTGCCGGCGCCATGTCCGGGGGGCTTCAGCGGGCCGCTGGCGGACGCCGCTTGCCGATATCCCGGGCAAGCACCCAGACCACCACCAGGTTGACGCCCAGCAGCAGCCACGAGGCCCAGCCGGGGTGGCGGATGATGGCGTAGACATCCAGCGGCAGGTACAGCGCGGCGGAGATGCAGCCCAGCCACGATGCCCAGGCGCGCGCGCGCCACAGGCCCCAGGCTTCCAGCGACCGCAGCAGGCCGTAGGCGACCAGGGCGAGGGCGCCGACATGCACGGTGTCGGGCGTGATCATGTCCAGCAGCGTCGAGGACGAACCGTGTTCGGGATCGCCGCCGACGTGCCGGATCAGGGTGTTGACGAAGGTGCGCAGGGGGGCGGGCCCGGAGAACTCCAGGCCCGCGGCGGCCAGAAAGGCCAGTACGGCCTTGACCGCTTCCAGCAGGGCGATGGCGGCAAGTCCCGGATGCGCGTGCGGATCCGGGTTGTAGGGCTTGCGCGCGGACAAGGCGATCAGCCGGCGCGGGAGGCGCGCTTGCGATCGCTTTCGGTCAGGAACTTCTTGCGCAGGCGGATTTCCTTCGGGGTGACTTCCACCAGCTCGTCGTCCTCGATGAAGTCCAGCGCCTGCTCCAGCGAGAACTTCAGCGCCGGGGTCAGCTTGATCGCGTCGTCCTTGCCCGAAGCGCGCATGTTGGTCAGCGGCTTGGTCTTGATCGCGTTGACCGTCAGGTCGTTGTCCTTGGAGTGGATGCCGATCAGCTGGCCTTCGTAGACCTGGTCGCCTTCGGCGGCGAACAGGCGGCCGCGCTCTTCCAGCGGGCCCAGCGCATAGGCCGGGGTCGGGCCGGGGGCGTTGGCGATCATCACGCCGTTGAGGCGCTTGGCGATGGCGCCCTGTTCCTTCGGGCCGTAGTGGTCGAACACGTGGAACAGCAGGCCCGAACCCTGGGTCAGGGTCTTGAACTCGTTCTGGAAGCCGATCAGGCCGCGCGCCGGGATCTTGAAGTCCAGGCGCACGCGGCCCTTGCCGTCGGGCTCCATGTTCTCCAGCAGCGCCTTGCGGGTGCCCAGCTTCTCCATCACGCCGCCCTGGTGCTGCTCTTCGATGTCGATCACCAGCTGTTCGATCGGCTCCATCAGCTGCCCGTCGATTTCCTTGATGATGACTTCCGGGCGCGACACGGCCAGCTCATAGCCTTCGCGGCGCATGGTTTCGATCAGCACCGACAGGTGCAGCTCGCCGCGGCCGGAGACCAGGAACTTGTCGGCGTCCTCCAGCTGCTCGACCTTCAGCGCGACGTTGTGCACGGTCTCGCGCTCCAGCCGCTCCTTGAGCTGGCGGCTGGTCAGGAACTTGCCGCCGGACAGGTCCTTGTTGCCGGCGAACGGCGAGTTGTTGACCTGGAAGGTCATCGAGATGGTGGGTTCGTCCACGGTCAGCGGCGGCAGCGCCTCGGGGGCTTCCAGCGCGCACACGGTGTCGGAGATGGTCAGCTCCTGGATGCCGGAGATGGCGACGATGTCGCCGGCCTGGGCCTCCTCGACCTCGATCCGCTCCAGGCCCATGAAGCCCAGCACCTGCAGCACCTTGCCCTGGCGCTTGTTGCCCTCGCGGTCGATGACGATGACCGGCTGGTTCTTGCGGACCTTGCCGCGCTGGATGCGGCCGATGCCGATCACGCCGACGAAGTTGTTGTAGTCCAGCTGGCTGATGCGCATCTGGAACGGGCCCTCGGCCTCGACTTCCGGCGCCGGCACGTACTTCATGATCGCTTCGTACAGCGGGGTCATGTCGCCGTCGCGCACGGTGTCTTCCATGCCGGCGTAGCCGTTCAGGCCCGACGCGTAGACGATCGGGAAATCCAGCTGCTCATTGGTGGCGCCCAGCTTGTCGAACAGGTCGAACACCTGGTCGATCACCCAGTCCGGGCGCGCGCCCGGGCGGTCCACCTTGTTGACCACGACGATCGGCTTGAAGCCCATCGCGAAGGCCTTCTGGGTGACGAAGCGGGTCTGCGGCATCGGGCCGTCCATCGCGTCGACCAGCAGCAGCACCGAGTCCACCATCGACAGCACGCGCTCCACCTCGCCACCGAAGTCGGCGTGCCCGGGGGTGTCGACGATGTTGATGCGGTTGCCGCGCCAGTTGATGGCGGTGTTCTTGGCCAGGATGGTGATGCCGCGTTCCTTTTCCTGGTCGTTGCTGTCCATCACGCGCTCTGCCAGCACCGTGCGCTCGGACAGGGTGCCAGACTGCTTCAGCAACTGGTCGACAAGGGTGGTCTTGCCATGGTCGACGTGGGCGACGATGGCGATGTTGCGAAGGTTTTCGATGGACATGCGAAAGACGGCCAGCCGGTGCCGTGAATGGGGAAAAGAAGTCCAACATTATACGGGCATGCGGCCGATTCGCGAAAAGGGGCCGTGAAGGCCGCCGGGACGGGCGTTCAGCCGGCGGCGGGCGCGGTGAGGGCGGGGGACGTCGCCCGCCGGGGGCGGGTGTATCCTATGCGGTCTGCGATAGACGTCTTCTCCCACAAGGATTCCCATGTCCCTGACCGCCCATTTCGACACCTCCCGCGGCCTGATCAAGGTCGAGCTGTTCGCCGACAAGGCGCCGCTGACCGTGGCCAATTTCGTCAACCTGGCCCAGCGCGGGTTCTACGACGGCCTGAACTTCCACCGCGTGATCGCCGATTTCATGATCCAGGGCGGCTGCCCGGAAGGCTCCGGCCGCGGTGGCCCGGGCTACCGTTTCGAGGACGAGACCAACAACGGCGTGCGCCACGAGCGCGGCGTGCTGTCCATGGCCAATGCCGGCCCCAACACCAACGGCAGCCAGTTCTTCATCACCCACATCAAGACCGACTGGCTGGACGGCAAGCACACCGTGTTCGGCAAGGTGGTCGAGGGCCTGGACGTGGTCGACGCGGTCAAGCAGGGCGACCTGATCAACAAGATCACCATCGAGGGCGATGCCGACGCCGTGCTGGCCGCCCAGGCCGGGCGCGTGGCCGAGTGGAACAAGATCCTCGCAGCCTGATCCCCGCCCACGGCCACCGGCAACGGTGGCCGTTCGCGTGATGTGCACCGATTGCAGCCCCGCTTTCGCGGTCGCGGAGGCCGGGGCCGTCCCCAGATACCTTTCTTAGCAGAGGAAACCCCATGAAAGCACCCGTACGTGTCGCCGTGACCGGCGCTGCCGGCAATATCGGCTACGCCCTGCTGTTCCGCATCGCCTCCGGCGAAATGCTGGGCAAGGACCAGCCCGTCATCCTGCAGCTGCTGGAGATCGACAATGAGAAGGCCCAGGCCGCGCTGAAGGGCGTGGTCATGGAACTGGAAGACTGCGCGTTCCCGCTGCTGGCCGGCGTGTTCACCACCGCCGATCCGCTGGTGGCGTTCAAGGACGTCGACGTGGCCCTGCTGGTCGGCGCCCGTCCGCGCGGCCCGGGCATGGAGCGCAAGGACCTGCTGCTGGAAAACGCCAAGATCTTCACCGTGCAGGGCAAGGCGCTGAACGCCGTGGCCAAGCGCGACGTGAAGGTGCTGGTGGTCGGCAACCCGGCCAACACCAACGCCTACATCGCGATGAAGTCGGCGCCGGACCTGGACCCGAAGAACTTCACCGCCATGCTGCGCCTGGACCACAACCGCGCCCTGAGCCAGCTGTCGGCCAAGACCGGCAAGGCCGTGGACAGCTTCGAGAAGTTCACCGTGTGGGGCAACCACAGCCCGACCATGTACCCGGACTACCGCTTCGCCACCACCGGCGGCGCCTCGGTGGCCGAGCTGATCAACGACCAGGAATGGAACGCCAACACCTTCATTCCGACCGTCGGCAAGCGCGGCGCGGCCATCATCGCCGCCCGTGGCCTGTCCTCCGCCGCCTCGGCCGCCAATGCCGCCATCGACCACGTGCATGACTGGGTGCTGGGCAGCAACGGCAAGTGGGTGACGATGGGCGTGCCGTCCGACGGCTCCTACGGCATTCCCGAAGGCGTGGTGTTCGGCTTCCCGGTGATCACCGAGAACGGCAAGTACACCATCGTCAAGGACCTGCCGATCGACGACTTCTCCAAGAAGTACATCGACATCACTCTGGCCGAGCTCGAGGAAGAGCGCGCCGGCGTGGCCGACCTGCTCTGACCGCAGCGGCCGGGCGACCGGGTCGACGGGGGAAGCTTCGGCTTCCCCCTTTTTGTTGGAGGGCTGCGGCGCGGGTTCCCGCGCGACGGCCGGCGGCCTGCCCATGGCCGCGTGCAGAGGCGGAAACGGTGATCGAACTGCATTACATCGACGACGCACTGCTGGTGGTGGAAAAGCCCGCCGGCCTGCTTTCGGTGCCCGGGCGCCTGCCGGAGAACCAGGATTGCCTGGTGGCGCGCCTGCAGGCGTCGTTTCCCGACGTGCTGACCGTGCACCGGCTGGACCAGGTGACCTCGGGGCTGATGCTGTACGCGCGCGGCAGGCAGCTGCAGGCGGCCCTGTCGATGCAGTTCGAGCAGCGGCGCGTGCACAAGCGCTACGAGGCCTTGGTGGAGGGGCGGGTCGCGGGCGAGGCGGGCGAGATCGCCCTGCCGCTGATCTGCGACTGGCCGAACCGGCCCAGGCAGATGGTGGACCTGGAACGCGGCAAGCCGGCGCTGACCCGCTGGCGGGTGCTGGCGCGCGATGCGGGACAGGCGTGGACCCGGGTGGCACTGGAACCGGTCACCGGGCGCAGTCACCAGCTGCGGCTGCACATGGCCAGTGCCGGCCATCCGATCATCGGCGATTGCCTGTATGGCGCCGCGCCCGCGCCGCGGGTGCAGTTGCATGCGTGCAGGCTGGGCTTCGTGCACCCGGTGAGCGGGGCGGAGATGGCGTTCGCGTCGCCCAGTCCGTTCTGAGGCCGGTCGCGGCGCGGCGTGCGGCCGGCCATGGGCGGGGCCGGGGCCGGCCCTGCAACGTTGGTCGTACGACCATCGTCGCAGGGAGGGCGCGTGGTGGTCCGGACTATGCTCGGCGCAGGCCAGCAGGTTCCGGAGGCGACATGCAGTACGAGCAGACCTACCGCCGTTCCATCGACGCGCCGGAGGCGTTCTGGGCCGAGGAGGCCAGGGCGATCCATTGGCATAAGCCGCCGCGGCAGATCCTGGACTACTCCAATCCGCCGTTCCGGCGCTGGTTCGTCGGCGGCGAAACCAATCTCTGCTACAACGCGGTGGACCGGCATCTGGCCGATCGCGGCGACCAGCTGGCGCTGGTCGCCATCTCCACCGAGACCCAGGTCACCCGCGAGATCACCTACCGCGAGCTGCACCGCGAGGTGAATGCCTTCGCCGCCGTACTCAAGGCGCTGGATGTCGCCCGCGGCGACCGCGTGGTGATCTACATGCCGAACATGGCCGAGGCGGTGTTCGCGATGCTGGCCTGCGCGCGCATCGGCGCGGTGCATTCGGTGGTGTTCGGTGGCTTCGCCGCGCACAACCTGGCGCTGCGCATCGACGATGCCAGGCCCAAGCTGCTGATCGCCGCCGACGCGGGCATGCGCGGCGGCAAGGTGATCCCGTACAAGCCCATGGTCGACGCGGCGTGTGCCGAGGCCACGTCGCCACCGCCGAAAGTGCTGATCGTCTCGCGCGGCCTGGACGCGGCCATGCCCAGGGTCGCGGGGCGCGACGAGGATTACGCCGCGCTGCGCGCGCAGGTGGGCGACGCGCAGGTGCCGGTGGAATGGCTGGAATCCAACGCGCCCAGCTACCTGCTGTACACCTCGGGCACCACCGGCAAGCCGAAGGGCGTGCAGCGTGATGTCGGCGGCTACGCGGTGGCGATGGCGCAGTCGATGCGCACGGTGTTCGACTGCGCCCCCGGCCAGGTGATGTTCTCCACCTCCGACGTCGGCTGGGCGGTGGGGCATTCGTACAACGTGTACGGGCCGCTGATCGGCGGCTGCACGTCGCTGCTGTACGAAGGCCTGCCGACCCATCCGGATCCGGGCATCTGGTGGGCGCTGTGCGAGCAGTACGGGGTGCGCACGATGTTCTCCTCGCCCACCGCGATCCGGGTGCTGAAGAAGCACGACGTGGATTTCATCCATCGCCACGACCTGTCCGAACTGAAGTACCTGTTCCTGGCCGGCGAGCCGCTGGACGAGCCCACCGCGCAGTGGATCGGCGACGCGCTGCGCAAGCCGGTGATCGACAACTACTGGCAGACCGAGACCGGCTGGCCGGCGTTGACCCTGCTGCCGGGGCTGGAGATGAAGCCGGTGAGGTTCGGCTCGCCCGGCTTCCCCAACCTGGGGTACCGGATGAAGGTCATCGACGAGCGCACCGGGGCCGAAGTCGCACCCGGGCAGAAAGGCGTGCTGGTGATCCAGCCGCCGCTGCCACCGGGTTGCATGAGTACGGTATGGAACGACGATGCGCGCTTCATCGAGAGCTACTTCAGCCATTTCGACGAGTTGCTCTACAGCTCGCTGGACTGGGCCATCCGCGACGCCGACGGCTACACCTTCATCCTCGGCCGCACCGACGACGTGATCAACGTGGCCGGTCACCGGCTGGGCACGCGCGAGATCGAGGAAGCGATCAGCAGCCACCCGCGGGTGGCCGAGGCGGCGGTGGTCGGCATGCACGACGAGCTGAAGGGGCAGGTGCCGCTGGTGTTCGTGACGCTCAAGCAGGCCGCGGCCGCCGACGAGCTGGCGGCGCTGTCGGCGGAGATGATGCAGCAGGTCACCGGGTCGCTGGGGCGGTGGCGCGCCCGGCGCACGTGCATATCGTCAACGCGCTTCCCAAGACCCGTTCGGGTAAGCTGCTGCGGCGTTCGCTGCAGGCCCTGGCGGAGCGGCGCGACCCGGGGGACCTGTCGACGCTGGACGACCCGGGCGCACTGGAGGAAATCCGCCGCGTGCTGGGGACATAGCGCAGGCGCGCTGGCGCGGCGATCGCAGGGGGCGGTGCGGGTGCAGGCAAGCAGGATGGGGCGGGGGCCCCGGTTGCCGTTCGCGCGCATCGTGGTTGCGATGCACAAATGCGGGAGGGGGAATGGCGTTGATCCATGCCAAGACGGCGGCTGGCCGTCGCGAGATCGAAGACCGTGGCCTGCGCCTGGCGCCGGCGCTGCGCTCGGTGCTGCTGCTGGTGGACGGGCAGCGCGACAGCCGCGAACTGCTGCAGATGGCGCAGGAGTTGCGGGCGCCGGAGGACGCGCTGGAGCAGTTGCTGGCGCTTGGGTTGATCGAAGTGGTCGGTGGCAACGTGGAGCGCGCGCCACCGGTGCCGGTCACCACGCAGCTGGGCGACGATCCGCTGCGCTACCAGCAACTGCGCGACTGGATGGCCGAATCGGTACGCCGGCACCTGGGCCTGAAGGGCTACCTGATCCAGCTCAAGATCGAGCGCAGCCGCAGTGCGGTGGGGCTGGAACAGCTGTGGCCGGAAGTGGCGGCGGCGCTGGGCAAGGCCAAGAGCCCGGCATTCGCCAGCCGCTGGCTGGAGGAGACCCGGGCCCTGGTGCTGGCGTGATGGCAGCGGCGGGCGCCGCGCTGCGCGGTGATCGCGGGCAGCGCGGCGGCCACCCGCCGGCCGGCACTATCATGCGCGGGGTTGGGCAGAGGAGCGCCAGGCATGGACAAACACGACGGCGGCGGGGCGGGAACCGCGGGCTGGGACGCTATCAATGCGGCATTGCGCGCGGTGCACGCGGGACAGGCGCCCCGGCACTTCGGCACGGCGGCCTCGTACACACTGGGCGGCGACGACCCGCTGGACGGCATCAGCGTGTACTGGAGCCCGCTGCCGCGCGCCCACTGGCATTACGTCACCTACGGCTTTTCCGAGCTGTACGACAAACACAGCGACGACCCGGAGGCGAGCGGCTTCGGCTTCGAGCTGACCTTCCGTCTCGCCGCCGAGGCCGGCGAGGACGGCAGCGGCGCGCCACCGACGTGGCCGCTGGACCTGCTGCAGAACGTCGCCCGCTACGTGTTCGCCAGCGGCAACGTGTTCGAGGCCGGGCATCATCTCGATGCCAACGGCCCGATCACGCTGGACAGCGGTACCCGCCTGCGCCACCTGGCGTTCGTCGCCGATCCGCAGTTGCCGGCGATCGCCACGCCCAACGGGCGCCTGGACTTCCTGCAGATGGTCGGCCTGACCGACGACGAGATGGCCGCGGTCAGGCGCTGGTCGACCTCCGGGGTAATGGACGTGCTGGCGCCGGCGATGCCGTCGTGGATCACCGAGCTGGCGCGCGATTCGCTGCTGGCCGATGCGGCGCTGGCGGACCGGGTGGCGGCGGGCAGCCGCCGCGACGGGTCCAGCACCGGCATGCTGTTCGTGGAGACGCTGGACTGGTCCGACGCGGACGTGGGCACCACCCTGGTGCTGGGCGCGGGGCAGGTGGACAGCGTGCTGGAACTGCTGCCGCTGCGCCTGCACCACGACCGGCCGCTGGTGGTGCTGGGCAGGGAACGGCAGTGGCGGTTCGAGCCGGGCGTGGCCGACGACCTGCAGCTGGACGAGGACAGCGCGCGCTGCGTGCTGTGCGACGCGAGCATCGCGGCGCTGCTGGCCGCGGTCCGTGCCGAGCGTGGCGTGTACCCGCTCCCGGGCGGGCGGCTGCAGGTGGAAGTGGTGCCGACGCAGTTGCGGGACGCCCGCGGCAAGGTGATTGGCGAGATCGGCTGACCGTCGCGGCTGCCGCGCTGGGGTTCAATCAGGGCCGCCGCGTGGCTCCGTCCGGCGGCCAGCCACCGCCAGCGAGAATACGAACACCGCGCCGGCCTCGCTGTCGGCCAGCACGATGCGGCGGTGGTGCAACTGCAGGATGCGGTGCACCACCAGCAGCCCGAGCCCACCGCTGTCCGGGCGCCTGCTGGCCAGCGCGGACGGCGCGCTGAACAGCTGCGCGCGCTGTTCCGGAGCGATGCCCGGGCCGGTGTCGGCGACACGTACCTGTACCTCCTCGCCCGTCGCGCGCAGGGTCACCGTCACCCGGCCGCCCTCGGGCGTGTGGCGGATGGCGTTGTCGATCAGGTTGGTCAGCACCCGCTCGACCAGCGCCAGGTCGGCATGCACCGCCGGCAGGCCGGCGGGGATATCCGCGGCCAGCGATTGCCGGCGTGACTGCGCGGCCAGCTCGAATTTCTGGAACACGTCCTGTACCAGGTCCGGCAACGAGAACGCCTGCGGTTCCAGCACCACCCCCCGTGTTCCAGTCGCGCCAGTTCGAACAGGGCCTGCGCCAGGCGGCCGACCTTGTGGCTCTGCGCCAGGGCGATGGACAGGTAGCGCTGGCGCTCGGCGGGGTCGAGCGTGGCGTCCTTCAGCGCCAGCGTTTCCAGGTAGCCGTGCAGCGACGACAGCGGCGTGCGCAGGTCGTGGGAAATGTTGGCCACCAGTTCGCGGCGCTGCAGGTCCTGCTGGCGCAACTGCTGCCATTGCTCGCCGAGGCGCTGCGCCATGTGCGCGAAGCTGTGCCGCAGGATCGCCAGTTCGTCGCGCTCGCCGGGCCGGGGCGGCGCCGCTGGCGCCGGCAGCGCGGCAGGGGCGGCATCGACGTCGAATGCCTGGATGTCGCGGGCCAGCCGGCGCAGCGGACGGGTAATCCAGCGGAAGGCGACCACGCCGGCGAGCAGGCCCACGGCGGCCACGATCGCCAGCGCCCACAGCGTGGTGCGCAGGCTGGCACTGGCCGCGACGTCCGCGGCCAGCGCTTCGCGTTGCTCGCCGACCAGGACCACGTAGATGTAACCCACCTGCTTCCCCTGCACGCGCAGCGGCGCGGCGTTGAACACCTTGCGCCCGGTACTGCTGCGCGGGTCGTCGCCGAGGATGGGCAAGGGCGCGCCGCGCAGCAGCGCATGGACCGGCGCCAGGTCGACCCGGTCGCGCCTGAGGTGGCCATCCGGCGCGTCGTGGCCGAGGATCCGGCCCTGGTCATCGAGCAGGTAGACCTCGACGCTGGGGTTGACCGCCATCAGCTTGCCGAACAGGGCGCGGACCTCGCCATCGCGCATGCCGCGTGCGTCCATCAGTTCGCCGCTGCGCGCGATGTGTTCGGCCAGCCCGCGCGAAAGGCGCTGCACGGTTTCCTGCTCGTGCAGGCGCGTGCTGCGCATCTGGATCCACGCCAGTGCGCCGCAGCACACCAGCAGCAGCGCGCAGAACACCAGCGACAGCCGTTGCCACAGCGCCAACCGCTTCATGCGTCGTTGCCGCCGGCCGCCAGCTTGTAGCCGCGGCCCCATACGGTGAGGATGCGGCGCGGCGTGGCCGGGTCGCGTTCGATCTTGTTGCGCAGGCGGTTGATGTGCGTGTTGACGGTGTGTTCGTAGCCCTCGTGGCGGTGGCCCCAGACCTGGTTGAGCAGCTCCATGCGCGAGTAGACCTGGTCGGGATGGCGGGCGAAGAAATGCAGCAGGTCGAACTCGCGCGGGGTCAGGTCCAGGGCATTGCCATCGACCCCGGCGGTGCGCGCGACCGGATCGATGCGGATGCCGGCGACCTCGATCGCGCCGGCATCGATGCGCGCGTTCTGTGCCATCGCCTCGACCCGGCGCAGCAGCGCCTTGATCCGCGCGACCAGTTCCAGCATCGAGAACGGCTTGGCCAGGTAGTCGTCCGCGCCCAGTTCCAGGCCGAGGATGCGGTGCACCTCGCTGGCGCGCGCACTGGTGATGATGATCGGCGTGTAGCGGGTCATCGCGCGCGCGCGCCGGCAGATCTCCAGCCCGTCGACGCCCGGCAGCATCAGGTCGAGCACCAGCGCGCTCCAGTCGTTGTCCTCCAGCAGGCGCAGGCCGTCGTCGCCGCTGGCCGCATGGGTCACGTCGTAGCCTTCGTCGCGCAGGTGCATGCGCAGCAGGTTGGCGATGTGGGCGTCGTCCTCGACGATCAGCACGCGTTTGGCACGGTTCATCGGCACATCCGGCCGCTGGGGGAATGGGTGCCATTGTCGGGGGAAGCGGGCGCCGATGTGTCACGGAAAATTTAACTCCGCGTGAGGATTCGTTGACCGCCACGCGCGCAGCATGGCGCCATCGTTCCTGCCTGGAGACCGGCCATGTCCCTTTCCCGTCGCACCCTGCTGGGCATGGGCGGCATGCTGGCGGCGGCCGGCCTCTGCGGGGTTGGCGCCTGCGGCCGGGCCGCGCCGGCGCCGGCGCCACGCCGCGGCACGTTCGAGGTCATGCATGACGACGCGCAATGGCGCCGGCTGCTGACGCCGGCGCAGTACACGGTGCTGCGCGGCCAGGGAACCGAGCGCGCGTTCAGCAGCCCGTTGAACGGCGAGCACCGGCGCGGCACGTTCCATTGCGCCGGTTGCGCGCTGGCCTTGTTTTCCTCCGCCGCCAAGTTCGACAGCGGTACCGGCTGGCCGAGCTTCTGGGCGCCGCTGCACGGCGCGGTGGGCGAGGACCGCGACACCACCTTCGGCATGCTGCGGGTGGAAGTGCACTGCCGTCGCTGCGGCGGCCACCTCGGCCACGTGTTCGATGACGGCCCGCGCCCGACCGGGCTGCGCTACTGCATCAACGGCGTGGCGCTGGATTTCATCGCGGCCTGAGCGCCGTCCCTCCCGATTCCAAGAAAAGGACGTTCCATGTTCCTGTTGCTGCTGGCCTACCTTGGCGGTGTCCTGACCCTGCTCAGCCCCTGCATCCTGCCGGTGCTGCCGTTCGTGTTCGCGCGCTCGGACCGTCCGTTCCTGCGCAGCGGGCTGCCGCTGCTGGCCGGCATGGCGCTGATGTTCGCGGTGGTCGCCAGCCTGGCGGCGGTCGGCAGCCGCTGGGTGGCGCAGGCCAACCAGGCCGGCCGCTGGATCGCCCTGGCGGTGATGGCGGTGTTCGCGCTGGCGCTGTTGTGGCCGGCCCTGGCGAACCGGCTGCTGTCGCCGCTGCAGCGCCTGGGAGGGCGCCTGGATGCGTCGGCCGGGGACGGCGGGGGCGTCGCCGGTTCGCTGCTGATCGGTATCGCCACCGGCCTGTTGTGGGCGCCCTGCGCCGGGCCGATCCTGGGGTTGATCCTCACCGGTGCCGCGCTGCAGGGGGCCAATGCCGGCACCAGCGGGCTGCTGCTGGCCTACGCGCTGGGAGCGGCGACGTCGCTGGCGCTGGCGGTGTGGATCGGTGGCCGGGTGTTCGCCGCGCTCAAGCGGCATCTGGGCGCGGGCGAATGGATCCGGCGCGGGCTGGGCATCGCCGCCCTGCTGGCGGTGGTCGCCATCGCCATGGGCTGGGACACCGGGGTGCTGACCCGGCTGTCGACGGTGAGTACCGCGCGCCTGGAACAGGGGCTGCTGGACGCATTGCCGGCGCGCGACACGATGCCGGGCGGCGCGATGATGATGACCGCAGACGAGGGCGCGACGCGTGGGCTGCCGGTCGAGGGCCAACTGCCGTCGCTGGCCGGCGCCAGCGGCTGGCTCAACAGCCCGCCGCTGGATGCGCAGGGCCTGCGCGGCAAGGTGGTACTGGTCGATTTCTGGACCTACTCGTGCATCAACTGCCTGCGTGCGCTGCCGCATGTTCGCCAGTGGTACGAGCGTTACCGCGACCACGGCCTGGTGGTGGTGGGCGTGCATGCGCCGGAATTCGCGTTCGAGCGCGACGTGCGCAACGTGCAGCGCGCGGTCGAGGACCTGGGCGTCAGCTGGCCGGTGGCGCTCGACAATGATTTCGCGATCTGGCGGGGCTTCGACAACCGCTACTGGCCGGCGCATTACTTCATCGACGCGCAGGGGCGCATCCGCGCCCATCATTTCGGCGAGGGCGGCTACGAGGAGTCCGAGCAGATCATCCGCCGGCTGCTGCGCGAGGCGGGCAATCCGTTGCCGGGCGATGCGCCCGCGACGGTGGCGACGGCGCGCGCGGCGGTCGAGCGCGCGGCGGACATGGGCAACCTGCGCTCGCCGGAAACCTACATCGGCCACGCGCGGGCGGAGCATTTCGCCTCGCCGGGCGGGCAGCGTGCGGGCCGCGCCTTCGATTACACGGTGCCGGCCATGCTGGGGCTCAACCAATGGGCGCTTGGCGGGCGCTGGCTGGTGGGCGAGGAAGACGCACGCCTGCAGCAGGCCGGCGGCCGCATTGCCTTCCGCTTCCATGCGCGCGATCTGCACCTGGTGCTGGCACCGCAGGCGGACGGCCGGCCGGTGCGTTTCCGGGTGCGCGTCGATGGCCATGCGCCGGGTGCGATGGCCGGTGCCGACGTGGGCGCCGGTGGCGAGGGCCGGGTGGACGAGAACCGGCTCTACCAGTTGATCCGCCAGGACGGCGACGTCGGCGAGCGCAGCTTCGAGATCGAGTTCCTCGACCCGGGCGTACGCGCCTATGCCTTTACCTTCGGTTGAATCCGGGAGGCCGGACGATGAAACCCGCGATGGAAAAAGTGTTCGCCGGCGGCGTTGCCGTGCTGGTCGCCAGCGTGCTGGTACTGGGCGTGGCCGGCCTCGATCGCCCCGTGCACGCGGCGGCGGCTGCGGTGGCGGTGGAGGTTCCCGCGCCCAGCGGCATCGCCGACCTGCGGCAGCCGGGCGTACACCGCGCACGGGTGGTGTTCGCCGGCGGCTGTTTCTGGGGCGTGCAGGGCGTGTTCCAGCACGTGAAGGGCGTGGACAGCGCCGTGTCCGGCTACATCGGGGGCAGCGGCGCCGACGCCCGCTACCCGCGCGTCAGCGCCGGCAATACCGGCCATGCCGAAGCGGTGCAGGTGACCTACGACCCGTCCCAGGTGAGCTATGCGCAGCTGATGCAGGTGTTTTTCTCGGTGGTCCACGACCCCACCCAGCGCGACCGGCAGGGCCCGGACCGCGGCAGCCAGTACCGGTCCGCGGTCTACGCCGACGACGCGGCGCAGCGCGCGGCGACGCTGGCCTACATCGACCAGCTGCAGCGCAGCGGCGTGTTCGCCGCGCCGCTGGCGACCCGGGTCGACGGTGGCAAGCCGTTCTATCCGGCCGAGGACTACCACCAGAACTACCTCGCGCTGCATCCGGACGCGGCGTACATCCGCTTCTACGACCTGCCGAAGATCGAGGCGCTCAAGCGCCAGTACCCGGCGCTCTACCGCGACGCGCCACGGCTGGTGATGCCGGTGTCAGTGCGTTGAAGCCGGCGCCGCGTAGCGGCTCCAGAACACGAAGGGCCGCCGGCTATGCCACCGGCGGCCCTTCGGTTTCCAGGCGTTGGAGCGCGGACTCAGCCCAGGCCTTCGGCCTTGAGCGCGGCCTGCACCGCCGGGTCGGCCTGCATGCGCTGCTCGAAGCGGTCCAGCGCGTCCATGCCGGCCAGGTCGATCTTGAGGCCGCGTGCCCAGCGCAGGGTCACGTAGGTGTAGGCGTCGGCGATGGAGGGGCGCGGCGTCCCGCCCAGCCAGTCGACCTGCGCGAGGCGGTCGTTGAGGCGCTGGTACAGGCCCTTGAGCTTGTCACGCGAATGCTGCTGGGTGCGGGCGATGACCGCCTCGTCCTCCAGATACCGGGTCGAGCCGAAGATCGGGTAGTACACCGGGTGCAGGTCGGCGTTGACGAAGGACAGCCAGCGGTTGACCTCGGCACGGGTGCGCGGGTCGCTGCCGCCGTCCAGGCCGGCGCCCGGGGCCTTGTCGCAGATGTAATGCAGGATCGCCGCGTTCTGGGTCAGGACCCAGCCGTCGTCCTCGAGCACCGGCACCGCGCCGGCCGGGTTCATGGCCATGTACGCCGGCGACTTCATGGTGGCATGGTCGACGATCTGGACTTCGAACGGCAGGCCGGACCAGATCAGCGCGATGTGGTCGGCCAGCGAGCAGGCGCCGGGTTTGGTGTAGAGCTTCATCGGATACCTCGGGGGTGGAATGACCCCCGTATTATCGTCAGCGGCGCGTCGGCCGGCGTGACCGGCATGCGATGCCGCCGCGTCAGGACGCGCGCGGCTTGAGCGACTGCACCTTGTAGAAGGTGTGCCCGCCGATGGTGGCGACCTGGTAGGCGTTGCGCCAGCTGGGGCTGGCGATGGCATGCGCGGCGAAGTGGCTGGCGCCGGGCACGATCTCCTTGCGCTGGCCGGCCGGCAAGGCCCAGTTGCGCTCGGCGGCGAAGGCCACGTCCACGGCTTCGGCCCAGGCGTCGTTGTTGCGCAGTTGGGTGTCCGGCGCCACCAGGGTGGGCGCGAACTGCTTGCGTGCGGTCACCACCTGGCACATCGAGTCGCCCCACAGGCCGCTGTCGAGGCGGCGCAGCGCGACTTCGGCCACGGCCTGCTGGCCGCGCAGGGTCTGGTCGCGGGCTTCCAGATAGACGGTGGTACTCAGGCACAGCGAATCGGCGGCCGGCTGCGGCAACAACTGCGACAGCCAGAGAATCCAGGCCAGTTTCATAGGTCTCCTTGCTCCGTGTGGGCCGCAACCGGCCTGTTCCCGCGTGGCAGGGACAGGACGGCAGCGGCTTGGCGTCATGGGGAGGCGGCCATGGCATCGGGGCCGCCCCGTGGGCAGACCCCGGTCAATCGACCCTGGGGGCTGCGCCGTGCTCACCAGAACTGGGGGGTGAGCGGAAAGTGGGCGCAAGGTAGGGGGGCAATCCCAAACTCATCCTGAATGCGCGTTCTTGACATTCAGCTTCATTGCAGGGGCCGGATCCGGCCCGGGTGCCGCGATGCGCGGGCGTCCAGGGCGGTGCAGGGTGTGTCGCCGGTCACGAAATAACGCCTGCGGTGGGCCCTTCCGGATCGCCCGGTGTGCGCGTTGTCGGCGCGGGCGGCAGGGAACCTGATGCCTTGGCCGGCTGCCTGGGGCCCGGCGGCGCCATGCCCGTGCACGCGGACAGCCGCACGCCGCCAAAGCGCTTCGCGCGCGGGTTGGCGGCCAACGGGACGCATGCCCCGGGCAGGGCGCGCAGCGATGGCGGTGGTGGATGCGCGCCGCCCGCTGCGGCCAAGCCTGCCGGGCGCGAATGCGGCGGCGGGCCTAGAGCGCGGCGGCCAGGCGGCTGCCCTGGTCGATGGCGCGCTTGGCATCCAGCTCGGCGGCCACATCGGCACCACCGATCACATGGGCGGCCACGCCCGCGGCGCGCAACGCATCGGCCAGTGCGCGCATCGGCTCCTGCCCCGCGCAGACCACCACGGTGCCGACCTCCAGCAACCGTTCGGCACCGTCGACGCGGATGCGCAGGCCGCGGTCGTCCACGCCCAGGTACTCCACGCCGCCCAGCATCCGCACGCCCTTGGCCTTGAGCGCGGCGCGGTGGATCCAGCCGGTGGTCTTGCCCAGGCGGGCGCCGGGCTTGCCGGGGCTGCGCTGCAGCAGCCACACCTGGCGTGCCGGTGCCTCGGGTTGCGGCGTGGACAGCGCGCCGCGGCTTTCGAAACTCGGGTCCACGCCCCACTCGGCCATCCAGCGGGCCTTGTCCAGCGACGGCGACGGTCCTTCCTGTACCAGGAATTCACCGACGTCGAAGCCGATGCCGCCGGCGCCGATGATGGCCACCTTGTCCGCCGCCCTGACCCGGCCCTGCAGCACATCCAGGTAGCTGACCACCATCGGGTGGTCGGCACCGGGGAAGTCCACCTTGCGCGGCGAGATGCCGGTCGCGACCACGACCGCGTCGTAGCCGGCCAGCATCGGCGCGTCGGCGCGCGTGCCCAGGCGCACGTCCACGCCGGTATCGGCCAGCCGGTGGCGGAAATAGCGCAGGGTCTCGTGGAACTCCTCCTTGCCGGGGATGCGCTTGGCCACGTTGAACTGGCCGCCGATCTCATCGGCCGCGTCGAACAGGGTGACGGCGTGGCCACGCTCCGCGGCGACGGTGGCGCAGGCCAGGCCCGCCGGACCCGCGCCGACCACCGCCACGCGCTTGGCGACGGCGGCCGGGCGGTAGACCAGTTCAGTCTCGTGCGCGGCGCGCGGGTTGACCAGGCAGGTCGCGCGCTTGTTGACGAAGATGTGGTCCAGGCAGGCCTGGTTGCAGGCGATGCAGGTATTGATGGTCTCCGGCCTGCCGGCGCGGGCCTTGGCCGGCCACTGCGGGTCGGCCAGCAGTGGCCGCGCCAGCGACACCATGTCGGCCTGGCCGTCGGCCAGCACCCGTTCGGCGACGTCGGGCATGTTGATGCGGTTGACCGCGATCACCGGCACGTTCACGTGCGGGCGCAGTTTGGCGGTGACGCCCGTGAAGGCGGCGCGCGGCACCGAGGTGGCAATGGTGGGCACGCGTGCTTCGTGCCAGCCGATGCCGGAGTTGATCAGGGTCGCGCCGGCCGCTTCGATCGCCCGGGCCTGCTGCAGGATCTCCTCCCAGTTGCTGCCGTCCTCCACCAGGTCCAGCAGCGACAGCCGGTAGATGATGATGAAATCCGGGCCGCAGGCCTCGCGGATGCGGCGCACGATCGCCACCGCGAAGCGCATGCGCCGGGCGGCATCGCCTCCCCAGGCGTCGTTGCGCCGGTTGGTGCGCGGGGCGATGAACTCGTTGATCAGGTAGCCCTCCGAGCCCATGACCTCGACGCCGTCGTAGCCGGCCTCGCGCGCCAGCCGCGCGGCGCGGGCGTAGCTGGCGATCTGGCGCTCGACGCCCCGTGCCGACAATGCGCGGGGCGTGAACGGATTGATCGGGGCCTTCAGCTTCGACGGTGCCACCTGCAGCGGGTGGTAGGCATAGCGGCCGGCGTGCAGCAGCTGCAGGCAGATATGGGCACCGTGGCCGTGCACGGCCGCGGTGACCTGCCTGTGCCGGCCCACTTCCCAGGGCCAGGACAGCTTGCTGCCGAACGGTGCCAGCCAGCCGGCGATGTTCGGCGAGAAGCCGCCGGTGACCAGCAGTGCCGCACCGCCGGCGGCGCGTTCGCCGAAATAGGCCGCCAGCTTGGGGAAGTCGCGGACATGGTCCTCGAGGCCGGTATGCATCGAGCCCATCAGGATGCGGTTGCGCAGCCGGGCGAAGCCCAGGTCCAGTGGCGCGAACAGATGGGGATAAGCGGTGTCGGTGGCTGGCGTCATGATGGATACGCTTGCGTACGGATCACGTCAGCCTGCCCGAAACCCGGTCTGCGGCAAGGGGTGGGCGGGCGTGGCCGGCACGCATGCGATGGCCCCGCAGCTCGGACAGCCCCGCGCAGCCTGGCATCCCCGGGCGGCGGCGGGCGCGCCGCATGACGTGGCACGGGCCCGGGTACGGGCCCTCGGCGCGGGTTGTCGGCGCTCCGTCCACCGGCCGGCGCTATCCGCATGCGTATGCGGACATCAGCCCCACGGTCATCGTGCCTGGCCGCGTATAGCCGTTGTCAGCGGCCACCGACGGGACAGCGGACCGCCGCGACCCCAGCAGAAGCACAGGTGCGGCAGGCACCGCCGCCGGCCACCCGTTGCGCCCACGGCGCGCGCATGCCGCGCGCGGCTGCTCAGTCCCAGCCTTCGAGCACCAGCTTGCCCAGGGTGCTGCCCGACTCCAGCAACCGGTGCGCCTGGCGCAGGTTGGCCGCGTTGACCGCGCCCAGGCGCGCGCTGACGGTGGTGCGCAGTTCGCCGGCGTCGATCAGGCTGGCGGCGCGGGTGAGGATGCGGTGCTGTTCGATCATGTCGGCGGTGCGGAAGCGCGCCCGCGCGAACATGAACTCCCAATGGATGCCGATGCACTTGGCCTTGTACGGGTCGCCGATGCGCAGCTCGCCGGCGGGCTCCACGATCAGCCCGACATGGCCCTGGGGCGCCAGCAGTTCACCGAGCACCTGCCAGTAGCGGTCGGTGTCGGCCAGGTTCAGCGCGGCGTCCACCTGGCTGATGCCCAGCGCCTGCAGCTGCGGCGCCAGTGGCTGGCGATGATCGATGACGTGCTCGGCACCCAGCGCCCGGCACCAGGCGCGGCTTTCCTCGCGCGAGGCGGTCGCCACCACCGTGAATCCGGCATGGCGGCCAAGCTGGATTGCCATCGACCCGACGCCGCCGGCGCCACCGATGATCAACAGGATCCGGCCGACGTTGCGCCGCCCGTCGAGCTGGTAGGGCATGCGCTGGAACAGCAGTTCCCAGGCCGTGAGCGTGGTCAATGGCAGCGCCGCGGCTTCGGCGAAATCCAGCGTGCGCGGCTTGCGCGCGACCAGCCGCTCGTCCACCAGTTGCCGCTGCGCGTTGCAGCCCTGGCGGGTGACATCGCCGGCGTAGTACACCTCGTCGCCCACCGCGAACGCGGTCACCGCGGGGCCGACGGCCAGCACGGTGCCGGCCGCGTCGAAGCCGAGGATGCGCGGCGGCGTTTCCTCGCCCGTGCCCGAACGTCGCAGCTTGGTGTCGACCGGGTTGACCGATACCGCCCGTACTTCCACCAGCAGGTCCTGCCCCTGCGGGGCGGCGGGCGCCGGCAGCTCGACGTCTTCCAGCGCGCGGGGTCCTCGATCGGCAGGTAGCGGCTCAGGCCAACAGCTTTCATGGCGGAAGTTCCGTTCGGTGGGGGGCTGCGGCCATGATACAAAGGGACCGTTCAGGTCAGGACGACGTCATCTGCCGTCGCGGCCGCTGTCCCGCTGCCGGCCCGGCGCGCCTGCGCGCGGTCGTCGGAAACCCCGCAATGCCTGTCCGGGCTTGGATCTTGTGCGTTTTTACCAAGCTGTATAGGGTGAGGCCCGGTGGCCATCCGAAGTCCGGGGGGCCCTGCCATTTGTTACGCAGCTGTTAACGTCATCTTCACAGCCCAGCGCATAATGTGCACCGCGTTGGCGTGCGGAAACGGCCATTTTTCGGACGCGACGAACGAAATCGCTGTGCTGGACATGCCATTACCGGTTTCATACCCCCGAAACAAGGAGTTGTATTCATGAACAAGAAGATCCTTACCGCCGCGCTGCTGGGCGGTCTGGCATTTGCCCAGGCTGCGTCGGCCCAGGAATTCGACGACCGCTGGTATCTGACCGGTTCGGCCGGCTTCAACTTCCAGAACAGCGACCGTGGGACCAACGATGCTCCGTTCGTGACCCTGGGCCTGGGCAAGTTCATCAGCCCGAACTGGTCGCTGGACGGCGAGCTGAACTACCAGAACCCGAACTTCGACAAGAACCAGGACCTGAACTGGTCGCAGTACGGCGCTTCGCTGGACCTGCGTCGCCACTTCATCCAAGACGGCCGCGGCTGGAACCCGTACCTGCTGTTCGGCCTGGGCTACCAGAAGGCTGAGGAAGAGTACGTCGTCAATTCGGTGAACTCGCCGGCGCAGCGCAAGGACGGCAATCTGGCCGCCAAGATCGGTGCCGGTCTGCAGACCACCTTCGACAAGCGCGTCGCCGTGCGTGCCGAAGTCGCCTACCGCGCTGATTTCGACGACCAGAGCGTGAACCCGCGCCTGGCCGGCAAGGACAACGACTGGTTCGGCGACGTGCTGGCTTCGGTCGGCGTCGTGATTCCGCTGGGCCCGGCCCCGGTTGCCGCCGTGGCTCCGCCGCCGCCGGCTCCGGTTGCGCCGAGCTGCGCCGACCTGGACGACGACGGTGACGGCGTCAACAACTGCGACGACAAGTGCCCGAACTCGCAGGCCGGCCAGATCGTGGGTCCGGACGGCTGCCCGGTGCCGGTGTCGATCGACCTGAAGGGCGTGAACTTCGACTTCGACAAGTCGACCCTGCGTCCGGATGCCGTCGCCATCCTGAGCGAGGCCAGCGAGATCCTGAAGCGTTACCCGGAACTGCGCGTTGAAGTCGCCGGTCACACCGACTCGAAGGGTACCGACGCCTACAACCAGAAGCTGTCCGAGCGTCGCGCCAAGGCCGTGTACGACTACCTGACCGGCCACGGCGTTGCCGCTTCGCGTCTGGTGGGCCCGATCGGCTACGGCGAGAGCCGCCCGATTGCGCCGAACACCAACCCGGATGGTTCGGACAACCCGGAAGGTCGCGCCAAGAACCGTCGCACCGAGCTGAACGTCCAGAACTGATCGGACGTATCGGTTGATTCGAAACAGGGCCCGGCGAAAGCCGGGCCTTGTTTTTACGCGTTCCAGGGAATCGGGGCGGATGCCCGCGTGACGCGCACGCACGCCTGCCGCGAACCCGGCAATGAAGGTTGAAAGCCCCGCGGGGCATGCCTACACTCGCGGCGTTCCCTGTACGGATGGAAATACCGATGCTGCGTATCGCACTGGCCGGCGCCCTGGCCCTGGTCCTCGTTCCCGCCGCCCACGCAGCCGTCGATTGCTCGGCCAGTGCCATCGTGCCGCCGCCGTTGCCGGCCACGGTGATCGAGCCGGTCGCCATGGAGCTGTATGCCCGTCCGGGCCAGCTGGGCATGCCCTCGGGCGTGCTGGCGCCCAACGCCAGCGGCGAGCAGTCGCTGGACCGCGTACTGATGCGCCTGCGCGTGGAAAGCTGCAACAACGTCGCCAGCGCGATGCCGGCACGCCCGGCGATCAACCCCAACGACCCGGCGGCCTACAAGCCGCAGACGCAGTACGACAACACGCCGTGGCGGTTCGACATGAGCCAGAACGGCAAGCGCATGACCGCGGACGAGTTCGATGCGTGGATGAAGGCCCGCGGCGTGCGCGTGGTCAAGGCGGCGACGCCGGCGGCCGAAGGCGCGGCCGAAGCCAAGGCGGCGGCCGAGGTCAAGTAAGCCGGGCGCCCGGATGCCGCGCAGGAATTCCCGTGATGCCCGCCCTGCCAGACAGGGCGGGCATTTTGTTGTGCCCTCCGGCACCGCCGCCAGGAACGGGGCGCCCCCGGGCGCGCCACGGCATGGCCTGGCGCGGGTGCTGTCGAAGGCGGGGGTGTGTTCGCGTGCCGAGGCCGCGCGGCGCGTGCTGGCCGGCCGGGTTGGCGTGGACGGCCGGGTCGTGCGCGACCCCGAGTTCCCCGTGGTCCCCGGGCGGCAGCGGGTGACCCTGGACGGCCAGCCCATCGTGGCGGCGCAACGCCTGTACCTGGCCTTGAACAAGCCGCGCGGCCTGGTCACCAGCGTCCGCGACGAGCAGGGCAGGGACACCGTGTACCGTTGTTTCGAGGGCGCGGGCCTGCCGTGGCTGGCACCGGTGGGGCGCCTGGACAAGGCCAGCGAAGGCCTGCTGTTCTTCAGCAACGACCCGGAATGGGCCGCCCGGCTGACCGACCCGGCGACCGGTCCGTTGAAAACCTATCGCGTGCAGGTCGATGGCGTGCCTGATGCGGCGCAGCTGGCGCGCATGCGTGCTGGCATCGACGATGCGGGTGAACACCTGGCCGCGCATTCGGTCGTGCTGCTGCGCCAGGGCGAGCGCAACGCGTGGCTGGAGATCGTGCTGGACGAGGGCCGCAACCGGCACATCCGGCGCCTGCTGCAGGCATTGGGGTTCGATGTGTTGCGCCTGGTGCGGGTGGCGATCGGGCCGGTCCGGCTGGGCGAACTGGCCAAGGGGCAGTGGCGCGTGCTGGAGGAGGCGGAACTGGAGCAGTTGCTGCCGCATTCAGTCCAGGCGCCCGCCAGTTCATGAAATTCTTCATGTATTTCATGCAAATAGCTTGATTTCCTAAAGTGCATGGTTAGGCTGTAGGCCTGTTCTCCAGCGAGGTCGCGCAACCATGTCAGCTTTCAACCGCATCGCGGTGTCGTCACTTGGAGCGGCCGCAGCCGTGGTTCTGGCCGGTTGTGCGTCGTCGGGCAAGCCGGTGGCGGCAGCGCCCGCGGAAAAGCCGGTCACGGTGACGGTGGAAGCGCCGATGGCGGAGAAGGACGCACTGGGCAACTACCGCTTCCTGATGCAGCAGGCGGGCAAGAACATGAGCGCCGACCAGTTCGATGCCTGGATGAAGGCCAACGGCATCCGCGTCGCCCGTGGGGGCGCGGCGGCCAAGCCCGAGGCGGCGCCAGCCGCGCCGGCAGCGAAGCGGTAGCGCGGCGGCCGCCACGGTCTGCCGCCAATGTCTTAAAAGAAGGTAATTCCCCTAGGTTCTGGACCAGCTTAGGCTGGTTCTCATGCGCAAATGCACTGTCTGTGGACGTGCCCGGTTCTGGGCCTTGGCCGACGGCCGGTACAAGTGCCGGTCCTGCGGTTGCCGTCAGCGAGACGCGCTGGCAGCGTGGGATAGCCTGTGGCTCAGCGATGCCCAGAAGCGCCAGTTGATCGAGCGCTTCATGCTTGGTGTGCCGGTCTATCGGCAGCGTTTCCGGCCAGTCTGCGGGGCCAACACGGCCGAGAAGATGTACCGGCTACTGCGGGCCTGTTGTGCACATGCCGAGCAGTGGCGAGAGCCATTCACCGGCGCCTTGGAATGCGACGAAACCACCTTCGGAGGTGCTCGCCACGGCCCGCGCGGCTGGGGCGCCCTGGCCAAGGTGATCGTGTTCGGGATCATCAAGCGCAACGGTCAGGTCAAGGCGATGCCGATCGCCACCCATGATCGTAAGGCGGTCATGCAGCAGATCGACGCTCACACCCGCGAGGGCTCGCTCTACTACACCGACCAGTGGCAGGCCTACGCCACCCTGAAACTGCGCGGAGACCATGTGGTCATCCGCAAGGAGAAGGGGCGACCGGTCGGGCGTGACCATATCAACGGCATTGAGGGCTTCTGGAGCTACGCCAAGAACTGGCTGTATCCGTACCGTGGCGTGCCCAGCAAATACTTCCACCTCTATCTGGGCGAGGTTTGCTACCGCTTCAATCACCGCAACGAAGACCTGCAAACCCTGCTATACAAGCTTCTACGCGAAATCCCAATCACAAAACTCTCCCCACTTTGGGTCCAAAAGTGGGGAATTACCTAAAAGAAAACAGGCGCCCTGGGGCGCCTGTTCTCATTGGGGGCCCGCTCAGCCCTTGATGACGCCCAGTTCCCGGCCGATGCGGGTGAAGGCGTCGATGGCGCGGTCCAGGTGCTCGCGGCTGTGCGCGGCGCTCATCTGCGTGCGGATGCGCGCCTGGCCCTTGGGCACCACCGGGAAGAAGAAGCCGATCGCATAGATGCCTTCTTCCAGCAGGCGCTCGGCGAACTTCTGCGCCAGCGGTGCGTCGTACAGCATCACCGGGCTGATCGGGTGCACGCCGGGCTTCACGTCGAAGCCGGCGGCGCTCATCTTCTCGCGGAAGTAGGCGGTGTTTTCGGCCAGCCTGCGGCGCAGGTCGTCGGCCTTGTCGAGCATGTCGAAGGCCTTGATGCCGGCGGCGACCACGTGCGGTGGCAGCGAGTTGGAGAACAGGTACGGGCGCGAGCGCTGGCGCAGCAGCTCGATCACTTCGGCGCTGGCGCAGGTGAAGCCGCCCAGCGCGCCGCCCATGGCCTTGCCCAGGGTGCCGGTGATGATGTCGATCTTGTCGAGCACGCCCTTGACCTCGGCCGAGCCGCGGCCAGTGGCGCCGAGGAAGCCGGTGGCATGGCATTCGTCGATGTGCACCAGTGCGTTGTACTTCTTGGCCAGCGCGGTGATCTCGTCCAGCGGGGCGATGAAGCCGTCCATCGAGAACACGCCGTCGGTGGTGATCAGCTTGGTCCTGCAGCCGGCGGCATCGGCGGCCTGCAGCTGCGCTTCCAGGTCGGCCATGTCGCAGTTGGCGTAGCGGAAGCGCCTGGCCTTGCACAGGCGCACGCCGTCGATGATCGAGGCGTGGTTGAGCGCATCGGAGATGATCGCGTCGTTCTCGCCCAGCAGCGGCTCGAACAGGCCGCCGTTGGCGTCGAAGCAGGCGGCATAGAGGATGGTGTCGTCCTTGCCGAAGAACTCGGCGATCTGCTTTTCCAGCTGCTTGTGCAGGTCCTGGGTGCCGCAGATGAAGCGCACCGAGGCCATGCCGAAGCCGTGGCTGTCCAGCGCGTCCTTGGCGGCCTGGATCAGCGCCGGGTGGTCGGCCAGGCCCAGGTAGTTGTTGGCGCAGAAGTTCAGCACGCTGCGGCCATCGTCCAGGGTGATCTCGGCCGACTGCGGGCTGGTGATGATGCGTTCGGACTTGAACAACCCCTGCGCGCGGATGGCGTCCAGTTCCTCGGCGTAGTGCCGGGTGAGCGGGGAAGTGTGCGCGTTGGCGGTCATGGCAGGGTTTTGCGGTGGAGGGAGTGACGATTCTAGCGGCCTGGCGTTGCCGCCGCCGGTTTCATGGGGAATGGCTATAAGCGCCACGGCCGAAGTCATTTCTCCGTGTGCGTGTGCGCCCGCAGCATCGACGCTCCACCCCTGCCTTCCAGGAGCCACCGATGACCGCCCCCTTGTTCCCGTCCACCGCGCCGACCAGGAAGCTGTTGTCCCTCAGCCTGGCCGTGGCGCTGTGCGGGGTGGCGGCATCGGCGCAGGCGCAGCAGCCCACCGTGGAACAACTGCAGCAGCGCCTGGAGCGGCTGGAACGCCTGGCCGGCGTGTCCGGCGTGGCAGCCGTCGAAGGTGTCGACCTGGCCGGGCTGGACCAGCGCCTGCGCATCCTCGAGCGCCGCCTGGAGCTGCAGGAGGAAGAGCGGGTGGCCGCCGCCCGGGCCGCGCCGCAGATCACCGTCGACCCGAAGGGCGCCGCGTTCCGGTCCGGCGACGGCAACTACGAGCTCAAGCTGCGCGGCCTGCTGCAGGGCGACGCGCGCGTGTTCGTCGGCGATGGCAACCAGAACGACAGCTTCCTGCTGCGCACCGCCCGGCCCACGCTGGAAGGCTCGCTGGGCAAGCGGGTCGCCTACCGCTTCACCCCGGAGTTCGCCGGCGACAGCGCGACCATCGTCGATGCCTATGTCGACCTGCGCTTCAATCCGGCCCATGTGCTGCGCGTGGGCAAGTTCACCTCGCCGGTGGGACTGGAGCGCCTGCAGTCCTCGGCGGCCCTGGTGGACGTCGAGCGCGCGCTGCCCAGCGAGCTTGCGCCGAACCGCGACTTGGGCGTGCAGCTGCAGGGCGAGCTGGCCGCGGGCAGGTTCAGCTACGCGCTGGGCGTGTTCAACGGCGCGGTCGATGGCCGCGACGCGACGAGCAGCAACCCCGACGATGATTTCGAGATCGCCGGCCGCGTGTTCTTCGAGCCGCTCAAGGGCAGCGACAGCGCATGGGCGGGGCTGGGCGTCGGCCTGGGCGCGAGTGCCGGGCAGAAACATGGCGTTGGCAGCAGCTTCCTGCCGCGCTACCGCACCCCGGGCCAGGCGACCTTCTTCAGCTACCGCAGCACGGTGGCCGCCGACGGCGACACGCTGCGCTGGTCGCCGCAGGGCTGGTTCTACCGCAACGGCTTCGGCCTGCAGGCCGAGTACATCGTTTCGCGCCAGGAAGTGGCCCGCGACGCACGTCGCACCGCCCTGGAACACCGCGCCTGGCAGGCGACGGCCAGCTACGTCCTGACCGGCGAGGACGCCGGCTACCGCGGGGTGACGCCGGCGCGCCCGTTCGGCGTCAACGGTGGGCGCGGGGCATTCGAGCTCACTGCGCGCTACGGCGAACTGCAAGCCGACGGGGCGGCGTTCCCGTTCTACGCCGATCCGGCCGCCTCGGCTGCGCGCATCCGGTCGTGGACGGTGGGCGCGAACTGGTACCTCACCGCGAACCTCAGGCTCGCCACCAACTACCTGCACAGCCGCTTCGGTGCCGTTGCCGGCGCCCAGAGGCTGGCCGACGAAAAAGCCGTTTTCTCGCGCCTGCAAGTTTCCTTCTGACGGAGAGCCCTCGTGAAGCAGTCCTTCCTTCCCCGTATCGGCGCGGCCGCGGTGGCTTTCGCGCTGGCCTTCGCGTCCGGCGCCGTGCTTGCCCGCGACGTGCAGCTGCTCAATGTCTCCTACGACCCCACCCGCGAGCTGTACCGCGACTTCAACGCCGCGTTCGCCAGGCACTGGAAGGAAACCAGGGGCGACAACGTCAGCATCGAAACCTCGCATGGTGGTTCGGGCAAGCAGGCGCGCGCGGTGATCGATGGCATCGAGGCCGACGTGGTGACGCTGGCGCTGGCCTACGACGTGGATGCGATCGCGCAGAAGTCGCGGCTGCTGCCGGCCAACTGGCAGTCGCGGCTGCCGGACAACAGCGCGCCGTACACCTCGACCATCGTGTTCCTGGTGCGCAAGGGCAACCCCAAGGCGATCCGCGACTGGCCGGACCTGCTGCGCGCCGGGGTTTCGGTGGTGACGCCCAATCCCAAGACGTCCGGCGGCGCGCGCTGGAACTACCTGGCCGCCTGGGCGTACGCCGAGCACATTTTCAACGGCGACCGCGCACGCATCCTCAACTACATGCGCGCGCTGTTCCGCAACGTGCCGGTGCTGGATACCGGCGCGCGTGGCGCCACCACCACCTTCGTGCAGCGCGGCATCGGCGATGTGCTGCTGGCCTGGGAGAACGAGGCATTCCTGGCGCAGGAAGAGCTGGGCCCGGACAAGTTCGAGATCGTGGTGCCGCGGCAGTCGATCCTGGCCGAGCCCCCGGTGGCGCTGGTGGACCGCAACGTCGACCGGCATGGCACCCGCGAGGTGGCGCAGGCCTACCTGAACTACCTGTACTCGCCCGAAGGGCAGCGCATCGCCGCCCGCCACTATTACCGCCCGCGCAATCCGCAGTACGCCGATCCGGCCGACATCGCGCGGTTCCCGCAGGTGCGGCTGGTCACCCTCCGCGAGGTGTTCGGTTCCTGGGAAAAGGCGCAGGCCGAGCACTTCGCCGACGGCGGCCTGTTCGACCAGATCCAGGCGGGCAAGTAAGCGGTGGCCGCGAACGCCGCCGCACTGGCGCCGCCACGGCGCCCCCCGCGGGTGCTGCCCGGGTTTGGCCTGGGCATGGGCATCACCCTGTTCTGGCTGGGGCTGATCGTGCTGGTCCCGCTGGCCGGGGTGTTCCTGCGCGCCGCCGGGCTGGGCGTGGACGGCATCTGGCGGATATGGAGCGAGCCGCGCGTGCTGTCGGCGCTGCGCCTGAGCTTCGGCACCGCCTTCGCCGCGGCCGCGTTCAACACGCTGATGGGCACCTGGGTGGCCTGGGTGTTCGTGCGCTACCGCTTCCCGGGCCGGCGCCTGTTCGATGCCTTGATCGACCTGCCGTTCGCGCTGCCCACCGCGGTGGCCGGCATCGCGCTCACCGCGCTGTACGGCGGACAGGGCTGGGTCGGGCGCTGGCTGGAGCCGCTCGGCCTGAAGATCGCCTACACGCCGCTGGGCATCGTGGTCGCCCTGGTGTTCGTCGGCCTGCCGTTCGTGGTGCGCATTGTGCAGCCGGTGCTGGCCGAAGCCGAGCCTGAACTCGAGGAAGCGGCGGCAACCCTGGGCGCCAGCCGCTGGCAGACCCTGGCGCGGGTGGTCGTGCCGGCGCTGTGGCCGGCGATGCTGACCGGCTTTGCGCTGGCGTTCGCGCGCGGGGTGGGCGAGTACGGCTCGGTGATCTTCATCGCCGGCAACCTGCCCAACGCCACCGAGATCGCACCGCTGCTGATCACCATCCGCCTGGAGGAATTCGACTACGCCGGCGCCACCGCCATCGCCGCGGCGATGCTGCTGCTGTCCTTCGCGCTGCTGCTGCTGGTCAACCTCGTGCAGGGCCGCCTGCAGCGCCGGGGCGCCCGGTGAACGAATGGGTGTCGCCGCTGCCGGTGCAGGCCATGCATGAAGCCACGGCGCCCGCGCCGCGCCGGGTCACCACCGAGCCGGGCTGGGTGCAGGCGTTGCTGGTGCTCGGCGCGCTCGGGTTCCTGCTGTCGTTCCTGCTGTTGCCGCTGCTGCTGGTGTTCGCCGAAGCACTGCGCGGCGGCATGCAGGCGGCGTGGAGCGCGGTGAGCGACGCCGACGCACTGTCGGCGGTGCGGCTGACGTTGCTGGTCACCGCGATCGTGATCCCGCTCAATCTCGTGTTCGGCGTGGCCGCGGCCTGGGTGGTGAGCAAGCACCGCTTCCCCGGCAAGCGCTGGCTGGTGACCCTGATCGACCTGCCGTTCTCGGTGTCGCCGGTGGTCGCCGGACTGGTGTTCGTCCTGCTGTTCGGCCGCAATGGCTGGCTGTGGCCGCTGATCGAGGACGGGCTGCGCCTGCACCTGCCGGTGGTGGGCGAGGTGCTGCTGCAGCTGCCGCGCATCGTCTTCGCGATCCCCGGCATCGTGCTGGCGACCACCTTCGTCACCTTCCCGTTCATCGCCCGCGAACTGATGCCGCTCATGGAGCAGCAGGGCAGCGACGAGGAACTGGCCGCGCTCACCCTGGGGGCCAATGCCTGGCAGATGTTCTGGAAGGTGACCCTGCCCAACATCCGCTGGGGCCTGCTGTACGGGGTATTGCTGTGCAGTGCGCGGGCGATGGGCGAGTTCGGCGCGGTGTCGGTGGTGTCCGGGCACATCCGCGGGCGCACCAACACGCTGCCGCTGCACGTGGAGATCCTCTACAACGAATACGCCTACAGCGCCGCGTTCGCCTGCGCCTCGCTGCTGGCCGCCAGCGCACTGCTGACGCTGGCGCTGAAGACTTTCCTGGAATGGCGCCACGGCCAGTCGCTGGCCGCCGCGCATCGCCACTGAGGTGAATCGATGAACATCCGCATACAGCAACTGGGCAAGCGTTTTGGTGCCTTCGCCGCGCTCGACGGCGTCAACCTCGATATCCGCAGCGGCGAACTGCTGGCGCTGCTCGGGCCCTCCGGTTCGGGCAAGACCACCCTGCTGCGCGCGCTCGCCGGGCTGGAACATCCGGACCAGGGGCGGATCCTGTTCGAGGGCGAGGACGCCACCGCGCTGAGCGTGCAGGCGCGCCGTGCCGGCTTCGTGTTCCAGCACTACGCGCTGTTCCGGCACATGGACGTGCGCGCCAACATCGCTTTCGGCCTGGAAGTACGACGCGGCGCGCGGCGCTGGCCGAAGGCGCGCATCGACGCCCGCGTCGACGAACTTCTGGCGCTGGTGCAGCTCGAGGGCCTGGGCGGGCGCTATCCGACCCAGCTGTCCGGCGGCCAGCGCCAGCGCGTGGCGCTGGCGCGTGCGCTGGCGATCGAGCCGCGTGTGCTGCTGCTGGACGAGCCGTTCGGGGCGCTGGACGCGCAGGTGCGCCGTGACCTGCGCCGCTGGCTGCGCGAGCTGCACGACCGCACCGGACTGACCACGGTGTTCGTCACCCATGACCAGGAAGAAGCGCTGGAACTGGCCGACCGGGTGGCGATCCTCCACCATGGCCGCATCGAACAGGTCGGCAGCCCGGGCGAGGTCTACGACCGGCCGCAGTCGCCGTTCGTGTACGGCTTCGTCGGCGAAGCCAACCGCCTGCCGGCGCGCACCGACGGCGAGGCGCTGGAGGTGGCGGGCGCGCGCTGGCCGCGGCCGGCCAGCCTGCCCGAGGCCGCCGCGCTGGAGGTGTACGTGCGCCCGGAGGACATGCGTGTCGGCGATGCCGGCGACTGGACGGGGACCGTGCTGTCGGTGCAGCGCAGTGGCGCCCGGGCGCGGTTGCGCGCGCGGCTGCGCACGGCCGCGGTGGACGTGGAGGTCGAACTGCCGCCGGACGCGCCGGCGTACGCCGCCGGGCAGGTGGTCGCGCTGGCGGCGCGGCGCCACGGGGTGTTCGCGGCGGACGCGGGGTAGGGCGCCGCGCGTTGGCGGGCGCGGGGTGGTGGCGCGACGAAACGCTGGCGTCCGGGATCATTTTGGTTAAGAATTTGTAAATTGTGCGCCGCCGCGGCGCCCACCCCACCCGGAGACCCGCATGATCCCCTGCAAGCGTGTTGCAGCCGTTGCCTGTGCTGCCCTGCTGTCCCTGCCGTTCACTGCCTCTGCCGAAGACGCCTCGCCCCTGAGCTGGGAAGTCGCCGCGGTGTCGGATTACCTGTTCCGCGGCGTCTCGCAGACCGACGAGAAGCCGACCGTGCAGGGCAGCGTCACCTGGACCACGTCCAGCGGCCTGTATGTCGGCAGCTTTGCCTCGGGCGTGGATTTCGGCGAGGGCAGCCCCGACGTCGAGGTGGACTACTTCGTCGGCTACGGCTTCGACGTCAGCGACGCGGTCAACGTCGACCTGATGCTCAACCGCTACACCTACCCGGGTGCCAGCGAGATGGCCTACAACGAGCTGGTCACCACCACCACCATCGCCGAGCACTGGAAGGTCAACGTCAGCTACACCAACGACGTGTGGGGCAGCAGCACCACCGGCTGGTATTACGGCCTCGGCGGCGAGTGGGCGCTGCCCAACGATTTCAGCCTCAACGCCAACGTCGGCCGCAGCGTGTTCAACGACAGCGACGTGGCCCAGGACTACACCGACTGGGGCGTGGGCGTGGGCCGCAGCTTCGGCATCGCCAATGTCTCGCTGGGCTACTACGGCACCGACGGCAAGGGCCGCGACAACTTCGGCAAGCTGGCCGACAACCGCGTGGTGCTGGCGGTCAAGATCGCGCGCTGAGCACAGCGGCGCGAGCAAAGAGAAAGGCGCCGCAAGGCGCCTTTCTCGTTCCTGCGCGGCTGCCGGGCGGGCCCGGCAGCCGCGTCTCAGTTCCAGCTAAGCACGACCTTGCCGGCCTTGCCCTGTTCCATCAGCTCGAAGCCTTCCTGGAAGCGGTCCACCGGCAGTTGGTGGGTGAGCACCTTGCCCAGCGGGAAGCCGGACAGCACCAGCTGGGTCATCTTGTACCAGGTCTCGTACATCTTGCGGCCGTAGATGCCTTGCACGGTCAGGCCCTTGAAGATGATCTTGTCCCAGTCGCAGCCGGCGCCCTTGGGCATGATGCCGAGCATGGCGATCTTGCCGCCGTGGTACATGCAGTCGAGCATGTCGTTGAACGCGCGCGGGTTGCCGCTCATCTCCAGGCCCACGTCGAAGCCTTCCATGTGCAGGTCGGCCATCACGTCCTTCAGCGACTGGTTGGCGACGTTGACCACGCGGGTGGCGCCCATGTCGGCGGCCAGCTTCAGGCGGAAATCGTTGACGTCGGTGACCACCACGTTGCGCGCGCCGATGTGCTTGCAGATGCCGGCGGCGATGATGCCGATCGGGCCGGCGCCGGTGATCAGCACGTCCTCGCCGATCACGTCGAACTCCAGCGCGCAGTGCGCGGCGTTGCCGTAGGGGTCGAAGAACGCGGCCAGTTCGGACGGGATCTGATCCGGGATCGGCCACAGGTTGCTGGCCGGCATCACCATGTATTCGGCGAAGGCGCCGTTGACGTTGACGCCGATGCCCACGGTGTTGGGGCACAGGTGCGGGCGGCCGCCGCGGCAGTTGCGGCAGTGGCCGCAGACGATGTGGCCTTCGGCCGACACCCGCTGGCCGATCTCGTAGCCGGTGACGCCGGGACCGATCGCGGCGATGCGGCCGACGAACTCGTGGCCGATGGTCAGGCCCGGCTTGATGGTGCGCTGGCTCCACTCGTCCCACAGGTAGATGTGCAGGTCGGTGCCGCAGATGGCGGTCTTCTCCAGCTTGATCAGCACCTCGTTGGGGCCGGGCACCGGCACCGGCACCTCTTCCATCCAGATGCCCTTGGTGGCCTCGCGCTTGACCAGCGCGCGCATCGTGTTCTGTGTCATTGCCGGGAAACCGCAGTGGGAAAGAGTGCCGATTATATGCGTGCGGCCGCCGCCCTCCGTAGCGGGAGGCGGCGCTACGGCAACGGTTTCACCCGCTACAATCGGGCTTTCCATTCTTCGGGGTCCGCTTCATGCGTCTGAATCTTCTCGCTTTTTCCGTGGTGGTCGGGCTTGGCCTGGCGCAGGCGGCCAGTGCCGCCGAAGGCATGTGGGTGCCGCAGCAGCTGCCGCAGATCGCCGGGCCGCTGATGAAGGCCGGGCTGAAGCTGGACCCGCTGCAGCTGAGCAACCTGACCGGCGACCCGATGGGCGCGGTGGTGGCGCTGGGCGGCTGCACCGCCAGCTTCGTCTCGCCGCAGGGCCTGGTGGCGACCAACCACCACTGCGCCTACGGCTCCATCCAGCTCAACTCCACCGCCGAGAAGAACCTGATCAAGGACGGCTTCAGCGCGGCCGCGTTCAAGGATGAGCTGAGCGCCGGCCCCAACGCGCGCATCTACGTGCTGGACGACATCACCGACGTCACCGCCCAGGCCAGGGCCGCCATTGCCGGCGCCGGCAACGACCCGCTCAAGCGCACCGAAGCGCTGGAGGCGCTGGAGAAGAAGCTGGTGGCCGAGTGCGAGGCCGACGACAGCTACAGCTGCACGCTGTACAGCTTCTCCGGCGGCAACACCTACCGGCTGTTCAAGAACCTGGAGATCAAGGACGTGCGCCTGGCGTACGCGCCCCCGGGCAGCGTGGGCAAGTTCGGCGGCGACGTCGACAACTGGATGTGGCCGCGCCACACCGGCGATTTCGCGTTCTACCGCGCCTACGTGGGCAAGGACGGCAAGCCGGCCGCGTTCTCGGCCGACAACGTGCCGTACCAGCCCAAGCACTGGCTGAAGCTGGCCAACCAGCCGCTGGGCGAGCGCGATTTCGTGATGGTGGCCGGCTACCCGGGCCGCACCGACCGCTATGCGCTGGTCAGCGAGTTCGAGAACACCGCCAACTGGACCTACCCGACCATCGCCAAGGCGTACAAGGACCAGATCGCGCTGGTCGAAGCCGCCAGCAAGGACAACAAGGACATCGCGGTGAAGTACGCCGCCAGCATGGCCGGCTGGAACAACACCAGCAAGAACTACGACGGCCAGCTGGACGGCTTCAAGCGCAACAACGTGCTGGCGCACAAGCAGAAGGAAGAGGCCGCGGTGCTGGAATGGCTGCGCGCGCAGGGCGCCGCCGGCAAGCCGGCGCTCGATGCGTATGCGCAGCTGCAGGCGCTGGGCACCCAGGCGCGCAGCACCCAGCAGCGTGACGTCACCCTGGCCATGTTCAACCGCACCGGCACCCTGGGCACCGCGGTGCGCCTGTACCGGCTGGCGATCGAGAAGGCCAAGCCGGACGCACAGCGCGAAGAGGGCTACCAGGAACGCGATCTGCCGGCCATCGAGGGCGGCCTGAAGCAGATGGACCGCCGCTACGTGGCGGCGATGGACCGGCAGTTCCAGCAGTACTGGCTGCAGCGCTACGTGGCGCTGCCGGCCGACCAGCGCGTGCCGGCCTTCGACACCTGGCTGGGCGGCAGCGATGCCGCCGCCGTGGACGCCGCGCTGGCCCGCCTGGACGGCTCGCGCCTGGGCGACCTGGCCGAGCGCATCAAGTGGTTCAACGCCGACAAGGCCGCGTTCGAGGCCAGCACCGATCCGGCCATCCAGTACGCGGTGGCGGTGATGCCGGCGCTGCTGCAGATCGAGCACCAGAACAAGGTCAAGCGCGGTGAGGAGCTGGTGGCGCGTCCGCTGTTCCTGCAGGCCATCGCCGACTACAAGAAGAGCCAGGGCGGGTTCGTCTACCCCGATGCCAACCTGTCGCTGCGCATCACCTTCGGCAACGTGAAGGGCTACACCGGCCTGGACGGCAAGGTGCAGCAGCCGTTCACCACCATCGAAGGCGTCGCCGCCAAGGAAACCGGCGTCGATCCGTTCGACTCGCCGAAGGCGCTGCTCGATGCGGTCAAGGCCAAGCGCTACGGCGGCCTGGAAGACAAGCGCCTGGGCAGCGTGCCGGTGGACTTCCTGTCCGACCTGGACATCACCGGCGGCAACTCCGGTTCGCCGGTGCTGGACGCGCATGGCCGCCTGGTCGGGCTGGCGTTCGACGGCATCTGGGAATCGGTGGCCAGCAACTGGGTGTTCGACCCGGTGATGACCCGCATGATCTCGGTGGACCAGCGCTACATGCGCTGGATCATGCAGGAAGTGGCGCCGGCGCCGCAGCTGCTGAAGGAGCTGGAAGCGGCCTCGAAGTAAGCCGCGTTCCGCGTTTGATCGAAGACCCCGGGCGGGAAACCGCCCGGGGTTTTCTTTGCCGCCATCCGCGGCGACTCCCGGCCCCTCGACGGGCCCTTGGGATGGCGGTCATGCGGGGCAAGCCCCGCATCTACGGGCGATATTGCGAAGGCCGTCCAGTCCGGTCGGCACCGTCGCCGCAGCCGCGCAGGCAATCCTTCGGCGGCACGTGGGGGTGGGGCTTGCCCCACACCGGACTTCCACGGTGGTCGTGCGGGGCGAGTCCCGCCTCCCCGCGGGATGTTGCGAGGGCGGTTCCGGCAGCTCGGCACCGTCGCCGCAACCGCGCAGGCAATCCTTCGGCGGCGCATGGGGGTGGGGCTTGCCCCACACCGGACTTCCAACGCGGTCATGCGGGGCGAGCCCCGCATCCCCGGGTGTGTTGCGGGAGCGTACCGAGCCACAGCCGCAGCCACAGCCGCTTCAGCGGTACGGCCCCGGTCCGCGCCAGACCAGCTCGCCGCGCCGGTACACGTACATCACCGTGACCACCTGGCGCGCGTCGCCGATGGACTGCAGTTCCGGTGCGTCGGGCGGCAGCAGGCGGCATTTGCTGGAGCCGCGCCTGAGCGCGACTTCGGCCGGGCAGACCATCAGGTAGGTGGTGCCGGGCAGGGGGATGGAGAGCTCCTTCATGCCCTGTTCCATCCACGTGCGCAGCCGCGTTTCGCCCAGCAGGTCATAGATGATCTGGTAGCCGCCCACTTCCATGGCCGGCTCGCCGGCGGCCACGTCGTTGCGGTAGCCATTGCGGTTGACCGGCCCGGAAGCGCGGCCATCGTCGGGCGAGGTTTCCCGGGGCAGCCAGCCCGGCGGGCGCCCGGTCCAGGCCTGCGACCGGCGCTGCATGCCCTCGGGCGGGCTGGCGGCCGATGCCGGTGCCGGCTCCGGCGCCGGCGGTTCGTCGCTGCGGGTCTGCGCCGGGGCCGGTTCGGCCGGGGGTTCGATGTAGCGGGCTTCCGGTACCGGCTTGCGGGCGTCGGCCTGGCGGCGGGCGGTGGGCCTGGCCGGCTTCTTGCGCGCGTCGTCCTGCTTCGGCCCCGGCGGCTGGCGGGCAGGGGTCGGGGAGGGCGGTGCCTCGCCGACGAAATCCACCTTGACCCGGCCGCCGCCGGCGGTGCCCTGCGGCGTGGTCACCACCGGCGGCGTGGAATGCAGCAGGAGCAGCAGCACCAGCAGGTGCAGCAGTGCGCTGACGAAGGCGGCGGCCCACGGCTGCACGCGTTCGTTCCAGCGCACCGCGGGCGGTGGCGGGGTAAACGAAGCGCTGCTCATGCCACCGTGCGGGCGTGGGAGCTGCTGGCCCTCATGTGGACGTGACACCGTGCAGCGGATCGGGGGCCGTCATGGTAACGCCTGCGGGCCGCCCGCAGACACGCGGGGCGGCGCCTGTCCGGCCGGCGGCCAAGCGTTCGCCGGGGATTTCGTATCGCAGGCAACCGACGCCTGCGGCACCACGGCGACAGGCTATGATGCGGGCCCCCTCGCCATGGACTCCCAACTGCATGCGCATCCTGCTTGCCCGCCACGGCGAAACGCCGTGGAACGCCGAAGGCCGCTACCAGGGCCAGATCGACATCCCGCTTTCGCCGGTAGGCGAGGCGCAGGCCAGGGCACTGGGCGAGCGCCTGCAGTCGATCGAGATCACCCGCGCGGTGGCGTCGCCGCTGTCGCGCGCGCAGAGCACCGCGCGGGCCGCGCTGGGCAGCGCCCGTGCCTCGATGCTGCAGACCGATGCGGACCTGCAGGAAATCGCCCATGGCGAATGGGAGGGCCTGCTGGCCAGCGAGATCAACGACAAGGACCCGGCGCGCCTGCGCGCCTGGCGCGAGGAGCCCGATACCGTGCTGATGCCCGGTGGCGAATCGCTGCGCCAGGTGCTGGACCGCAGTTGGCGTGGCCTGGCGCGCGCCGCCGAGGGCCTGGGCGCGGATGACACCCTGCTGGTGGTCGCGCACGACGCGGTCAACCGCGTGATCCTGTGCAAGGTGCTGGGCCTGCCGATCGGCAAGCTGTGGACCTTCCGCCAGGCACCGACCACGCTGAATCTGCTGGAAGGGCCGGACGTGGAGCACCTGGAAGTGGTGCGCCTGAACGATTGCGCGCACCACACCCCGTTCTTCGGCGAGGCCAAGCACCGGGCGTTGTGATGGCGCGCCTGCGGGTACCGCCCTGCTGGCTGGCCGCGGCCCTGCTGGCGTTGTCGTCGTTGCCGGCACTGGCGCAACCGGCCGAGGGCTGCCCGCCGTATACAGCGGCGGCCAACCGCGCGCCGCACTACCCGCCGCCGGAACTGTGGCGACTGCTCGGCTACGTGATCAACGTGATCATCGATACCGATGCCTGCGGGCGGGTAGACGCCGCACGGGTCGAACAGGGTTCCGGCGTGGCGGTACTGGACGCGGCGGCGCTGGCGGCGGCCCGTGCCTGGACCGTGCCGCCGGAATACCGGGGCCAGCCGCGCTACCGTCTGCCGTTCGCGTTCGAACCGCTGCCCGAGGAAATCCCGGCGCAGGCTGGCAGGCGCCTGCGCGACCCGTTCTTCGACGAGCGCCGCAGCGGCCGCGTGCCGATGCCTGCACTGGATGCCGACGGCACGCTGCCGGGCTACATCGCCGATCCGTACCCGATCGGTTTCCTGGCGATTCCCGAGGCGGTCGCCACGATCGGCCCGCTGGCGCTGTTCCGCCGCTACGGCGGGCAGGCCAACTTCTGGCTGCACGACGAAGAAGGCCTGAGCCTGTTCCAGCTGGAAGGCGCGATGATGGTGCGCAACCGCCTGGTCAGCGATGGCCGCCACCGGTTCGTGGTCACCAGCGTGCTGTGTGGCAGCGACCTGGATGCCTGCCGCCAGTCGCTGGCCACGCTGCGCGCCAGCCGTGGCCGGCAGCGGCCACAGGCGGTCGCAGTGGCCACGCCCTAGGCGCGACGGCCGGGCGCGCCGTGGCGCGGCTGTATCATGTGCGCCCCATCCGCGCCGCCGCACCGTGCGCCGGCGCGTGCCACCGAGAATCCCGCATGTCCTCCGCACGTCCCGCCACGCTCGAACAGTGGCTCGCCCATATCGACCGACAGCACCCGCAGCCCATCGCGATGGGGCTGGAACGGGTGCGCGAGGTGGCCGCGCGCATGGGCCTGCAGCGGCCGGCGCAGCGCTGCATCGTGGTCGGCGGCACCAACGGCAAGGGCTCGACGGTGGCCTTCATCGAGGCCATCGCCCGCGCCGCCGGCTGGACGGTGGGTGCCTACACCTCGCCGCACCTGCTGGCCTACAACGAGCGCGTGCGCATCGACGGCGCCGACGTCGACGACGCCACCCTGGTGGCCGGCTTCAACGCCGTGGAGGATGCGCGGGGCGACACCGCGCTGACCTACTTCGAGTACGGCACGCTGTGCGCGTTGTGGGCGTTCGCGCGCGCCGGGCTGGACCTGGCGGTGCTGGAAGTGGGGCTGGGCGGGCGCCTGGACGCGGTCAACATCGTCGATGCCGACGTGGCGGTGATCACCACAGTGGACATCGACCATGCCGACTGGCTGGGCAACGACCGCGAGGCCATCGGCGCCGAGAAGGCCGGCATCATCCGCGGCTGGAAGCCGCTGATCCTGGGCGAGATCGACCCACCGTCCAGCGTGCTGCGCCGTGCCTACGTGCTGGGCGCCAACGCGATCCGGTTCGGCAGCGACTTCTTCGCCGAGGCGGTGGACGCCGACACCTGGCGCTGGCGCGATGTCTCCTTCCGCATCGAACTGCCGCAGCCGGCGTTGTGGGCGCCGGTGCAGCGGGCCAATGCGGCCGCCGCCATCGCCGCGCTGCGCGCGCTGGATCGCCCGGTGCCGCGCGCCGCCTGGGCGCGCGGCGTGGCCGCGGCGCAGGTCGCCGGGCGCCTGCAGCGCTTCGAGTGCGATGGCGTGGAAGTGCTGGTCGATGTCGGCCACAACCCGCAGGCCGCCGCCGCCCTCGGCACCGCGCTGCAGGCACGCCCGGCCAGCGGACGCACCCTGGCGGTATACGCGGCGCTGGCCGACAAGGACGCCGCGGGCGTGGTCGCCGCGCTGCAGGCGCGCATCGACCGCTGGTACCTGGCCGGACTGGAGGGCACCCGCGGCCAGGGTGCCGCGCAACTGCGCGAGCGCCTGGCCGGCACCGCCGCGGCCGGCGCCGCCACCTTCGCGGACGTCGGCCAGGCGCTGGCCGCGGCGCTGGAACAGGCCCGCCGTGGCGACCGGGTGCTGGTGTTCGGGTCGTTCCACACCGTGGCAGAAGCGTTGCCACGGCTGCAGGCAGGCGTCGCGCGCGCGCCGTGACATCCACCGCCCAGCCGCTGCCCGTGCGCTGACGCGCACTGCGCTCCGTTCAGCTGGCGCGGCCGTGGCCGTCGCCGGCCGCGCATATAATCGCCGGACATTCCGCCCTGCCGCCCATACGCCTTGCCGTGGATACTCCCCTGAAACAGCGATTGATTGGCGCCATCGTGCTGGTGGCCCTGGCCGTGATCTTCCTGCCCATGCTGGTCAAGGGCCCGGCACCGGACAGCGGCGTGCAGGACGTCCCGCTGCGCGCCCCCGATGCGCCGGCCGACGGCCAGTTCGAAACCCGCGAGCTGCCGCTGGTCGCGCCGAGCGCCGCTGGCGCCACCGGCATGCCCGCCGCGCAACCGGTCGCCGAGGCCGCGTCCCCGGCGGCGGACCCCGCCGGCGGCGCGCTGCCGCCGAGCGTGGCGGCCGGCAATTACGCGGTGAACTTCGGTGCCTACGCCACCGAAGCCGATGCCGATGCGGTGATCGCCCACCTGAAAAAATCCAACCTGCCGGGCTTCCGCCAGCAGGACACCATCAACGGGCGCCCGGCCTGGCGGGTGCGCATCGGCCCGTATGCCGACCGCGCGCAGGCCGAGCTGGTCCGGCTGGAGGCGGGCAAGGTCCGCGGCGACGTGAACGCGCAGGTGGTGGTGCTCGACGCCGACAAGGAGCCCGCGGCGCCAGCCGTCGCCCCGGCTACCCCGGCTGCGGCTCCGGCCGCGGTTGCGGCTGCCCCGGCGGTGCGGTCCGAGGCCCTGCCTGCCGAGCCCGCCAGGCCGGCGGCCGCCGCGCCGCGGCTCGATCCCCGCAACGAACCCAGGCCCGACGCCTCCAAGCCCGCTGCGCCCAAGCCTGAAGCGCCCAAGCCCGTCGCGCCGAAGCCGGCCGCCACTGCCACTCCCACCGCGCCGGCCGCGAGCAGCGTCGGCTTCGCCGTGCAGCTGGGTGCGTTCGGCAAGCCGGCCGACGCCAATGCGTTGCGCGACAAGGTGCGCGCCGCCGGCTTCAGCGCCTTCGTCGAACAGGTGCGCACCGACAACGGCGTGCTCAACCGCGTCCGCGTCGGCCCGGTGGCCAACCGGGCCGAGGCCGAACAGCTCAAGGCGCAGGTCGCGGCCAAGGTCGGCATCGCCGGCATGGTCCGCCCGCACCCCTGATGCGGCGAGCGGCCTGATGCCCGGTCGGGGCAACCGGTGATCGACCTGCTGCTGCTGGGGTTGATCGTGGTATCGGCCCTGTTCGGGCTGATGCGCGGCCTGCTGGCCACCGTGTTCGGCGTGCTCGGCTGGCTGCTGGCCGGCTGGGCCGCGTTCCGTTTCGGCCATGACGCCAGCGTGCTGCTCAGCGGCGGCGCGACGCCGACCCCGGGCCAATATGCCGCCGGCTACGCCATTGCCTTCTTCGGCGTACTGCTGGCCGTTTCGGCCATCGGCCTGCTGCTGCGCGGGGTGGTCGATTCCACCGTGCTGCTCAAGGCCCCGGACCGCCTGTTCGGTTTCGGCCTGGGGCTGGTGCGCGGGGTGCTGCTGGCGGTGCTGGCGGTGCTGGTGCTGGGCTTCACCCCCGTGGCCGACGGCGAGCCCTGGCGGCGTTCGCAGCTGGCGTCGTGGCTGCACCCGCCGGCCGACTGGCTGCGCGCGCGGCTGCCGGAACTGCCGGCCGTGCCGGAGCATCCGCTGCTGGACTTGGGCAAGGCGGTGCTGGCAGGCGATAATGCCGGACTCAGCGAACATGAAGCGGGCAGCGGACTGCCGCAAGCGATGCCGGAACGGGCGGATGACGCCCGGCCGGCCGCGACCGGAGGCAGCCGCCAGGACCCGGCGAAGGCGTGGCCTTCCAACATCGATCCGGCGCAGGTGCGCCCGGATCACCCCGGTCCGGCGCGGGCCGGGCCATCGGGCCAGGCACGGCCCCCTTCACGTTAACCGGGCCACGGCCCAGCGGAGATCGCGCAACATGTGTGGCATCGTCGGAATCGTCGGCAACCAGAACGTCGCCGGGCAGCTCTATGACGGCCTGACCGTCCTCCAGCACCGCGGCCAGGATGCGGCCGGCATCGCCACCGCGCACGGCACCCGGCTGCGGGTGGAAAAGGGCAACGGGCTGGTGCGCGACGTGTTCGACGAGCGGCGCATGGCGCTGCTGCGGGGCCGCATCGGCATCGCCCACGTGCGCTACCCGACCGCCGGCTCGGAAGGCACCGACGAGGCGCAGCCGTTCTACGTCAACTCGCCGTACGGCATCGCCCTGGCGCACAACGGCAACCTGATCAACACCGAGGCGCTGCGCCAGCAGGTGTTCGAGGCCGACCGCCGCAACATCAACACCGACTCGGACAGCGAAGTGCTGCTGAACGTGTTCGCCTACGAGCTGGACGCGCAGCGCATGCTCACCCCGGAGGCGGCGATCCGCGCCGTGGCCGGCGTGCACCGCCGCTGCAAGGGCGGCTATGCGGTGGTCAGCGTGGTGCTGGGCCTGGGCCTGGTGGCGTTCCGCGACCCGCACGGTATCCGCCCGCTGGTGCTGGGCAAGCGCAGCCATGCCGAGGGCGAGGAGTACATCGTTGCCTCCGAATCGGTGGCGCTGGACGTGCTCGGCTTCGAGCGCGTGCGCGACGTCGCCCCGGGCGAGGCGGTGGTGATCACCGAGCGCGGCGAACTGTTCGCCGAGGTCTGCGCCACCACCACCCAGCAGACGCCCTGCATCTTCGAGTACGTGTACTTCGCGCGCCCGGACTCGATGATCGACAACGTCTCGGTGCACAAGGCGCGCATGCGCATGGGCCAGAAGCTGGGCGAAAAGATCCTGCGCCTGCGCCCGGACCACGACATCGACACCATCATCCCGATCCCGGACACCTCGCGCGACGCGGCGCTGGAAATCTCCAACGTGCTTGGCGTGAAGTACCGCGAGGGCTTCGTCAAGAACCGCTACGTCGGCCGCACCTTCATCATGCCGGGGCAGGGCGAGCGGGTGAAGTCGGTGCGCCGCAAGCTCAACCCGATCCACCTGGAGTTCCGCAACCGCGTGGTGCTGCTGGTGGACGACTCGATCGTGCGCGGCACCACCAGCCAGCAGATCGTGCAGATGGCGCGCGACGCCGGCGCGCGCAAGGTGTACCTGGCCAGCGCCGCGCCGCCGGTGCGCCACCCCAACATCTACGGCATCGACATGCCGGCCGCCGAGGAACTGGTGGCGCACGAGCGCAGCGTCGAGGACATCGAGAAGCACCTGGGCTGCGACTGGCTGGTCTACCAGGACCTCGAGGACCTGGAAGCGGCGGTGCGCGAGGGCAATCCGGAGCTGAAGGCGTTCGATTCGTCCTGCTTCAACGGCCACTACGTCACCGGCATCGAGCCGGGTTACTTCGAGCGCATCCAGCAGCTGCGCTCGGACGAAGCCAAGAACAAGCGCCGCGCCTGAGCCATGCAGGCGGCGGCCGCGCAAGCCGGCGGCATGCCGGCGGTGGATGACCTGCTGCACGCCGCGCAGCTGTGCCTGGCCGAGGCCGATCCGCTGCGCAAGGTGGCGCTGACCCGGCACTGCGCCAGCTTGTTCCGCGCCGGTACGCTGAAGCTGCCGGCGGACGCGCCCGGGCCGGCGCCGATCCGCATGCCCGGCCGCCCCGCGCGCCTGGTGCTGGTGCACCCGCGCGATCTGCCGCGTCGCGGCTTCGGCAGCGTGGAGGGGCGTGCGGCCTTCATCCATGCCATCGCCCATATCGAACTCAATGCCATCGACCTGGCGTGGGATGCGGTGTACCGCTTCCGTGGCCTGCCGGGCAGTTTCCATGCCGATTGGGTGAGCTGCGCCGACGACGAAGCGCGCCACTTCCTGCTGCTGCGCGAGCGACTGCTGGCGCATGGCCACGACTACGCCGACTTCCCCGCGCACAACGGCCTGTGGGAAATGTGCGAGAAAACCGCGCATGACGGACTGGCGCGCATGGCGCTGGTGCCGCGCGTACTGGAAGCGCGCGGGCTGGACGTGACCCCGGCGATGATCACCCGGCTGCGCTCGCTCGGCGACGACGCCACCGCCGACGTGCTGGAAGTGATCCTGCGCGAGGAAGTAGCGCATGTCGCCGCCGGTTCGCGCTGGTACCGCTGGTACTGCGCGCGTTCCGGGGTGGAACCGCGCGCGCGGTTCAAGCAGCTGCTGCACGAATACGCCGGCGGTTACCTGCACGGCCCATTCAATCTCGAAGCCCGGCTGCTGGCCGGCTTCGATGCCGACGAGCTTGCGGACCTGGTCGAACAGGCCGGGTGACGCAATCGCGCGGCCGGTTTCCGCGGCCGCGTGGATCGCATTGCGTTTACCTGATGCATGCGACGATACCGCTCACTTGTCGCCCCCCATGGAGCCGCGCATGCCTGTATTCCGCCCCCTGTTGCTGGCGTTGCCGATGACCCTGTTGTCGGCCTGCAGCCCCGCCGTCCCCGACGCCGGTGCGCCCGCGCACGAAGCGGCCGCCACGCGGGGTGAGCCGGATGCGGCGGCGTTCCCGGCCAGCCTGCAGGCGGCCGGCGTCGAGCCGTTCTGGAGCGTGAAGGTGGAGGGCGAAGCGTTGACCTACACCACGCCGGAAACGATGGACGCGCCGCGCCGGCTGCAGGCCACGCGCCGCCTCGATGCCGATGGCCTGCACCTGGCGGGCGAGGACAGTGGCGTGCCGTTCCGGCTGGACGTGCGCCGCGCGCCCTGTTCGGACGGCATGTCCGACATGGCGTATCCGTTCAGCGTGTCGTGGCGGCTGGATGGCAAAACGCAGCAAGGCTGTGCGTTCGACCCCGCGTCGCCGCCCGCGCCCCGGTAAGCGTGCTGCCGTTTCGGGGCCAGCTCCGTTGCCACGACGCGCCTCTTCTGGTTCGCAGGGGCCGCCGACGGTAGTACTTTCCAGTGGCCGGACCCGGTATTGAGCTACGCGGTCAGTGCCTGCAGCCGGTAGCCGCTGGCATCCACCTGCAGCACCGAGCCCTGCTCGTACCAGTCGCCGAGCACGATGCGGGTACAGGTGGCATCGTCCACCTGCACGCTGTGCACGGCCGGACGATGGGTGTGGCCATGGATCATCGTGTCCACGCCGTAACGGCGGAACGTGGCGGCGACTTCGCCCGGTGCCACGTCGGTGACGGTCTCGAACTGCGCGCGGTCGCCTTGCTTCATTTCCGACTGGCGCGCCTGGCTGGCGGCGCGTGCCTTCTGCGCGAAGGCGACGCGTGCTTCCAGCGGTTGCGCCAGGAACTGGGCGATGAACGCCGGGTCGCGGGTCTGCGCGCGGAACGCCTGGTAGGCGGTGTCGTCGGTACACAGCAGGTCGCCGTGCTGCAGCAGCACCGGCCGGCCGTATAGCGTAACCACGCACGGGTCGGGCAGGATGCGCATGCCGGCGCGGCGGGCATAGTCCGCGCCGACCAGGAAGTCACGGTTGCCACGGATGAAGAACACCGGCACCCCGGCGTCGGCCAGTTCGCGCAGTGCGGTGGCGACCGCATCGGCGGCAGCGGAAGGGGTGTCGTCGCCGATCCAGGCCTCGAACAGGTCACCGAGGATGTACAGCGCCTCGGCCTGGCGCGCCTGGCCGTGCAGGAACTCCAGGAACAATGCGGTGATCGCCGGACGGCTCGGGTCCAGGTGCAGGTCGGAAATGAACAGCGTGGTCATGGCCGCCATTGTAGGGCAACGCGGGTGCGCTCCCGATGGCTCCGCGGCGGCCGGTGGGCGCCGCGGCGCGGGCACGGCGGCTGGCCGGCGGCCGCCGCTCAGAACGGCAGCGGCATCAGCTGCAGCGACGCGCCGCCCAGCAGCAGGGCGATGCCGGTGGCGGCCAGCACGTCGCTGGGGTAATGCAGGCCGAGCACGACCCGCGACAGCGCCACCCCGGCGGTGAACGGCAGCAGCAACGGCGCCAGCCACGGGTAGTAGGCCAGCGCGACCACGCTGAACGACACCGCGTGCAGGGTATGCCCGGAGGGAAAGCTGTACTCGTCCAGCGGCGCCACCCAGGCGCGGATGCGCAGGTCGGCCGCGAACGGGCGCGGGCGGCGGGTCCAGCGTTTGAGGACCTTGTAGAGGGTGAGCGCGACCACGCCGGTGGCGGCCATGTGCGCGGATGCGCGCAGGCCGTCCGTGCCGTCGGCCAGTACCAGTGCGCCCATCAGCACGTACCAGAACACGCCATCACCCAGGCGGCTGATGATCGCGAACAGGGTGCGGATGCGGCGATGGCGGCAGTAGTGGTTGGCGCGCCGGCACCAGCGGGTTTCGCGGGCGAGCAGGCCGTCAGGCGGCAGCAAGGGCATGGGCACGTCTCCGTTGCGACAGTTCGTGCAGCAATGCCTCGAATTCGGCGACCACGTGGTCCGGGTGCAGCCGCTGCATCGCCCGGCTGGCGTTGCCGCCGAGCGACGCGCGCAGGGCCGGGTCGCCGGCCAGGTTCAGCGCGGCGTTGATGAAGCTGTCGTCGTTGTCCACGGCCACGCCGCTGTACCCGCTCTGCAGATGTTCGCGCGCGGCGCCATAGTCGAAGGCGACCGTGGCCACGCCGCTGGCCATGGCCTCCAGGGTCACGTTGCCGAAGGTCTCGCTGCGGCTCGGGAACAGGAACAGGTCGCCGCTGGCGAAGTGGCGGGCAAGCGCCTGGCCACGCTGGATCCCGCAGAAGATGAAATCGGGGTTCTCCTGGGCGATGCGCTCGCGCAGCGGCCCGTCGCCCACCCAGACGAAGCGCGCATCCGGGCGCAGCCGCTGGATCCGGCGGAACGCCTGGATCGCCAGGCCGAGGTTCTTCTCCGCGGCGATGCGGCCGACGTGGATCACCGCCAGCCCGCGCGCATCCAGCCCCCACGCCTGGCGCAGCGCGGTGTCGCGCTGCTGCGGCGAGAACTGCGACGCGTCCACCGCACGCGCCAGCAGCCGTGGGTGATGGAAGCCGTGGCCCTGCAGGAAGTCCTGCAGTTCGCGGGTGGGGACCAGGGTGGCATCGGCCTGGTTGTGGAAGCGGCGCATCCAGCCCAGGGCAACGGGCTGCAGCCAGGCCGCGCCGTAGTCGGGCAGATACGTGTCGAAGCGGGTATGCAGGCCGGTGGCGACCGGGATGCCGAGCCGCCGCGCGGCGCGCAGCGCCGACCAGCCCAGCGGGCCCTCGGTGGCGATGTAGACCGCGTCCGGCCGTTGCCGGAGCCAGTGCCGGGCCAGCAGGCGCGGCACCGGCAGCCCGAAGCGCAGGCCGGGGTAGCGCGGCAGCGCCAGGCCGCGCACCAGCAGCTCATGCGCCTGCGCCAGGTCCTGCGCCTGGCGCGGACGCACGACGTCGACGTCGTTGCCGCGGGCGCGCAGGCCGCGCTCCAGGCCCTGTACGGTCAGGGCGACGCCGTTGACCTCCGGCGGATAGGTCTCGGTGACGATGGCGTAGCGCATGGCTCCTCCCGTTTGCCGCAGCATGGGCAAAAGGGGTGGCAGCGATATGACCGGCGTGCGTCGCTGGCATGACAGCGCCCGGGGCAGCGGCGCCGTGCCGCGCCCCTGCATGCCCCGTGCGCGATCGCCGGCAAAGCCCCATGCGGGGCGGGCCCGGCATGCACCAGGGGATTCAGGCGACGAACGGCCGGAACGAGATGCCCAGCCCGGCCATCCCTTCGGCCTCGCCGACCAGGTCGGCGCGCAGCAGCGGGCGGGCGTCGATGAAGGCCTTGTCCAGGACCAGCGACAGGGTGTTGCCGTCCACGCTCAGGTCGAGCGTCGGAATCGGATCGTCCTCGTGCGAGCGGTGCAGCAGCACCGCCAGCCGCAGCAGCGCGGCGGTGCGGCGGGCCGGCAGCAGCAGGCGGTCGGGCAGGGCGTCGAAAGCGGTCTTGGGCACGCCGCGGCGGTGGGTGCGGATCAGCGCCGCCAGCATCTGCTGCTCCTGGCGCGAGAAGCCGGCGATGTCCGAGTGCTCGATCACGTAGCTGCCGTGGGTGTGGTAGCCGCTGTGGGCGATCATCAGCCCCAGTTCGTGCAGGCGCGCGGCCCAGCCCAGCATGCGGGCGTCGTCCGAGTCCAGCTTCCAGCTTTCGGCGACCTGTTCGAACAGGCGCTGGGCGGTCGCTTCCACGCGCAGCGCCTGGGCGGCATCGATGTCGTAGCGGCGGGTCAGCGCCGCCACCGATTCGTCGCGCGGGTCGTTGTCGCTGGCGCGGCCCATGATGTCGTAGAGGATGCCCTCGCGCATCGCCGCCTTGCTGACCAGCAGCTTCTGCAGGCCCAGCGACTGAAAGGCGGCCTCGAGCACCAGCACGCCGCCGGCGATGATCGGCCGCCGCTCGCTGGACAGGGTGGGCAGGTTGATGTCGTCGATGTGCCGCGCGCGCAGCAGCTCGTCGCGCAGCTGCGGCAGGGCCTGGGCGGTGATCGCGCCCTTGCTCAGTTTCATCGCCGCGCAGATCTCGCTGATCGCCTTGTGGGTGCCGGACGAACCCAGCGCCTCGTCCCAGCCCAGCGCCCGGTACTTGGCGGCGAACGGCTGGAACTCGGCGCTGATCTCGGTCAGTGCGTCCTTCCAGCGCTTCTTGCTCAGCTTGCCGCCGGGGAAGAAGCGCCGGGTGCTGGCGATGCAGCCGGCCTGCAGGCTTTCGCGTTCCAGCGGCTGCATGCCGCTGCCGATGATGAATTCGGTGGAGCCGCCGCCGATGTCGATCACCAGCCGCCGCTGGCCCGGCTTGGGCGGCTGCGCATGGGCCACGCCCAGGTAGATCAGGCGCGCCTCTTCGCGGCCGTTGACCACTTCGATGGCGTGGCCCAGCGCGGTCTCGGCCGGCATCAGGAACGACAGCGGCGAGCGCAGCTGGCGCACGGTGTTGGTGGCCAGCGCGCGCACCCGGTACGGCGGGATGTTGCGGATGCGCTGGCCGAAACGGGCCAGGCATTCGAGCGCGCGTTGCCGCGCCTCGGCCGACAATCCCCCCTTGCCGTCGAGGCCGTCGGCCATGCGCACGGTCTCGCGCAGGCGGTCGACCACCCGCAGCTGGCCGAGCAGGTAGCGGGCGATGACCATGTGGAAACTGTTGGAGCCCAGGTCGATGGCGGCCAGCAGGTCGCCGTCCTGCAGCGGGGGAAAGGTCGGGGAGGACTGGGGCATGGCGGAATGGTAGTGGATGGCCGGGGGCGCGTGTCACCCCGTGCGCGAAACCGTGAACCGGCGCCACGGCCGCACCGGCAGGCCCGCCGCGCACGGCGGGCTGCCCGGCGCACGGCCGGGCCCACGCGGGCGGCCATGCGCGGTCGCGGCGGCAGCGTTACAGCGCTTCCAGCAATGCCTGCTGCGCCGAGTGCGGCGGCTGTCCGGGCTGCGGCACGCACTTGCGGTAGCGGCCGTCGGCCTGCAGTTCCCAGGCGTTGAGGTTGTCGTCCAGGTAGTTCTGCAGCACCTCGCGGTAGATCCGCCGGGCCAGGTCGCTGTCCAGGATCGGGAAGCAGGTCTCCACGCGCCGCAGCAGGTTGCGCTCCAGCCAGTCGGCGCTGGCGCAGTACAGCTCGGGCGCGCCGTTGTTGCCGAACCAGTAGACGCGGCTGTGCTCCAGGAAGCGGCCGACGATCGAGCGCACCCGGATGTTGTCGGAGACGCCCTCCACGCCGGGGCGCAGGGTGCAGGCACCGCGCACGATCAGGTCGATCTGCACGCCGGCCTGCGACGCCGCGTACAGGGCGCGGATCACCTGCGGCTCGTTGAGCGCGTTCATCTTGGCGATGATCCGCCCCGGCTTGCCGTCCAGCGCCAGCCGGGTCTCGCGCTCGATCCGCTGCAGCAGGCCAGCGTGCAGGGTGAACGGCGACTGCAGCAGGCATTCCAGCTTCATCTTCGAGGCCAGCCCGGACAGCTGCTGGAACAGCTGGTGCACGTCGTTGCCGATGTCCGGATCGGCGGTGATCAGGCTCAGGTCGGTGTAGGCGCGCGCGGTGCCGCTGTGGTAGTTGCCGGTGCCCAGGTGCACGTAGCGGCGCAGCTTGCGCCCTTCGCGGCGCACGATCAGCAGCATCTTGGCGTGGGTCTTGTAGCCGACCACGCCGTAGACCACCTGCACGCCGGCGTCCTGCAGGCGATCGGCCAGGCCGAGGTTGGCCTCTTCGTCGAAACGCGCGCGCAGCTCGACCACCACGGTCACGTCCTTGCCGTTGCGCGCGGCCTGGATCAGCGCCTCGACGATCCCCGAATCCTTGCCGGTGCGGTACAGGGTCTGCTTGATCGCCAGCACGTTGGGGTCCACCGCGGCTTCGCGGATCAACTCCAGCACGGTGCTGAACGAGTCGAACGGGTGGTGCAGCAGCACGTCCTCGCGCGCCACCGCCTCGAAGATGCCCTCGGACGTCTTGAGCACGCGCGGCGTCATCGGAGGGTACTTCAGCTCCGGCCGCTGCACCAGGTCGTAGACCTGGATGACGCGGTTGAGGTTGACCGAGCCGTCGATGCGGTAGGCGGCGTTCTCGGACAGGCCGAAGTTCTGCAGCAGGGTCTGCACGATCGGCCGCGGGCAGTCATGGGCGATCTCCAGCCGCACCGCCGGCCGGTAGCCGCGGTCGACCAGCTCGTCGCGCAGCGCCAGCGCCAGGTTCTCCACTTCCTCCTCGTCCACCACCAGCTCGGAGTTGCGGGTGACCCGGAACTGGTAGGCGCCGCGCACGTCCATGCCCGGGAACAGTTCGTTGACGAAGGTGGACAGCACCGCCGAGAGCAGCACGAAGTTCTGGTTGCCGCCCAGCGACTTGGGCAGCTGGATGATGCGTGGCAGCGAGCGCGGCGCGCGCACCAGCGCCAGGTGGCCGGCGCGGCCGAAGGCGTCGGTGCCCTTGAGCACGACGACGATGTTCAGCGATTTGTTGAGGATTTTCGGGAACGGATGCGACGGATCCAGCCCCAACGGCGAGAGCACCGGCATGATCTCGTTGCGGAAGTAGGCACGCAGCCAGCGGCGCTGGCGCGCGGTCCAGGTCGACGGCGAGAGGATGCCGATACCCGCGTCCTGCAGCGCCGGGCGCAGCACCTCGTTCCAGCAGCGGTACTGCTGTTCCACCAGTTCGGCGGCGCGGTCGTGGATGGCGCTCAGGATTTCCTGCGGGCTCATCCCGTCCGGCGCCGGCGGCAGGCCGAACTCCTGCGCGTGGCGCACCGCCGCGGCACGGATCTCGAAGAACTCGTCCAGGTTGGTGCAGGAAATGCACAGGAAGCGCAGCCGCTCCAGCAATGGCACCTGTTCGTCCATGGCCTGGGCCAGCACCCGGAAGTTGAAGTCCAGCTGCGACAGCTCGCGGTTGATGTACAGCGCCGGGTCGCGCAGCGGGTCATTGCCCGGGGCCGCGGCAACGGGGGACGGGACGGGAGCGTTCATGCCGGGGAGTCTTCCGTGGACGGTGGCGAGGGGAGGGTGGTGCGCGGGCGGACGTGTCCGGCGTCGAAATGGCAGGCGAAGGTACTGCCCTGGCCGACTTCGCTGCGGATCTCCAGGCGCGCCTGGTGCAGGCCGAGGATGTGCTTGACGATGGACAGGCCCAGGCCGGTGCCGCCGCTCTCGCGCGAACGGCTGCTGGACACGCGGTAGAAGCGTTCGGTCAGGCGCGGCAGGTGGTTGGCCGGGATGCCGTAGCCGGTGTCGGTCACCGCCAGCACCGCGCCGTCGCCCTCGCGGGCGAAGGTCAGGGTGATGCGGCCGCCGGCCGGGGTGTAGCGCACCGCGTTGGTGACGAGGTTGGAGAACGCGCTGTGCAGCTCCTTGTTGGAGCCGGCCAGGTCGACCCCGGCGCTGTCCTCGATGGTGATCGTGTGGCGGCCCTGGCTGTGGGCCTCGGCTTCGCGCCGCAGCGAGGCAAGCATCGAGGTCATCGCCACGGTTTCCAGCTCGGCCTGCTGCTGCGATTCCAGCCGCGACAGGGTGAGCAGGTCTTCCACCAGCTGCGCCATGCGCTGGGACTGCTTGCGCATCTCCGCCAGCATCGGCCCGGTGTCGGGGAAATCCTCCGGGTCCATCATGTCCAGGTAACCGTGCACCACCGTCAGCGGCGTGCGCAGCTCGTGCGAGACGTTGGCGACGAAGTCGCGGCGCACCTGTTCCAGGTGCAGCAGCTTGGTCACGTCGCGCGCCACCAGCAGCCAGTGGTGGTCCGAATACGGAATCAGCCGCAGGTGCAGGCGGATGCCCGGATCGACCGGCGAATTGGCGTCCAGGATGGGTTCGGCGTTGCGCCCGCCGGCCAGCCAGTGCGCCAGCGGCAGCGGCTGCAGGCGCTCCACCAGCGGCGCGTCCATGTCGGCCGGATGCTGCAGGCCCAGCAGCGCGGTGGCCGCCTCGTTGAACCACTGCACGCGCTGGGTGTTGCGGTCCACCACCACCACCGCGTCGGGCAGCGCCGCGGCGGCGGCGCGGTAGCTGCGCAGCATGTCGATCAGGCGCCGCTTGCGCACGCGCATTTCCTGCTGGTTGCGGTACAGCAGGCGGTCAAGCTCATTCCATACGCCGGTGCCGCGGGCGGTTTCCCAGCGCTGGCGCGCGGTCAGGCGCAGCAGCACCTGGCGCAACCGCCAGTAATGCCAGGCGAGGATCCCGAGCGCGGCCAGCGCCAGCACCCACGCGGGATGCCCGAGCAGGGCGCCGATCAGCAGGGCCGACAACAGCAGCGCGGCCAGGGTGGCCAGCGTCTTCAACCAGGCGGATCGGAATTGGCGGGGCATTGCGCTCTCGGGTGATGCGGGTGGAACCTTGGGCACTGCGACCGGTTATAGCAGGAAGCGCGGGCGCCGGCCGCGGCGCCGCGCTCAGACCGAGGCGGAGAAGCGGTAGCCGGCACCGCGCACGGTCTGCACCATGTTCTCGGCGCCGAACGGTTCCAGGGTCTTGCGCAGGCGGCGGATGTGCACGTCGATGGTGCGCTCTTCCACGTAGACGCTGCCGCCCCACACGTGGTCCAGCAACTGCGAGCGGGTGTAGACGCGCTCGGGATGGGTCATGAAGAAATGCAGCAGGCGGTACTCGGTGGGGCCGATCGAGACCGGCGCGTCGCCGGCGAACACCCGGTGCGCGGCGCCGTCGATGCGGATCGGGCCGATCGCCACGCTGCCGTCCTCGTCGTCGTCGCGGGTGCGGCGCATCACCGCGCGGATGCGCGCCAGCAGCTCGCGCGCCGAGAACGGCTTGACCACGTAATCGTCCACACCGGCCTCCAGCCCGCCGACACGGTCGTTTTCCTCGCCACGCGCGGTAAGCATGATGATCGGCACGTCGCGGGTCAGTGCCTCCTTGCGCCAGCGGCGGGCCAGCTCCAGGCCACTGGTGCCGGGCAGCATCCAGTCCAGCAGGATCATGTCGGGCACGCGGTCGGCGATGGCGGTCTGCGCCTCCAGCGCGTCCCCGGCATGCACCGGCTCGTATTCCCCCTTGCGCAGCGCGAACGCGACCATGTCGCGGATCGCCGGTTCGTCATCGACGATAAGGATGCGTTTCTGCACGTCTTGCCTACCATGAAGCCCATCGGACCGGATGTGCCCAGTAGACTACGGTTTGATGACCGGTTTGTGACAGCGCCGGCCGGGGCGTCAGCGGCGCTGCATGTCCGGGTCGCGCATGCCCAGCCGGCGCATTTCCAGCACGGTGGGCATGATCGCCTCGATCCGCGCGTCCACCCGGGCGCGGCTGACATAGTCCAGGCCGGGCTGCTTGAGCAGTGCCTGGAACTGCAGCAGGGCCTGTTCCGGGCGCCCGTTCAGGTAGGCGGCCTCGGCATAGGCTTCGCTGGCGCGGGCATTGTCGCCGGCCAGCTCGCAGGCGCGGGCGAACGTGCGTTGGAACACCGGGTCGTCGCCGGCGCGGGCCAACAGCGGGCGCAGCATGGCCTGGGCGCGCTTGCCGGCCTCCATGCCGCCCTGCTCGTTGAGCACCTGGGCGTAGGTCAGCGCCACCGGCCGGCTCTGCGGCAGCTTCTGCAGCAAGGCCTCGAAGCGGCGGTTGGCATCGGCGTGGCGGCCGTTGCGCGACTCGGCCTCGCCCAGCGCCAGGTTCACCCACAGGTTGTCGGGGTGCTCGGACTGCAGTTGCTGCAGCTCCTGCAGGGCCTGCTGCAGCGCGCCGGTGCCATCGCGCAGCTGGGCGATGGCCACGCCATAGCGCTGCGCGTCGCTCAGCCCGTCCTTCTGGCTGCGGCGCAGGTCCTGGTACTCGCGCACCAGCTCGGATGGGGTCGGGGCGCTGAGCACGCGCAGGCGTTCGCGGGCCCAGTCGAACTGGCCGCTGGCGCCGCGCGGCAGCCCGATCGACGGCAGCGACAGCTGTATCGACCCCGGCAGCAGCGGGTTGCCGCTGGCCTTGGCGGGGTCCGGGACCGGGTCGGCCGGGTTCACCCGTTCCTGGCGCACCCCGTCGGGGGTGGAGGTGGTCAGCAGCACCGTGTCCTTCTTCATCTGCTCGGCGCGGGCCTTGGCTTCGCTGATGCGGGTGATGGTCACCGGGTGGGTGCGCAGGAAGTCGGGCGTCGAGTAGCCGCCCTCGTTGCCGCGCATGGCCGCGGACATCCGCTCGAAGAAGCCGGCCATCGCATCGACGTCGTAGCCGCTGCGCGCCAGCGTGCGGATGCCGAGCCGGTCGGCCTCCGATTCGTTGGAGCGGGTGAAGTTGATCTGCAGCTGCTGCATCAGGCCCATGCCCGAGCTGATCGCGGCCATCGTCGCGTCGCCGGAGGAGTTGCCGCCGGCCTGCTGCGCCGCGATCACCGCCGCGAGCATGCCCAGCAGGATCGGGATCTGGTCGCGCTGCGCCTTTTCGACGCTGCGCAGCACGTGCTGCTGGGTGACGTGCGAGATCTCGTGCGACAGCACCGCGGCCACTTCGTCCTCGCGCTCGGCGGTCAGCACCAGGCCGGCATTCATGCCGATGTAGCCGCCGAGGGTGGCAAAGGCGTTGATCTGCCGGTCCTTGAGCATGAAGAAGGTGAACTTCTGCTGCGGCTGGGCGCTGTTGGAGCCGAGCCGGGTGCCCATGGCCTGCAGCCAGTCGTCGACCAGCGGGTCATCCACCAGGTAACCGTAATTGCGCAGTTCGCGCAGCATCATGCCGCCGTACTCGGCCTGCCGCGCCGGGGTGAGCAGTTCGCCGGCGGACGAGCCGATGTCCGGCAGCTTGCTGTCCTGGGCCCGGGACAGGGGCGTGGCCAGGGCCAGGGTGACGGCGGTGGCGAGCAGCAGGGTTCGCAAGCGTGGGGCTCCGGGGCGACTGGGCCGAGAATGACGGGGAAGCGGGGCACGGGTGTGAAGCACAGGTTAACCCGCAGTGTTCCAGCGTTGGACGGTGTGATCCGGCGCGCCGCTACCATATAGGGACAACATTTACCGCGCGGAGTTTCCCGTGAGCAGCCAGACCCCCGAGATCACCATCTACTCCACCGCCGTGTGCCCGTACTGCGTGGCCGCCAAGAATTTCCTCAAGAGCAAGGGCCGCACCTGGAACGAGGTGCGCATCGACCTGGACCCGGCCGAGCGCGAGAAGATGATGGCATTGACCCGCCGTACCAGCGTGCCGCAGATCTTCGTCGGCGAGGTCCATGTGGGTGGCTATGACGACATGATGGCGCTGCACCGTGCCGGCCGGCTCGAGCCGCTGCTGGCGGGGGAGGGCGCATGAGCGGCGCCGACAAGGACCGCGTGGCCGAATTCACCGCGTTCCGCCAGCGCATGAACCAGCGCATCCTGGCCGAGCCCAACCAGGTGGTGCGGCGCTTCTTCGCGCTGGACACGCAGACCTACCAGGCCGGCGCGCTGGACGTGAAGACCAAGGAACTGCTGGGTCTGGTGGCCTCGCTGGTGCTGCGCTGCGACGACTGCATCAGCTACCACGTGGCCCAGTGCAAGGACGCCGGGGTCAGCCGCGAGGAGTTCTTCGAGACCTTCTCGGTGGGCCTGGTGGTCGGCGGCTCCATCGTGATCCCGCACCTGCGGCGCGCGGTGGACTTCCTGGACCAGCTGGAGTCCGGGGCCGCGGAGGCGCCGGCCGGGCACGACCACGGCTGAACCTGCGACCTTGGTCCAGTTGGGGCGGGGCGGGCGGATCAGGCATAATTGACAGTTGAAACTTTTGGATGCGCCTGATCCCGGGCTGCCGGCCGGCGCACGCTCCCCCTCCCAGTTCGGAACCCAAATCATGACGCAGACAATCACCGTCATCCGCGGCGATGGCATCGGCCCGGAAATCATGGACGCCACCCTGTTCGTGCTCGACAAGCTCGGCGCGGGGCTGTCCTACGAGTTCGCCGATGCCGGCCTGGCCGCGCTGGAAAAGCACGGTGAGCTGATCCCGGCCAGCACGCTGGAATCGATCAAGAAGAACAAGGTCGCGCTGAAGAGCCCGCTGACCACCCCGGTCGGCGGTGGCTTCAGCTCGATCAACGTGGCCCTGCGCCGCCAGTTCGACCTGTACGCGAACGTGCGCCCGGCGATCTCGTTCCCGAACACCAAGTCGCGCTACGAGAACGTCGACCTGATCACCGTGCGCGAGAACACCGAAGGCGCCTACCTGTCCGAAGGCCAGGAAGTCTCGGCTGACGGCGAGACCGCGTTCTCCGGCACCCGCATCACCCGCAAGGGTTCCGAGCGCATCGTGCGCTACGCCTTCGAGCTGGCCCGCAGCACCGGCCGCAAGAAGGTCACCGCCGTGCACAAGGCCAACATCATCAAGTCGACCTCGGGCCTGTTCCTGAACGTCGCCCGCGAAGTGGCCGCGAAGTACCCGGAAATCGAGTTCCAGGAAATGATCGTGGACAACGCCTGCATGCAGCTGGTGATGCGTCCCGAGCAGTTCGACGTAATCGTCACCACCAACCTGTTCGGCGACATCATCTCCGACCTGTGCGCCGGCCTGGTCGGCGGCCTGGGCCTGGCCCCGGGCGCCAACATCGGCGAGACCGCGGCCATTTTCGAGGCCGTGCACGGCACCGCGCCGGACATCGCCGGCAAGGGCATCGCCAACCCGTGCGCGCTGCTGCTGGGCGCCGCGCAGATGCTGGACCACGTCGGCCAGCCGCAGAACGCCGAGCGCCTGCGCAAGGCCATCGTCGCCACCATGGAAGCCAGGGATTCGCTGACCGGCGACCTCGGCGGCACCGGCGGCACCATGGACTTCGCCCGGGCCATCGCCAGCCGGCTGTAAGGCGCGCGCGGTTGTGGATGGAAAGAAGGGCGCCGCTGGCGCCCTTCTTCGTTCATCGGCTGCCATGCCCGCCGCGAGCGCGCTGGCCTGGCGGGCGGTTGATCGGCCGGCGGCGGCGTTGCTGCCGGCCGCGTGCGGTGGCGGTGCGGTCAGTTGCGCGACTGCAGCTTGGACAGCAGGCGCAGGAACTCGATGTACAGCCACACCAGCGTCACCATCAGCCCGAACGCGCCGTACCACTCCATGTACTTCGGTGCGCCGGCTTCCACGCCGCTTTCGATGAAGTCGAAATCCAGCACCAGGTTCAGGGCGGCGATCACCACCACGAACAGGCTGAAGCCGATGCCGATCAGGCCGGACTGGTGGATGTAGGGGATCTGGATGTTGAACAGGCCCAGTACGATCGTGGCCAGGTACACCAGGGCGATGCCGCCGGTGGCCGCGACCACGCCGAGCTTGAAGTTCTCGGTGGCCTTGATCAGCCCGTTGCGGTAGGCGAACAGCAGCGCAAACAGGGTGCCGAAGGTCAGCAGGACCGCCTGGAACACGATGCCCTGGAAGCGTGCCTCGTAGAGTGCCGAAATGGTGCCCAGGAACAGGCCCTCCGCCAGCGCATAGAGCGGCGCGCTGACCGGTGCCCACTGCTTCTTGAAGATGGTGACCATGGCCAGCACGAAGCCGCCGATCAGGCCGCCCCACAGGTACAGGCGCGCGCCGCTGGCGAGCTCGCCGGTATCGGTCAGCGCCTGGTTCCAGGCGAAGGCCGCGGTGATCACCGCCAGCAGCAACAGCAGGCCGGTCTTGTTGACGGTGCCGTTGAGGGTCATCGCCCCGGCGCCGCGCGCGACCACCGCGCCGCTGCCGGGGTCGAGGAAGGTGGAATCGGAGAGGGCTGGGTTGCCGCTGCGCACGTGGGGCTCCTGGGGCGTGTATGGATGCCGGCAGCATAACCAACTGCCGCCGCGATGAAATCCGCCGTTGACAGGCCGCTCCGTACTCCCGACAATAGCCGACCTTTCGGGGGAACCTCGGGAGATTCACCGCCGGGGTATAGCGCAGTCTGGTAGCGCGCCTGCTTTGGGAGCAGGATGTCGGGGGTTCGAATCCCTCTACCCCGACCATCCGACGCGACCAGCGCGTGTTGGAGTGCGACGATCCGGTCAGAGCGCCCGTAGCTCAACTGGATAGAGCACCGGCCTTCTAAGCCGGCGGTTACAGGTTCGATTCCTGTCGGGCGCGCCAATCGGCGCAAGCGGTGGGTTGTAGTTTTCAGTGGTGGCTGTAGCTCAGTTGGTTAGAGTACTGGATTGTGATTCCAGTGGTCGGGGTTCGAATCCCCTCAGCCACCCCATTGAACAGAAAGATGCCGGAACATGCGTTCCGGGGTTGAAGGAACTGAAGGGTGCAGGTATCATTTGCCCCCTGATTTTCAGGGCCGTTAGCTCAGTTGGTAGAGCAGTTGACTCTTAATCAATTGGTCCAAGGTTCGAATCCTTGACGGCCCACCAACACAGACAGCCACCTGGCACAGCCCGGTGGCTGTTTTCCTCCAGAGTGGGGATCCTGCATTTTGCCGCAGGAACCAGGTGTCGCAGGCGACTGCGCACACCCATGTTTCAGGGCTGTTAGCTCAGTTGGTAGAGCAGTTGACTCTTAATCAATAGGTCCAAGGTTCGAATCCTTGACAGCCCACCAGACAAGGGCACCCGCTCCGGCGGGTGCCCTTTTCTCTGCCTGGTGGCAGGCATGGCCGGAGCGTGCCGGTGTCCCCGGCTGGCCGATGCCGCGGATGCCGGTGGCGGGTGGCGCGATCGCATGCCGCGGAAGGCGCGCCTCCGGCGTTCTTTTTGCCCGCAGGTCTGCAACAATGCCGGCCGGACGCGAAAGTGGCGGAATTGGTAGACGCCCTGGATTTAGGTTCCAGTGCCGCAAGGCGTGGGGGTTCGAGTCCCCCCTTTCGCACCATCCGTGTGTCGGCCGGATGTTCCCCGGGCGCGCCTGTCCGGGGGCAGGCTGGAAGCGCCAGCCGGAATCGGCGAAACTACAGGGCTGCGGCGGAATCATGTCCGTCGGAAACCGTTCATCTTCCACATCGTACCGGGGGCCAGGGCGCCACCGGTGGCAGGAGTCCACATGCAAGCTTCGATCGAATCCACCGGCAACCTGGAACGCCGCCTGACCTTCTCCCTGCCGGAGGAGCGCCTGCAGAGCCACATCAGTGGCCGGCTCGGCGAGATCGCGCGCACCGTGCGCATCAAGGGCTTCCGTCCGGGCAAGGTGCCGGCCAAGGTGGTCGAGCAGCGTTTTGGCCAGCAGGTGCGCGCCGAAGCGATGGACGGCCTGCTGCGCGAGACCTTCGACGCCGCGCTGCGCGAGCATGAGCTGCGCATTGCCGGCACCCCGCGCATCGACAAGGCCGGCGAGGGCGAGTTCGATTTCGTGGCCACCGTCGAGCTGGTGCCGGACTTCGGCGATGTCGACGTGACCAAGCTGACCGTGGTGCGCCACAGCGCCGAAGTCACCGACGCCGACATCGACCAGATGATCGAGAACCTGCGCCAGCAGCGCCGCACCTGGAAGGCGGTCGCGCGTGGCGCGCAGGAAGGCGACCTGGTCGCGCTGGAAACCTGGTCGCAGGCCGGTGACGAACGCCTGCCGGCCGAAGGCGCCGAGCAGGGCACCATCATCATCGGCCAGGGCATGATGTTCGAGCAGATCGAGCAGGGTCTGGTCGGCCTGGCCAAGGGCGAGGAAAAGACCCTGGACGTCGCGTTCCCGGCCGACTGGCGCGTTCCGGCGCTGGCCGGCAAGAACGTCAAGGTCACGGTCAAGGCCACCGAGGTGTCCGAGCCGGTGGTGCCGGAGGTCGATGCGGCCTTCATCAAGAGCTTCGGCGTGAAGAACGGTGAGCTGGCGCAGTTCCGCGCCGACATCCGCGCCAACCTGGAGCGCGAGCTCAAGGGCGCGCTGATGAACCGCCTGCGCCGCGAAGTGGGCGAGCAGCTGATCGCCGCCTACGCCTCGGTCGAGCTGCCGCCGCGCCTGGTCGAGAACGAAGCCCGCGCCATGCTGGCCCAGCAGATCGACGCCATCCGCCGCCAGGGCGGCAACCCGGGCCAGGTGCCGGCCGACGCCCACGAGGGCTTCAAGGACGCCGCCTCCAAGCGCGTGCTGGTCGGCCTGCTGGTCGGCGAAGTCGCACGCCGCAACGACCTGCGCCTGGACCCGAAGCGCCTGAATGAAACCATGCGCCTGATCGCCTCGACCTACGAAGAGCCCGAGCAGGTCATTGAGATGTACCGCAACGACCCCCAGCTGATGAGTGGCCTGCAGAACCGCGTGATGGAAGAGCAGGTCATCGACTGGATCGCCGAGCGTGCCCAGCACACCGAGCAGGTGCTGACGTTCCAGGAAGCGATCCGCCCGTAAGGCGGTCGCTCCACCCGCCCCGCGCCCCGGCGCGGGGTGATGTTTCCCCGTCAAGATTAGGTGCCCCACGTAATGGACAACCGAGCCAAAGCCCTGAACCTGGTTCCCATGGTGGTCGAACAGACCAGCCGCGGCGAGCGCGCCTATGACATCTATTCGCGCCTGCTGAAGGAGCGCCTGATCTTCCTGGTCGGCCCGATCGACGACCACATGGCGAACCTGGTGGTGGCGCAGCTGCTGTTCCTGGAAGCGGAGAACCCGGAAAAGGACATCAGCATCTACATCAACTCGCCCGGTGGCGTGGTCACCGCCGGCATGGCGATCTACGACACCATGCAGTACATCAAGCCGGACGTGAGCACCATCTGCGTCGGCCAGGCCGCCTCGATGGGCGCGCTGCTGCTGGCGGCGGGCGCGCCCGGCAAGCGCTTCGCGCTGCCCAATTCGCGGGTGATGATCCACCAGCCGCTGGGCGGCTTCCAGGGCCAGGCCACCGACATCGACATCCACGCCCGCGAGATCCTGACCCTGCGCGCGCGCCTGAACGAGGTGCTGGCCAAGCACACCGGGCAGTCGCTGGAGACCATCGCGCGCGACACCGAGCGCGACAACTTCAAGAGCGCCGCCGATGCCCAGGCCTATGGTCTGGTGGACCAGGTCCTGGAGCGGCGTCCCGACGAGTCGATCCAGCCGGCGTGACCGGCGCAAGTAGCCGAAAACACGGCGTTTTCTGCAGGGTCGGAAGTGGACTGGCGTCCATCCGGCCCTGTGCTATTCTCGAAATCGAACCCCCTGTTCACGGGGGAGCAACTGGGTAAGCGAAGCATGAGCGAAGACCGGCAAGGTCGTTCCGGAGACAGCGGCAAGATCCTTTACTGCTCGTTCTGCGGCAAGAGTCAGCATGAAGTACGCAAGCTGATCGCGGGTCCGAGCGTGTTCATCTGCGATGAATGCGTGGAGCTGTGCAACGACATCATCCGCGAGGAACTTGAGGAAAAGGCGCAGTCGGCGCGCAGTTCGCTGCCCAAGCCGCGCGAGATCCTCGAGGTCCTGGACCAGTACGTGATCGGCCAGAACCGCGCCAAGCGCACGCTGGCGGTGGCCGTGTACAACCATTACAAGCGCATCGAGAGCCGTCAGAAGAGCGACGACGTCGAGCTGTCCAAGTCCAACATCCTGCTGGTCGGCCCGACCGGCTCGGGCAAGACCCTGCTGGCCGAGACGCTGGCGCGGCTGCTCAACGTGCCGTTCACCATGGCCGATGCGACCACGCTCACCGAAGCCGGCTATGTCGGCGAGGACGTGGAGAACATCATCCAGAAGCTGCTGCAGAAGTGCGACTACGACGTCGAGAAGGCGCAGCAGGGCATCGTCTACATCGACGAGATCGACAAGATCTCGCGCAAGAGCGAGAACCCGTCGATCACCCGCGACGTGTCCGGCGAAGGCGTGCAGCAGGCCCTGCTGAAGCTGATCGAAGGCACCGTGGCCAGCGTGCCGCCGCAGGGCGGGCGCAAGCACCCGCAGCAGGAATTCCTGCAGGTGGACACCAAGAACATCCTGTTCATCTGCGGCGGCGCGTTCGCCGGGCTGGACAAGGTGATCCAGCAGCGCTCCAGCGAGGCCGGCGGCATCGGCTTCGGTGCCAAGGTCAAGAGCAGCGAGCGCAAGCAGGAAGTGGGCAAGGTGCTGGCCGAGGTCGAGCCCGAGGACCTGATCAAGTTCGGCCTGATCCCCGAGTTCGTCGGCCGCCTGCCGGTGGTGGCGACCCTGGAGGAGCTGGACGAAGCGGCGCTGGTCAGGATCCTGACCGAACCGAAGAACGCCATCACCAAGCAGTTCAAGAAGCTGTTCGAGATGGAGAACGTCGAGCTTGAGTTCCGTCCGGACGCGCTTTCGGCCATCGCCAAGAAGGCGCTCAAGCGCAAGACCGGCGCGCGCGGCCTGCGCACCATCGTCGAGTCGGTGCTGCTGGACACCATGTACGACCTGCCGTCGCAGGAGAACGTGAGCAAGGTGGTGGTGGACGAATCGGTCATCGAGCACAAGTCCGAGCCGTACGTGATCTACCAGACGCCGCCGGCCAAGGCCGCGTCCGGTGACTGAATAGGCTGTTCGAGCCTCCTGTCCGGGCGGGATGAAGCCCGGTTCAGGTGCTTCCCCGACGCCACTTGCATCACCCCGCCGATGGCCCCATAACGGGGCCATCGGCTTTTTTCATGGCCACCCCCGAATCCAAGTGGAGCCCCCCATGGCCCAGTCCCAAACCGAAGTCCTCGACCTGCCGGTCCTGCCGCTGCGCGACGTGGTGGTGTTCCCGCACATGGTCATCCCGCTGTTCGTCGGGCGCGACAAGTCCATGCAGGCGCTGGAGCGGGCGATGGAAGCGGACAAGCGCATCCTGCTGGTCGCGCAGAAGTCGGCCGAGACCGACGACCCCACCGCCGCCGACCTGTACACCGTCGGTACCCTGGCGCAGGTGCTGCAACTGCTGAAGCTGCCCGACGGCACCATCAAGGTGCTGGTCGAGGGCCTGGCGCGGGTCGCCGTGGACAGGATCCGCGAGCAGGATGGCGCGCTGCAGGGCGCCGGCACCGAGCTGGAATCGGACGAAGCGCGCGAGCCGCGTGAGATCGAGGCGATCGCGCGTTCGCTGATGTCGCTGTTCGAGCAGTACGTCAAGACCAACCGCAAGCTGCCGCCGGAGCTGCTGCAGACCCTGAACGGCATCGAGGAGCCGTCGCGCCTGGCCGACACCATCGCCGCCCACATCGGCGTGCGCCTGGCCGACAAGCAGAAGCTGCTGGAGACGCTGCAGGTCGGCGACCGGCTGGAAATGCTGGTCGGCCTGGTCGACGGCGAGATCGACGTGCAGCAGCTGGAGAAGCGCATCCGCGGGCGGGTCAAGTCGCAGATGGAGAAGAGCCAGCGCGAGTACTACCTCAACGAGCAGATGAAGGCCATCCAGAAGGAGCTGGGCGACTTGGACGACGCGCCGGGCGAACTGGACGAACTGGCGCGCAAGATCGCCGAGGCCGGCATGCCCAAGGCGGTCGAGACCAAGGCGAAGAACGAGCTCAACAAGCTCAAGCAGATGTCGCCGATGTCGGCCGAGGCCGCGGTCGTGCGCAACTACCTGGAGTGGCTGCTGGGCGTGCCGTGGAAGAAGCGCACCAAGGTGCGCAAGGACCTCAAGGTCGCCCAGGACACGCTCGACGCCGATCATTACGGCCTGGACAAGGTCAAGGACCGCATCCTCGAATACCTGGCGGTGCAGTCGCGGGTGAAGCAGATGAAGGGCCCGATCCTGTGCTTGGTCGGGCCGCCGGGCGTGGGCAAGACCTCGCTGGGCCAGTCCATCGCCAAGGCCACCAACCGCAAGTTCGTGCGCATGAGCCTGGGCGGCGTGCGCGACGAGGCCGAGATCCGCGGCCATCGCCGCACCTACGTCGGCTCGATGCCGGGCCGCATCGTGCAGAACCTCAACAAGGTCGGCAGCAAGAATCCGCTGTTCGTGCTCGACGAGATCGACAAGATGTCGATGGACTTCCGCGGCGACCCGTCCTCGGCGCTGCTGGAAGTGCTCGACCCGGAGCAGAACAACGCGTTCAACGACCACTACCTTGAAGTGGACCTGGACCTGTCCGAAGTGATGTTCGTGGCGACCTCCAACTCGCTCAACATCCCCGGCCCGCTGCTGGACCGCATGGAAGTGATCCGCATCCCGGGCTATACCGAGGACGAGAAGCTCAACATCGCCACCCGCTACCTGGTGCCCAAGCAGCTCAAGGCCAATGGCCTGCAGCCGGAGGAGCTGGCCATCGAGGAGGGCGCGATCCGCGACATCGTGCGCTACTACACGCGCGAGTCCGGCGTGCGCAACCTCGAGCGCGAAATCGCCAAGATCTGCCGCAAGGTGGTCAAGGAGATCGCGCTCGCCGGCCCGCAGCCGGCCAGGAAGGCGGCCAGGAAGGCCACGAAGAAGCCCAAGGCGCTGGTGGTGGTCGATGCCGCCAACCTGGACAGGTATCTGGGCGTGCGCCGCTTCGACTTCGGCCGTGCCGAGGAAGAGAACGAAGTGGGCCTGGTGACCGGCCTGGCCTGGACCGAGGTCGGCGGCGACCTGCTGCAGATCGAATCGACGCTGATCCCGGGCAAGGGCGCGGTGACGCTGACCGGCCAGCTGGGCAACGTGATGAAGGAATCGGCGACGGCGGCGCTGTCGGTGGTACGCGCCCGCGCGCAGGCGCTGGGCATCGACGTGGACTTCCTGCAGAAGCACGACGTGCACCTGCACGTGCCCGATGGCGCCACCCCCAAGGATGGCCCCAGTGCCGGCATCGCCATGGTCACCTCGCTGGTGTCGACCCTGACCCGGGTACCGGTCAAGGCCGATGTCGCCATGACCGGCGAGATCACCCTGCGTGGTCGCGTCACCGCCATCGGCGGTCTGAAGGAGAAGCTGCTGGCCGCGCTGCGCGGTGGCATCCGCACCGTGATCATCCCGGAGGAGAACCGCAAGGACCTGGCCGACATCCCGGCCAACGTCACCCGCGACCTGGACATCATCCCGGTGAAGTGGATCGATGAGGTGCTGGACATCGCGCTGGAGGCGCCGCTGGCACCAAAGAAGGCGCGCAAGAACGGCCAGCGGGTGGCGGTGCGGGGGCGGGCGAAGGCAGCTCCGACCGCGCGCGTCAAGCACTGATGATGAACGCAAAATCCCTTGAAACCCGCGTCGTTATTGGCTTTTCGGCTTGCGTGGGTAGGGGGCGCTGGTATAAAAGTGCGACTCACGCGCCCGCTCGATGAGCGGGCGACGTGTTTGCAGGATCTTACGGCCGCCGCCACTGCGATGGCGACGACCCATCCAATCTATTCCGCGGATTGCCGCATAGGGAGTTATTACATAATGAACAAGACCGAATTGATCGACGGCGTTGCCGCTGCTGCTGACCTCTCCAAGGCCGAAGCCGGCCGTGCGGTCGATGCCGTCGTCGCCGAGATCACCAAGGCGCTGAAGAAGGGCGATGCCGTGACGCTGGTGGGTTTCGGTACCTTCCAGGTCCGCGAGCGCGCCGAGCGCACCGGTCGCAACCCGAAGACCGGCGACACCATCAAGATCGCCGCTTCGAAAAATCCTGCCTTCAAGGCTGGTAAAGCCCTGAAGGACGCTGTAAACTAAGCGGCTCACCGGGGGTGCTTAGCTCAGTGGTAGAGCGTCTCCCTTACAAGGAGAGGGTCGGGGGTTCGAAACCCTCAGCACCCACCACGTAAAAGCACCGTCGAGCAGTATTGAAAGTGGAGCGGTAGTTCAGCTGGTTAGAATGCTGGCCTGTCACGCCGGAGGTCGCGGGTTCGAGTCCCGTCCGCTCCGCCAGTTTCAAGAAGGCCCCTGAGCGATCGGGGCCTTGCTTTCTCTCCACCTTCCGGGGTGGTGCTGGAGGCGAACAATCAAGTGCGGAGCGGTAGTTCAGCTGGTTAGAATGCTGGCCTGTCACGCCGGAGGTCGCGGGTTCGAGTCCCGTCCGCTCCGCCAGTTCCACCCGCCACTGCATGCAGTGGCACCCCGGTCGCGATGTCGGCCGGTAGCAGGTTGCAATATGCGGAGCGGTAGTTCAGCTGGTTAGAATGCTGGCCTGTCACGCCGGAGGTCGCGGGTTCGAGTCCCGTCCGCTCCGCCATTGATTCGAAGCCCCGGGCAGAAGCCCGGGGCTTTTTTTTGGCCCTGCTAGGCCGGGGCCGCGCTCACGGCGTCGACGCCGCGCAGTGCCGCGGGCTTGGGCCGCGGCAGCGCACGGCGCGCCGGTTGGGAGTCAGGCGGGAAGCGGGTTACACTGCCCGGCTCGCCAATCAGGCCTTGATTTTCCCATGCTGCAGAAACTCCGCGACAAGACCTCGGGCTGGATCGTGACCGTGATCCTGGGGCTGCTGATGATTCCGTTCCTGTTCGTGATCGACAACAGCTATCTGGGCGGTGTCGGTGCGCAGAACGTCGCCAAGGTATCGGCACCGCCGTCGTGGTGGCGCTCGGCACCGTCGTGGTGGCCGATGTCGTTCCTGTGGAACCACCATGAGATCAGCGTCGAGGATTTCCGCACGCGCTTCGAGCAGGCGCGCATGGAGGCCCGCCAGCAGCAGGGTGACAACTTCGATCCGCGCGAGTTCGAGACCACCGAGAACAAGCTGGCCGTGCTCGACCAGCTGATCGACGAGCAGGTGGTGCGGCTGGCCGCCGAAGACGCGCGGATCGTCATCGGCGACGAGGCGGTGCGCAATTACATCGCCGCGATCCCGCAGTTCCAGCGCGACGGCAAGTTCGACCCCGAGCAGTACCGCCTGGTGCTGGCGCAGAGCCAGCCGCCGCGCACCCCGGCGATGTTCGACCAGGTGGTGCGCACCAGCCTGCAGCAGTCGATCATCCCGACCGCGCTGGCGCAGTCGGGCTTCGCCACCAAGGGCGAGAGCGAGCGCCTGCTGAAGCTGCTGGGCGAGACGCGCGACGTGGAGTTCGCCATGCTGCCCGCGCCGGAGGCCGACACCGCGGCGGTGGACGACGCGCAGATCAAGCAGTGGTACGAAACCCACACCCGCGACTTCATGCAGCCCGAGAGCGTGTCCATCGAGTACGTCGAGCTGGACGCCGCGCGCATGCCGGCCGCCACGCCCGCGGACGAGGCGGCCCTGCGCCGCCGCTATGAGGAAGAGAAGGCCCGCTTCGTCAAGCCGGAGCAGCGCCTGGCCTCGCACATCCTGGTCAGCGCCGGCAGCGACGCCGCCGCGCAGAAGGCCGCCGAAGCCAAGGCCGCCAAGCTGGCCGCCGAGGCCAGGCAGCCGGGCGCCGACTTCGCCGCGCTGGCCAAGGCCAATTCCGACGATCCGGGTTCCAAGGCCGAAGGCGGCGACCTGGGCTGGGTCGAACACGGCGTGATGGTCAAGCCGTTCGAGGATGCGCTGTTCGCGATGCAGCCGGGTGAGATCAGTGGCCCGGTGAAGACCGAGTTCGGTTACCACGTGCTGAAGCTGCGCGAGGTCAAGGGCGGCGAAGGACGTCCGTTCGAGGAAGTGCGCGACCAGCTGGCGGCCGAACAGCTGCAGGCCGATACCGAGCGCGCGTTCAACGAACTCGGCGGCCGCCTGGTGGACCTGGTCTACAAGAACCCGACCGTGCTTGAGTCGGCAGCCAAGGAAGTGGGCTTGCCGGTGCAGACCCTGGGCCCGTTCACCCGCGCCACCGCCAGCGGCATCGCCGCCAACCCGGCGGTGCTGCGCGCGGCCTTCTCCGACGCGCTGAAGGAGGACGGCACGGTCAGCGACCCGATCGAACTGGGGCCGAACCACAACGTGATGATCCGCGTGACCGCGCATACGCCCGAGCAGGCCATCCCGCTGGCGCAGGCGCGCGAGAAGGTGATCGCCGCGGTGCGCGCGCACCGTACCGAGGAAGCGGCGAAGAAGGCGGCCGATGCGCTGCTGGCCAAGCTGCAGGCGGGGCAGACGCTGCAGGCGCTGGCCGAGGGCGAGAAGCTGCAGTTGCTGCCGATGCCGGGCCTGCCGCGCTCGGCGCCGATGCCGACGGCTGCCGCCAACCGGGCGGTGTTCAGCGTGGTGCCGCCGTCCGAGGGCAAGCCCAGCTACGGCAAGGTGGAGCTGGACGACGGGCGTTATGCGGTCTTCGCGGTGACCAAGGTCACCCCGGGCGACCTCAAGGAAGTGCCGGAGCCGCAGCTGGCGATGCTGAAGCAGCAGCTGAGCCAGATCGACGGCGCGGCGGCGGCCAAGGCGTTCGTCGATGGCCTGCGCAAGCGCTTCAAGGTCCAGGTGCAGGAATCCCAGCTCTGAACCCGGGACGCGCGGGGCGTTGCTGACAACGCCCCGCGGATCCGCTGATACAGAAAGCCCGGCGTAACGCCGGGCTTTCTCGTTCCTGTCATTGGCGAGGACGGCAGCGTGTCAGCGGGTTTCCTCGAAGCGCAGCACCATCCCGGGCTTGAGGATCGCATTGGCGTCCAGGTTGTTGCGCGAAAGCAGGGTCTTGACCGGGATGCCGTACCGCCGCGCGATCGTCCAGGCCGATTCACCACTGCGGACCGTGTGCCGGCGTCCCGCGGCGGCGGTGCCCGCGCTGGCCACGGCGGTGCTGGCGACATCGACGCTGGCCGGTGCCGGCAACGCCGTCGGTGGCAGGGGAGCTGCCGCGAGCTGGCTTTCGCTGCCCAGGACCATGTCCGGCAGCGCCGGCGCCAGCACCCGGGTGCCGGCACGCTTGCCGGTGACCGCCGGGTTGAGCCGGGCCACGCGCGCCGGGTCCAGCGCATTGCGGGCCGACCAGTCGGCCAGGGTGGTGCCGGCGGGCAGCGCGTGCCCGCGCAGCACCGGTACCGGACGGTCCAGGGCCGCCATCAGCTCCGGCTCCTTTTCCGCCTGCTCCAGCACGCAGGCCAGGGCATGCAGCTTCTCGACATAGGCATGGGTGATCGGCGACAGGCCCGGCAGTTCGGCCGGCCGCGCGTTCTGCGCGTTCATGCCGCCGCGGCGCAGCGCCTGCAGGATGCGGTACTCGCCTGCGTTGTATGCCATCACGGCCAACTGCCAGTCGCCGCCGAACATGCCATAGAGGGTTTTCAGGTAACGCACCGCGGCGCGGGTCGAATCCACCGCCGACAGCCGGCCGTCATACCCGCTTTCCATGGGTACCCGGTGGTTGCGCGCGGTGGTGGCGATGAACTGCCACAGGCCGGCGGGGCCGCTGGCGTTGCGCGCGCCGGGCCGGTAACCGCTTTCCACGAAGGGGATCAGCGCGAACTCGGTGGGCAGGCCGGCCGCGCGCAGCTCATCCACCACGTAGCCGAACAGGGGCAGGGCATCGTCCTCGACGTTGCCCAGGCGCGATGGCGCGTGTGCGAACTGCTTGCGCCAGCGCGGGCTGGTGGCGTCCGCGTCGCATTGCGACATCGCCAGGCCCTCGCGGAAGCTGGCGAATATCTGGTGGCCATTGCGGGTGAGCGGCGCCGGCAGTGCGGCCGGGTCGGCCGGCAAGGCCGCCAGCGAGGCGATGTTCTGGGTCAGGCCGGCGGTGGCCGGCAGCGACTGCGCGCCGGCGGTGACGCCGGCACCCGCGCCGAGCAGCAGCCCCAGCGCCAGGGACAGGCCGTGCCGCCTCACGCGCGGAAACCGTCTTTCCAGCGCCGTAATTCGGCGAACACTTCCACTTCGTCCAGCGGCGCGCGGCCCAGCCGCGCGGCGATGGCCTGGCGCACGGGTTCGGCATGCGTGCGCAGGAAGGGGTTGCATTCCAGTTCGCTGGCCAGCAGCGAGGGAACGGTGGGGCGGGAGCGGCTGCGCATGTCCATGGCTTCCTGTTGGCGGCGGTGCAATGCCGCGTTGGTGGGATCGACATGCCGCGCGAACACGGCATTGCCCAGCGTGTACTCATGCCCGCAGCAGACCCGCGTCTGCGCCGGCAGTGCCGCCAGCCGCCGTAGCGAGGCCAGCATCTGGGCGGGCGTACCTTCGAACATGCGTCCACAGCCGAGGCTGAACAACGTGTCGCCACAGAACAGGTGTCCGTGGCCATGGAAGGCGATATGGCTCCGGGTGTGGCCGGGTACGGACAGCACCGAGAGCGCGAAACCGGCCGATTCTACCCGGTCGCCATCGCCGACGCGTTCACATTCCAGGGGGATGCGTTCATCTCCGGGGCGAAGACCGGCAGGTCCGGCCAGTGTTGCCGCAGTTCCGCCACGCCGCCGATATGGTCGTCATGGTGGTGGGTGAGCAGCACGGCGGCTGGCCGCAGGCCCCGGTCGGCCGCCTCCAGAACCGGCCGTGCCTGGCCCGGATCGACGACCAGCGTGTTGCCGTCAGGCGCCTGCAGCGCCCAGATGTAGTTGTCCTGGAATGCAGGCAGGGCGGTCAGTCGCATAGAATTGGACCATGCCTGCCGCCCCGTTCCCCCGTCAAGCTGCAGTCTCGGCCTGGTTTGAGAAGGCTGGAGCGGCGGCGATGCGGGCCGCCGAACAGCGCCATCTGCTCGAGCAGGTCAGCGGGTTTCCCGCGCAGCCGTGGCTGTGGCTGGCGCCCTGCGCGACCTGGCTGCCGGCGGAGGCGCCGATCGGGCGCGGGGTGCGCCTGCACCGGACCGCCGATGGGCACGGCTGGCGCGGCGATGTGTCCTGCGCCCTGCCGTTGCCGCTGCCCTCCGAAGCGGTCAACGCGATCATCCTGCAGCATGTGGCCGCGGTGGACCTGGAGCCGCTGTTGGCCGAATGCGCGCGGGTGCTGATGCCCGGCGGCCGGCTGTGGATGACCCTGCTCAACCGCTACAGCCCCTACCGCGCCCGCTGGCAATGGCAGGGCGCCCGCCCGCCGTCGGCCACGCGTTGCCAGTCGCGGCTGCGGCGCGAGGGGCTGCGGATCCGCTCGGTGCGCCATTTCGGGCCGCTGTGGAACGAGGCCGGGCCGGCCGCCGGCAAGGCGTTGCCAGCGTTGCGGGCGGTCTGCGTGCTGGAATTCGAGAAGCGTGCGGCGGCCTTCATCGGCCCCGAAGCCGCCCGCCCGGTGGGCTGGGGCGGGCCGGTGGCGACCTGACGCTTCATACAACGGAAAGACATGAAATCAATCGAGATACATACCGACGGTGCCTGCCTCGGCAATCCGGGCCCGGGTGGCTGGGCGGCGCTGCTGCGTTACAAGGCGCATGAGCGCGAGCTGTCCGGTGGCGAGGCCCATACCACCAACAACCGGATGGAGCTGATGGCCGCCATCGCCGGGCTGGAGGCGCTCACCGAGCCGTGCGCCATCATGCTGCAGACCGATTCGCAGTACGTGCGCCAGGGCATCACCGAATGGATGCCGGGCTGGGTGCGGCGGCACTGGAAGACCGCCGGCGGCGACCCGGTGAAGAACCGCGACCTGTGGGAACGCCTGCACGCGGCCACCCAGCGCCACCAGATCGAATGGCGCTGGGTGAAGGGCCACAATGGCGATCCGGACAACGAACGCGTGGACCAGCTGGCCCGCGATGCCGCAATCCGCGTGCGCGATGGCGCCGCAAGCAACTGAGGTGGGCCATGCGCCAGATCGTCCTTGATACCGAAACCACCGGACTGGAGTGGAAGAAGGGCAACCGCGTGGTCGAGATCGGCTGCGTCGAACTGCTCGAGCGCCGGCCCAGCGGCAACAATTTCCATCGTTACCTCAAGCCCGACTGCGAGTTCGAGGCCGGCGCCCAGGAAGTCACCGGCCTGAGCCTGGAGTTCCTGGCCGACAAGCCGCGCTTCGAGGAGGTCGTGGACGAGTTCCTGGCCTATGTCGACGGCGCCGAGCTGATCATCCACAACGCCGCCTTCGACATGGGCTTCCTCGAGAACGAGATGGCGTTGCTGGGCAGGGGGCCGCTTGCCGAGCGGGTGACGGTCACCGATACGCTGGCGATGGCGCGCGAGCGCTTCCCCGGCCAGCGCAACTCGCTCGACGCGTTGTGCAAGCGCCTGGGCGTGGACAATTCGCACCGGCACCTGCATGGCGGCCTGCTCGATGCGCAGATCCTGGCCGACGTCTACATCGCATTGACCTCGGGGCAGGAGGAGATCGGCTTCGGCCTGCCCGAGTCCGAGGTCCGCGGCGCGACGGGCATGCTGCAGGCCTTCGATGCCACGGCGCTGCTGCCGCGTCCGGTGGTGGTGGCCACGGCCTCCGAGCTCCAGGCACACCAGGCGCGCCTGGAGCGCCTGCGCAAGAAGGCCGGGCATGCCTGGTGGGACGGCGCCAGGCCGGAGGAAGCGGCCGGCGCGTAACGCGGGGCGACGACGCCCGCGCGCTGGCGGGCGCTGCTCAGTGGCAGCGGACCAGCAGCGCGGTGATGTTGTCCGAACCGCCGCCATCCAGCGCCGCGGCCACCAGCGTGTCCACGCATTCCTGGGCGCTGCAGTCGGCCTGCGCCAGGGCCTGCGCCAGGCTGCGGTCGTCCACTTCCTCGGTCAGGCCGTCACTGCACAGCAGCAGCTGCATGCCCGGGCGCAGTTCGCCGGTCATGGTGGCGACATTGAGGTGGGCCGGATCGGTCACGCCCAGTGCCTGGGTGACCACGTTGCGGTGCGGGTGGGCGCGGGCCTGCTCGACGGTCAGCGAGCCCTGCGCGATCAGTTCCTGCACGTAGCTGTGGTCCTGGCTCAGCTGGGCCAGCTTGCCGTCCCGCCACAGGTAGGCGCGGCTGTCGCCCACCCAGGCGACCTCGAAGCGGTGGCCCTGCACCCGCGCGGCGACCACGGTGGTGCCCATGGGCAGGCTGTCGTTGCGCCGCCGCGAGGCGCGGATGATTTCCTCGTCGGCGATGCGGATCGCCTGCGGCAGCGGGGTGCCGCCGCGCACCTCGCGCACGATGGCCTCGCGCGCCAGCGCGCTGGCGACTTCGCCGCAGGCATGGCCGCCCATGCCGTCGGCGACCAGCCACAACCCCAGTTCGCCGTCACCGTAATAGGTGTCCTCGTTGAGCTGGCGGCGCAGGCCGACGTGGCTGAGGTGTCCGAATTCGATCATGGGCGCCCGCGGCGGGCCGTTTCCAGCGGAGAGGCTTTTCATCATCGCGTCCGCACCGGTACACGGCAAGAGCCGCCCGCGCGCCGGCCGGGCAGCGGATACCGCGGCGGCGGGGCCCCGGCGGGCAGCCTCACCCGCACATGATGAAAAAACAGCTTGTCCGCGCTGCCAAGGCCTCGTATCATTCGCAGCCCGGTACGCCGGGAACCACCGGGAAGGTGGCAGAGTGGTTGAATGTACCTGACTCGAAATCAGGCATACGTTAATAGCGTATCGGGGGTTCGAATCCCCCCCTTCCCGCCAGATCTGGAAACGGCCCCCAACGGGGCCGTTTTCGTTTCCGGCCGCCAGCGCGGCGGCGCCGGCCGCTACACTGCTTCCCCCGCTTCCCCGGTATCCGTCATGTCCGAAATCCTGGTGCCCGTCTCCTTCGGCGAACTGCTCGACAAGATCTCGATCCTGCAGATCAAGTCCGAGCGCATGAGCGATGCGGGCAAGCTGGCGAACGTGCGCAACGAACTGGCCGCGCTGGAGCGCACCTGGAGCGCGCACCCGGCGGCGAGCCGTGATATCCAGGGCCTGCGCGCCGAACTGAAGGCGGTCAACGAGCGGCTGTGGGACATCGAGGACGATATCCGGCTCAAGGACAAGGCGCAGGCGTTCGACGCGGGGTTCGTCGACCTGGCGCGCAGCGTGTACTTCCAGAACGACGAGCGCGCGCGGATCAAGAAGGCGATCAACCTGGCCCTGGGTTCGGGGTACGTGGAAGAGAAGTCCTACGCGGACTACCGCGCGCGCTGAACCTGCGCGCCGCCGCGGGCCTCAGCCCGCGTGGTCGGCGACGTAGCGCTCGAACGCGGCGATGGCATCGTCCACGGTGACCAGGTCCATGACCCCGTCGAACTCGATCTTCGTGCCCCATTTCAACTCGGCGGCGGGCCTGCGCAGGAAGCGCCGCGCCGCATCGTCGTAGCGGTCCACGCAGTAGCGCCGGTCCGAGTACGGGCCGCTGCGCGCCGGGTTGCTGGCCGCATGCAGGCCCAGCACCTTGGTGCCGACTGCGTTGGCGATGTGCATGGGGCCCGAATCTGGCGTCACCAGCAGCCTGGCGCGGGCCAGCAGCGCCGGCAGCTGCTTGAGGGTGTCGCGGCCGACCAGATCCAGCGCCGGCGCGCGCATCGCCGCCAGGATCGCGTCGGCGGTATGCCGTTCCAGCTCGCTGCGGCCGCCGCACAGCACCACCCGCCAGCCGCGCGCGGCGGCATGGTCGCCAAGCGCCGCGTAACGGTCGGCATGCCAGTTGCGGCGCACATGGCTGGAGCAGGGCGAGATCATCAGCACCGGGCGGCCGTCGTCATCCCACTGCGCGCGCGCCCAGTCGTGTGCGTCGGCGGGCGTGGCCAGGTCCCAGCTCACCGCGGTCTGCTTCAGCCCCAGCGGCTCGCAGAAGCTGCCGATCGCATCCAGCACGTGGATGCCGGGGCGGTCGGGAATGCGTTCGTTGATGAACAGCCCGTGCAGGTCCTTGGAGCGCGCGCGGTCGTAGCCGATGCGGCGCCGGGCGGGGATGAAGGCCGACAGCACGTTGGCGCGGAAGGCGACCTGCATCTGCAGCAGCGCGGCGAAACCGGTGGCGGGCAGCTCGCGCCGCAGCGCGCGCATGCCGGCCAGCCCGGATTTCTTGTCGTAGACATGGAACGCCACGCCGGGCAGGCCCTCCAGCAACCGGTGTCCGGCCTTGTCGATCACCCAGTGCAGTTCCACCCCCGGCCGGGCCTGCTGCAGCGTCCTTACCAGCGGGACCACGTGGGTCACGTCCCGAGCGCGGACAGCCGCAGGAGGCACAGGGGGAGGACGCTGGAGGCATGGTGTTGTTAGACTCGCGGTGAATGGTCGCTTTCGACGCCACTGAAGCGCTGACGCCTTGCCGCGAAGGCCGCGGCTATGGTGCCATTCTGTTCGACCGCCAACACCTGCGGCAAGCCGAAACCAGCTTGTTTTCGCCTGCGCACTGGGGTGGGCGGGCGCGGCCGGTAGGCGAGGGCGGGCGCGGTGGGGCATGGTTCGTGGATGCCGCGTTCGGCCACTGCGTGCTGCGCCACTACCTGCGCGGCGGCGTCGCCGCGCGGCTCAGCCGCGATCGTTACCTGTGGCAGGGCGCCGACCGTACCCGCAGCTTTGCCGAATTCCGCCTGATGCGGAAGCTGATCGCGCTGAAACTGCCGGTGCCGCGGCCGCTGGCGGCGTTCTACATGCGCCAGGGCGCCAGCTACCGCGCGGCGATCCTGATGGAGCGGCTCGATGGCGTGCGCTCGCTGGCCGACCGCGCGCTGGTGGCCGGGCGTGGCGCGCCCTGGGAGGAAGCCGGGCGCCTGGTCGCGCGCTTCCATCGCGCCGGGCTGGATCACGCCGACCTCAACGCGCACAACATCCTGTTCGATGCCGGTGGTCATGGCTGGCTGATCGATTTCGACCGCGGCGTGCTGCGCATTCCCGCCACGCGCTGGCGCGAGCGCAACCTCAAGCGCCTGTTGCGCTCGCTGCTCAAGCTGCGCGGCGAGCGCAGCCGCGAGGACGTGGAAAAGGACTTCGCGCGCCTGCGCCGCGCCTACGACCTGGCCTGGAACCGGGGCGTGTGATGGAGTGGTCGCTGCGCTTCCTCGGGGTCGGCAATGCCTCGGCGGTGGAACTCGGCTCGCCGATGGCGGTGATCGAGCGCGACGCCCGGCCGTGGTTGACCATCGACTGCGGCGGCGAAGGGCTGACCGCCTACCGGGCCCGCTATGGCGCGATGCCCGATGCGCTGTTCGTCACCCACGTGCACCTGGACCACGTCGCCGGCTTCGAGCGGCTGTTCGTCGATGCGTACTTCAATCCGGGGCGACGCGGGCGGGTGCGGCTGTACGTGCCGGCGCCGCTGGTGCCGCTGTTGCACCGGCGCGTCGGCGATTACCCCAACGTGCTCGCCGAAGGCGGTGCCAATTTCTGGGATGCGTTCCAGCTGGTGGTGGTCGGCGAGGCGTTCTGGCACGACGGCATGCGCCTGGAGGTGTTCCCGGTACGCCATCACTGGCCGGAGACCGCCTGGGGCCTGCGCCTGCAGGGCGCGCTGGTCTGGACCGGCGATACCCGGCCGATCCCGGAGATGCTGGCCCGCCATGCCGATGACGGCGAACTGGTCGCCCACGACTGCGGCCTGCATGGCAACCCGTCGCATACCGGCGTGGATGACCTGGAGCGCGAGTACCCGGCGGAACTGCAGGCGCGCATGGTGCTGTACCACTACGCCAGCGCGGCCGATGGCCAGGCGCTGCGCGCGCGCGGCCACCGCGTGGCCGATCCCGGCGAATGCCTGGCACTGGCCGAACCCACCGCGCCGCGGGCGCTGCCGTTCCAGGGCTGATCGCGGCAGCGGCGCCGGTCGCATCTGGAGCAGCGGTCATCTGGCGTCGTAGGGCTGTACGCGGCGGGCGGCGCGTGCCCAAGCCGTGACCAGGCGTGGTGGGTGCATGGGCCCGGAAAAGGTGGCGGCCCCGCCGGCTGACCTCGGCGCCCGCGTCGATCGATACCGTTGCTGCCTTCCGGCCCTGGCGGGATTTTCGACCTAGCGTCGCGAGGGGCCGACGGGGCCACCATAGACGCGGGCCGCGCATCGCGCGGCCCGGGTTCACTGTTCCGGATCAAGACCGGACGCATGAATCTGGCGGAGAGAGGGGGATTCGAACCCCCGAAGCGCGGTTTAGACGCTTACACACTTTCCAGGCGTGCTCCTTCAACCACTCGGACACCTCTCCGTGACCTGCCGCTTCCCGAAGGCGCTGCAGGGGCGCAGATTCTATAGGGCCGGCGCTGCGGCCACAAGTCGAATGTGCGGCGGCGCGCGCCGGGCCATCGCGCGCGCCCGGCGGGGTGGCGCCGGTGCCGCGGCACCGCGGCCGATCCATCATGCCGGCACGGGGCGGGCCGCCGGCGACCGGCGCTGTTCCCCGGCCGTTGGCGGCCTGTGCGCGTCCCGGCGCCGGGCGCGGCCCATCCATTCAGCGGCCGCCGCCGCGTCCCTGTCCGGGGCGGGCCGGCGGAGCGGGGGCGTGGCACAATGTGGGTTCAGATGAAGACGGTTGCCTGATGTCCTATCTCGTCCTCGCCCGCAAGTGGCGCCCGAAGCGTTTCGCCGAGCTGGTGGGCCAGGAACACGTGGTCCGCGCGTTGAGCAATGCGCTGGACAGCGGCCGCGTCCACCATGCCTTCCTGTTCACCGGCACCCGCGGCGTCGGCAAGACCACCATCGCGCGCATCTTCGCCAAATCGCTGAACTGCGAGCATGGCACCAGTGCCGACCCGTGCGGCCAGTGCCCGGCCTGCCTGGACATCGACGCCGGCCGCTACATCGACCTGCTGGAGATCGACGCCGCGTCCAACACCGGCGTGGACGACGTGCGCGAGGTGATCGAGAACGCGCAGTACATGCCGTCGCGCGGCAAGTACAAGGTCTATCTGATCGACGAAGTGCACATGCTGTCCAAGGCGGCGTTCAACGCGCTGCTGAAGACGCTGGAGGAACCGCCGGAGCACGTGAAGTTCCTGCTGGCCACCACCGACCCGCAGAAGCTGCCGGTCACCGTGCTGTCGCGCTGCCTGCAGTTCAACCTCAAGCGCCTGGACGAGGAGCAGATCCGCGGGCAGATGACGCGCATCCTCGGTGCCGAGCAGATCGAGTTCGAGGATGGCGCGATCACCCAGCTGGCGCGCGGCGCCGACGGTTCGCTGCGCGATGGCCTGTCGCTGCTCGACCAGGCCATCGCCTATGCCGGCGGCGCGCTGCGCGACGACGTGGTGCGGGCGATGCTCGGTACCGTCGACCGCACCCAGGTGGCGGCGATGCTCGACGCGCTGGCGGCGGGCGACGGCGCGCGCCTGCTGCAGGTCGTGGCGACCCTGGCCGATTTCTCTCCGGACTGGAGCGGCGTGCTCGACGCGCTGGCCGAAGCCCTGCATCGCATCCAGGTACAGCAGCTGGTGCCGGGCGCGCCGGTGCCCGGTGACGGCATCGACGCGGTGGCGTTCGCCGCGCGGCTGCGCCCGGAGGTGGTGCAGCTGTGGTACCAGATGGCACTGGGCGGCCGCCGCGACCTGCACCTGGCGCCGAGCCCGCGCGCCGGTTTCGAAATGACCGTGCTGCGCATGCTGGCGTTCCGCCCGGCCGGTGCGGTGCCGGCGGTGCCGGAAGGCGAAGGTCCGGGCACCGGGGCGGTGTCGTCGTCGGCTGGCGGTTCCACGCCTGCCGTGACCGCGGCTGCCGTCGCTGCACCGGCGGCGCAGCCGGTGGCGGCTGTGCCGGTCGCCGACCCCGTTTCCGCCCACGCGGCCCCGAAGCGCGAAGACGTCGTGCCGCTGGCGGCGCGCGCGCCGCAGGCCGATGCGACGTCGCTTTCCCCGGTGCCGGCCGCCAACCCGGTGCAGGCGCGCGCGGACGACGACCTGCCGCCATGGATGGAGGAAACCGCCGCGGCGCAGGCGCACCACGAGGTGGCCGACTCCATGCCGCCGGCGCCACGCCAGGCGCCACCGTCGCCATTCCGTGCCGAGGGCATCGCCATCGCGCCGGCCGCGCGCCCTGCGGCGCCGGCAACGGCCGCGGCCGGCGAACCGCCGCGCGCGCTGGACAACGCCGAACAGTGGCTGGACCTGGTCGCCACCAGCGGCCTGTCCGGGCCCTCGCGCGAGCTCGCCGCCAACGCCGCGTTCGTCGGTTACCACAACGGCGTGCTGCGGCTGGCGCTGCTGCCGGGCTTCGAATACCTGCAGTCCGAACGTTCGCTGGGCGCGCTGGCGCAGACCCTGGCGCAGGCGCTGGGCAACGCGCCGAAGATCGTGATCGAGACCGGCAACGCGCCGGCCGAAACCCTGCACGAGCGCGCCGACCGCCAGCGCGGCGAGCGACAGAATGCGGCCGAGGCCGTTTTCATGGCCGACCCCCAGGTGCAGCACCTGCTCGCGCAGGGCGCCCGGGTCGTGCCCGATTCCATCCGTCCCCTTGAAGAGTAGGAAACCATGCGCGGCAATATCGCCCAACTGATGCAACAGGCCCAGAAGATGCAGGAGAACCTGCAGAAGGCCCAGGAAGAACTGGCCAAGCTGGAAGTCACCGGCAGTGCGGGTGGCGGCATGGTCAGCGTGACTCTGACCGGCAGCAAGGAGTGCCGCAAGGTGCGCATCGATCCGTCGGTGCTGTCCGACCAGGAAATGGTCGAGGACCTGATCGCCGCGGCGTTCAATGACGCCTCCAACAAGATCGATGCCGAGTCGCAGGCGCGCATGGGCTCGGCCACGGCCGGCATGAAGCTGCCGCCGGGGATGAAGCTGCCGTTCTGATCACGCTGTGCCGGCCGCGCCCGGCCACCCGTACTGCCCACGTCGCGAAGCCCCCGGGCTTCGCGCGTTCGTTTCGACCATGAGCCCGATGCGATGAGCCTGCCGCTGCTGGAACAACTGATCGAGGCCTTCCGGGTGCTGCCCGGCGTCGGCCAGAAGAGTGCGCAGCGCATGGCCTACCACGTGCTCGAGCGCGCGCGCGATGGCGGCCTGCGGCTGTCGCAGGTGCTGGGCGAGGCGATCGAGCGGATCGGGCACTGCGCGCAGTGCCGCGATTTCAGCGAGGCCGAGGTGTGCCCGCTGTGCGCCAGCGCCAGCCGCGAGCGGGAGACGCTGTGCGTGGTGGAGTCGCCGGCCGACCGCCTGGCCATCGAGCACGCCACCAGCTACCGCGGCCTGTACTACGTGCTGCAGGGACGGCTGTCGCCGCTGGACGGCATCGGCCCGCGCGAACTCGGCCTGGACCAGTTGGAGGCGCGGCTGGCGCAGGGCGAAGTGGTCGAACTGATCATCGCCACCAATTCCACCGTCGAGGGCGAAGCCACCGCGCATTACCTGGCGCAGCTGGCGCGCCGCCACAAGGTGCGGCCGAGCCGGCTGGCGCAGGGCCTGCCACTGGGCGGCGAGCTGGAATACGTGGACCGCGGCACGCTCTCGCACGCCTTTGGCAGCCGCAGCGAAATCGGCGAATAGGCCACGGCGGGGCGGTAAGCTGTAGGCCGTTCAACGCCAGTGAGCCGCCGCATGACCGATACGATTTTCGGCAAGATCATCCGCCGCGAAATTCCCGCCAGCATCGTCTACGAAGACGACGAGGTGCTGGGCTTCAAGGACATCGCCCCGCAGGCGCCGGTGCATGTCCTGTTCATTCCCAAGAACGAGGTCATCCCCACCCTGGACGACCTGCAGCCGGCGCAGGCGCACCTGGTCGGCAAGCTGGCGCTGGCCGCCGCCGAGTACGCGCGTCGGGAAGGTTTCGCGCAGAACGGCTACCGCATCGTCATGAACTGCCGCGAGGATGCCGGGCAGACGGTGTTCCATATCCACCTGCACCTGCTGGCCGGCGCGCCGCTGGGGCATTTCGGCGCGGCATGAGCCGGCATCCGCGGGACCCGGCGATGCAGGCCGTGCGCGGTCGCCTCCGCCGGTGCATCGGCCTGTTGCTGCTGGCGCTGCCATCGGTGGCGTCCGCGCAGGCGCTGCCGGACGCATCGGCGGCGGGCGCGGTCTTCCAGCGCATGCAACAGTTGTGCGCGGCCGATGACGGCAAGGCCTGGGGGGTGAGCCTGTGCGGGCCGGTGCTGCTGGTCGATCCGGCCAGCCGCCAGTTCGTTGCCAGCATCGACGGGGCCGATACCGCACTGGAACGCGACGGCCCGGTGTTCCGTGGCCGCCTGCCCGACAACGTCCCGGTCGCCAATACCGCCGTGGGCTGGAACGGGCGCACCTGGACCATGTTGATGCTGCCGCTGCCCGAAGACCCGGCGGCCCGCTCGATCCTGCTCATGCACGAGGCCTGGCACCGCATCCAGGCCGGAATCGGGCTGGCCGCGACCCACGCCGACCAGGAGCAGCTGGAGACCGAGCAGGGACGCACGGCGCTGCGGCTGGAGCTGCGTGCGCTGGCGGCGGCGCTGGAGGCAACCAGCGCGGAGCAGCAGCGGCAGGCCATTGCCGACGCGATGACCTTCCGCGCCTGGCGCCACGCGCGGTTCCCGCAGGCGGCTGCCGCCGAGGATGCGATGGAGCGCCACGAGGGCATCGCCGAGTACACCGGGCGCATCCTCGCGCAGGACGACGCGCTGCAGGCCCGGCTCGCCGCGCATCTGCGCCGTGGCGACGCGGTGACGGCCTATGCCCGCTCCTTCGCTTACTACACCGGCCCGGCCTACGGTGTCCTGCTGGACGGTGCCGCGCCGGGCTGGCGCAGTCGCTGGAACCGGCAGGACGGCCTGCCAGGGCTGCTCGCGGCCGCGCTGGGCATGCAGGCCGATGCCGGCGATGCCGCCTTCCGGCGTGCGGGCGCGCGCCATGGCCTGGCCGAGGTGGCGGCCGCCGAGCAGGCCCGCGCGCGGCACCAGGCCGGCGTGGTGGCTGCCCTGCGCGCGCGCCTGGTCGACGGCCCGGTGCTGGCCGTGCCGGTCAACGGTGCCAGTTTCAGTTTCGATCCGAACCGGGTGACGCCGTTGCCGCCGCAGGGTTCGGTGTATGGCGTGATCCGCGCCGCGGCCGCCTGGGGCGTGCTGGAGGTGCGCGGCGATGGGCTGTTGTCCACCGACTGGAAGCGGCTGTCGGTGGCCCACGCCGGGGTGCGGCAGACGGCGGCTGGCTGGGAAGGCGAGGGCTGGGTGCTGACGCTGGCGCCGGGCTGGGCGCTGCAGCCCGGTGCCCGCCACGGCGACTGGACGCTCCGCAGGCTGGAGTGAGCCCTGCGGCCACAACGGGAAACGCCGCCCGAAGGCGGCGTTTGCAGTGTGCTGCGGACGCCGGGCTTACCACCAGCCGCCGCGCCAACCCCAGCCCCAGCCGGGGCCCCAGGCCGGTCCCCACGGACCGTACGGGTAGGCCGGCACTACTTCGACTTCGCGCTGCACCGGCCACAGATACACCACGTCGGCGGCGATCTTCGGCAGTGGGTAGTCGTATTCGCCGATCTTGGTGGTCTGGTAGCCGTCGATGCGGCCGATGAAGGTCACGTCGCGGCCGGGCTCGAACACCGCCGGGTCGTAGAAGCCGGCGCGGCAGGCGAGGAAGCGGCCATCGCTGGCGTCGGCGGAGGTGGTGCTCGGGCGGCCATTGCCGTTGAGCGGACGGGCGATCATTTGGAAACAGGTTTCGCCCTGGCCGGGAATGGTCTCGATGATGCGGCCACCCCAGCGCACCGGCGTGCCGGTCTGCTTCTGCGCGACGCTGTCACGCGGGGACACCGTGCTGAACTGTCCCTGCAGCGGCTTGGGCGCGGTGGCACAGGCGGCCAGGGTCAGGCTGGCGGCGATGGCAATGAGGATGCGGGTCTTCATGTTCGTGCTCCGGTCGGTAATCCGGGTTGGGGGCGGTGCCTGTGCAGGTCACGCAATAATGAAGCCAGGTCCGACGAGGCGCCAGCGTAGCGCGCATCGCTGAAACGCTGGCTGAGCAGTACCAGCCCGCTGCCGGGCCGCACGGCGTCCACGCGTGCGGCCCAGGCGCCGGCGGTTTCGTGCGCCTGCCGGCCGAGGCCGAGGCGGGTGTAGCGGCGGTCCAGCCGGCGCCAGGCGCGCAGCAGCGGATCGCGCTCGCGTTCGCCGCGCGCCAGCAGCCAGGCCATGGCGGCGACGGCGACAAGCGCGAAGGCGGCGAGCAGCCCGACCAGCTGCGCCGGTTCCAGTCGCTCGATGCCGAACGGGCTGAGCAGCCGCTGCTGGCGGCGCGCGTCGAAGGACAGCACCAGGCCGTTCCAGCTGCGGCGCAGCCAATCGCCGGCCTGCGCGAGCTGCAGCCAGCGCGTTCCCATGTCCAGTCCGCCGCCGGCGGAGTCGCCGCGCGCCAGGCGGTCCTCCAGGGTGTCGCGGATACGCTCCGGGGCGACCGCCGCGGTCGGGTCGACGCGGGTCCAGCCGCGCTGTGGCAGCCACACCTCGGCCCAGGCGTGCGCGTCCATCCTGCGTACCAGCCAGTAGTCGCCGTAGCGGTTGCGGGTGCCGCCGGCGTAGCCGGTGACGACCCGCGCGGGGATGCCGGCGCCACGCATCAGCACCACGAAGGCGGAACTGAAGTGCTCGCAGAAGCCCGCTTGCCAGTCGAACAGGAACTCGTCGGCGCCGTGGCGGCCGGGCAGCGGCGTGCTCAGGGTGTAGCTGAAGTCGCGGCGGATCCACTGCATCGCGCGGCGGACGATGGCGGCGTCGTCATTGCCGGCCTCCAGGCGCCACTGCCGGGCCAGCGCCAGCGTGCGTGGATTGAAGCCGCGCGGCAGTTGCAGCGCCTGCGCGCGCAGCTCCGGCGGCAGCACCTGCTGGAAGCGCACCGGCGCCGCCGAACGCAGGTGCCAGCGGGTCAGCGTGGCCAGCGGCCGGGTGCTCACCAGGGTGTAGTCGGCGTCCAGCCAGGTTTCCTCGGGTGCGGCCAGCGGCAGGTCCAGCGCCACCAGTTCGCGCCGTTCGGTGGCTTCGTACTCGATCTGGTAGTCCCACTGCGGGGCGGCGCCGGCAACCGGTGGTGGCGGGCGCCGGCGCTGGCTTTCCAGCCGCGTCCAGGTGCGCCCGTCGAAGCGGGTGAGCACCGGGCCCCGCCAGTACCGCTGTTCGGGCGGGGGCGCGGCGCCAATGAACTGCGCGCGCAGTGCGGGGCTGTCGTCGGCCATCAGGTCCAGCCATTGCCCGGGCGCCATGGTGTCCGACAGCCCCGGGCGCGCCACCGCCCGTTCGGGATGCCCCACAGCGGTGTCGGCAGCCGCGGCAACAGCCAGAACCCGGCCAGTGCCAGCGGCAGCGCGACCGCCAGCAGCCGGCCGACGGTCCGCAACTGCAGCATGGTCGGCTGTGCCGCCGCCCCGGTCTCGGCGTCGGCCAGGTGTTGCAGCCCGAGCAGGGCGCTGGCGACCGCCGCCAGCGACAGCAGCAGGGTGGTCGGGCCCTGGTCGAGCAGGAAGGCGGCAAACGGCGCGAACAGCGCGAAGCCCAGCAGGCTGCGTGCGTCACGCAGGCTGCGCAGTTCGCTGGACTTGATCGCCAGCATCGCCGCCAGCAGCGCGCAACCGGTGTCGCGCCCCGGCGATGCGCCCATCTGCCAGTAGATCGCGAGCAGCATGGTGGCGACCAGCAACAGGCGCAGCGGCAGCGGCAGCGGGCGGCGCCAGGCCAGCAGCGCCACCAGCAGCGCGGTGCCGGCGAACACCGCGGCCAGCACGCCCGGCAACTGCAGCAGCAGCGGCAGCAGGGCCAGCGCGGTGGTCAGCAGTGCCGCGTTGCGCGCGGTCGGGTTCAAGGGGGCAAACGGGCGCGCCCGGTCATGGCACACCTGCGCGCGCGCCGGCGTGCGCGCCATGTTGTCGTGGAAAGCGGCGGTCCGTCGGCTTGTTCATGCGTCGGGCATCAGTGCCAGCGCACGCAGGCACTGGTGGCGGTGGGCGTCGCCGGTGGCCGGCCCCAGCGGGGGCTGGCCAGGCAACAGCAGGCGGTAGCGGCGGCCTTCGCGTTCGGCATCGTCCACCCAGCGCGCCAGGCGCGCGATGCGGCGTTCGTACGGCAGCGGGCCGAGCGCTTGCCAGTCCAGCAGCAGTTCGGTGCCGGCCGGGCGTTCGTACTCGCGCACCAGCAGGGTGTCGCGGCGGGCGGAATGTTTCCAGGCGATCGCACGGCGCGCATCACCCTGGCGATAAGGCCGCAACTGCTGCAATTCGTCGCCGAGCGGATGCGGGCGGGTGCGGGTGGAGGCGTCGCCGCTGTCGGGCAGCGGCGGCGCGGGGTGTTCCGGGGCGGGGTAGACCAGCACTGGTGGCGCCGGCCAGATCCAGCTCCAGGCACGGACCAGCCCCAGCGGCTGGGTAGTGGCGAGCTGGATCCGCTGCAACTGCAGCCAGCCGCGGCGCGCGGTGGGCAACCACAGGTCGACTTCCGTGCGATCGCTGCCGGCAAGATCCGCGAAGGCGAAGGCCGCGCCGCTGGATGCCCGCAGTCCGCGGCGCGGGCGGCGGTCGTCGCGGGCCAGTGCCAGCCGCAGCCGCAGCGGCTGCCCGGCCGCCACCGGCTCGGCCGAGACCGCGTCCACGCGCAGCCCGGCCAACTGCAGGTGCGCCTGCAGCGCGCTGGCCAGCGCAGTGGCCGCAAGCAGCAGTGCCAGCAGCAGCGCCGGATTGTTGTTGTAGTTCAGGGCGCCCAGCAGCATCACCGCCAGCAGCGCGGCCAGGAACAGTCCGAAGCCGGTCGGCAGCACGTAGATGCGGTGGCGGTCGAGCGTGACCGGCAGCGGCTCGGGCCGGCGCGGGCGTGCGAGCCGCTGCAGGGCCTGCAGGCGGGCGTGCAACCAGGCCCGCATCTCAGTCGACCTGCACGCCGTGCAGGATGGTGCTGGCCAGCGCGGTGCCGGAGGACGCCTCCGCCTCGGCGACCAGCCGGTGTCCGGCCACGGCGACGAACAGCGCCTGCACGTCATCGGGCAGCACATGGTCGCGGCCGGCCAGCAGCGCATGCGCCCTGGACGCGCGCAGCAGGGCGATGCCGGCGCGCGGCGACAGTCCCACACGAACCCCGGGCTGCTGCCGGCTGCGCGCCAGCAGGCGCTGCACGTAGTCGACCAGCGCATCGCTGGCATGTACCTGCTCGACCGCCAGGCGCAGGTCGCGGATGTCCTGTTCGGCAAGGCTGGGCAGCGTCTGCGCGATCATGTCGCGGCGGCTGGCGCCGGCCAGCAGGGCACGCTCGGCCCCGGCATCGGGATAGCCGAGGGTGAGCCGCAGCAGGAACCGGTCCAGCTGCGAGTCCGGCAGCGGGAACGTGCCGGACATGTCCACCGGGTTCTGCGTGGCGATCACGAAGAACGGATCGGGCAGCGCATGCGTGGTGCCGTCGATGGTCACCTGCTGCTCGGCCATCGCCTCCAGCAGCGCGCTCTGCGTGCGCGGCGGCGCGCGGTTGATCTCGTCGGCCAGCAGCACGTTGCTGAACACCGGCCCCGGATGGAACCGGAAGCCGCGGCTCTCCGCCTCGTAGATGGACACTCCCAGCACGTCGGCGGGCAGCAGGTCGGAGGTGAACTGCACGCGCTGGAACTGCAGGCCCAGGGTCGATGCCATGGCGTGGGCGAGGGTGGTCTTGCCCAGTCCGGGCAGGTCCTCGATCAGCAGGTGGCCGCCGGACAGCAGCGCGACGAACGCCAGCCTGACCTCGGCGGTCTTGCCCAGCAGCAGCGCGTTGACCTGCTGCTGCGCCTGCTGCAGGGCCTGGAAGGCGACATCGGTTAGCATTCTTGGTGACGGCAACGGAGCCATGGTCGTCTCGGATCAGGGGTCGAAGGGAGTTTAAGCGCCAATGCAGGTGGGTCAGCGTGCGCGCAATGCGTTCGTCGTACTTTGGGTGACGGTCACGGTGCTGAAGGCGATCGTGGCGGCGCGCCTGCCATTGTTCGTCGACGAGGCGTTCTACTGGCAGGAGGGGCGGCACCTGGCGGCCGCCTACTCGGACCTGCCGGGGCTGACCGCCTGGATGACCCGGCTCGGCGGCGAACTGGCCGGCCACCATGCGTTCGGCATCCGCCTGCCATTCCTGCTGATGGGGGCGCTGCTGCCGTGGATGGTGGTGCGGGTATCGACGCGCTGGTTCGGTGCGCGGGTGGGCTGGCAGGCCGGGTCGCTGACGCTGTTGATGCCGCTTTCGGCGACGCTCGGCATCCTCGCGGTGCCGGACGTGCCCATGGCGTTCGCGGCCCTGCTGTGCCTGGCGGCCGGCGCCCGCCTGCTGCGCAGCGTCGATGCCGGCGGTGCGCTGATGCTGGCCGCCGGCCTGGTGCTGGGCGCGTTGAGCCACTATCGCTTCATCGGGGTGATCGCGGTCGGCTTCATCGCGCTGCTGCTGTTGCCGGAGGGCCGGCGCACGCTGCGCGACGCGCGGGTGTGGATGGCGCTGACGGTCGGCATCGTCGCCTGGCTGCCGCTGCTGTCCTGGAACATGGACAACCAGGATGCCGGCCTGAAGTTCCAGCTGGTCGAGCGCCACCCGTGGGCCTTCCAGGCCAGTGGGCTGTGGTTCCTGGTCATCCAGCCGCTGCTGGTGACGCCGCTGCTGTGCGTCGCGCTGTGGCAGGCGTGCGTCTCCGGCCTGCGCCCGCAGCCCGCCGGCCACCAGCACCGCGTGCAATGGCGCTATTTCGCGCTGGTCGGCGGCGTTTCCACGCTCGCGATCTTCCTGCTCGGGTTCTTCACCGACGTCGAGCGCATCAGCTTCCACTGGCCGCTGCCGGGCTATTTCGCCCTGCTGGTGGTGGTGCCGCTGGTCCTGGGCCGCTGGCGCCGCGGCTGGCGCCGGCTCGCCTGGGCGCTGGTGCTGCTGGGCGCGGCCTGTGCGTTCGGCTACTACCTGACCGCGGCCTCGCCGGCACTGCGCGCGCAGCTTGCCGGCAACAAGTTCTACCCACGCAATTTCGCCGGCTGGCAGCCGCTGGCCGACGCGGTGCGCGAGGAGCTGGCGGCCATGCCGGAAGGCACCCGGGTGCTGGCCGGCAGCTTCAAGGTCGGTGCCGAGCTGGGATTCCTCCGCGATGACGCGTCCATCCACGTGTTGCCGCATCCGCTCAACGACAAGCACGGGCGTACCGCGCAGCTGGCGCTGTGGGGGCTGATCGGGGAAGAGCACCGCAGCGGCCCGCGGCTGCTGGTGCTGGCGCCCGGTGACCAGCGCTACCGCGACCTGCTGGCGCGCTACCACCAGGTGTGCGCCCTGGTGGGGCCGCTGCCGCCGCCGCGGGTCGTGTCAACCGATCATGGCTACCAGCGCTTCCTGCTGTTCCGGCTGCCCGCGACGAAGCCGTCCGGCCCCTGCGTCACCCCGGCGATGGCCTGGGTCGATGCGCCGCTGCCCGGGGCGCAGGCGCGCGACGCGCTGGAGGTGTCCGGCTGGGCCTTCAAGGATGGCGTGGGCCTGGCGGCGGTGGAGATACTGGTCGACGGCGAGGTCGCGGCGCGGGCTGATTACGGGCTGGAAAACGACGTGACCGGCTTCTGGAAGATCTCCACCGATCCCCATCATCCCCGCGTCGGCTTCCGCGCGCGCCTGGATGTCCGCGCGCTGCCGCCCGGCCGCCACTGGCTCGGCCTGCGCCTGCACGGCACCGACGGCAGCGTCGAGGACTGGTGGGAGCAGCCCTTCCAGGTCGCGCGCTGACCTGTTCTCGCGGCCGCTTCCGCTGCCACCCCCGTTTGCCTGTTCCTTGTCGCTGGTACCGATAGTCATGGATAGAACCCGCATCGCCGTCCTCGTGCCCTGTTACAACGAGGCAGCCACCGTCGCCAAAGTGGTCGGCGATTTCGCCCGCCACCTGCCCGGGGCGGACATCATCGTGCTGGACAACAACTCCCGCGACGGCACCGCCGGGGTGGCGCGGGCGGCGGGTGCGCGGGTGATCGAGGTGCCGCTGCAGGGCAAGGGCAACGTGGTGCGGCGTGGATTCGCGGACATCGATGCCGATGTCTACGTGCTCGTCGATGGCGACGACACCTACGAAGCGGCGGCCGCGCCACGGCTGGTGCGGCGGCTGCTCGACGACGGCCTGGACATGGTGGTGGGCGCGCGCCGTGACCAGGAAAAAGCGGCGTATCGCCCGGGCCATCGCATCGGCAACGTGCTGCTGACCCGCTGCGCGGGCATCCTGTTCGGCAACAGTTTCGACGACATGCTGTCCGGTTACCGGGTGTTCTCGCGGCGCTACGTGCGCTCGTTCGCGGCCCATGCGCGTGGCTTCGAGATCGAAACGGAGCTGGCCGTGCATGCGCTGCAGTTGCGGATGCCGGTGGCCGAGGTGGATACCGCCTACGGCGTGCGCCCGGAGGGCTCGGAGAGCAAGCTCAGCACCTGGCGCGACGGCTGGCGGATCCTGCGCACCATCGCCAAGCTGTTCAAGAGCGAGCGGCCGCTGTTGTTCTTCTCCATCGGCGGCATCGCCAGCATGGTGCTCTCGGTGGTACTGGCGGTGCCGCTGCTGGTGACGTACCTGGAGACCGGGCTGGTGCCGCGCTTCCCGACCGCTGTCCTGTGCGCGGCGCTGGCGCTGATGGGTTTCCTGCTGCTGGCCTGCGGGCTGATCCTGGACACGGTGACCCGTGGCCGCATCGAAGCCAAGCACATGGCCTACCTGGCTGTAGCGGCGCCGGCGCGGGCCGGCGGGGACGGGCAATGAGCGCCGTCCGCGTGTCTGGCGCGCGACGGATCCGCGCACCGCTGCGCCGCCTCGCCGCCGTGCTGGAACGCTGGTTCGCCTTCGATACGCCCGGCAACGTGGTCCGCGCCACCGCGGCGATCATGCTGGCCGGCGGCATCGTCTCGCTGCTGCTGGGGCAGGACGCCAACTGGGACCTGCGCAACTATCACCTCTACAACGGCTATGCGTTGCTGCATGGCCGGCTGCTGCAGGACCTGGCGCCCGCGCAGATGCAGAGTTACTTCAGCCCGTTGCTGGATGTGTTCCATTACCTGCTGATGGCGCGGTTGCCGGCACCGCTGGCGGGGTTCGTGCTGGGGGCGCTGCATGGCCTGGTGTTCCTGCCGGTGGCCGGTATCGCCTGGCTCGCGCTGCGCGGGCAGCCGCGACGGGCCCGGCTGGCGCCGCTGCTGGCAGTGGCGGGGCTGTGTACCAGCGCCTTCCTGTCCGAGTTCGGCGGCAGCATGGCCGACAACACCACCGCGCTGTTCGTGACCGCGGCGCTGTACATGGTGCTGCTGGCGCAACGCCGCCAGGCCGACGGCGCGCGCCGCGCCGAGCTGCTGGCCTGGACGGTGGCGGGCGCGGTGCTCGGCATCGCCGTGGCGCTCAAGCTGACCAACGCCATCTACGCCGTGGCGCTGGGGGTGGCGGCGGTGTGCGCGGGCGGCGCATGGTGGCGCCGGCTGGCCGGCGCGGGCGTGCTGACCCTGGCTGCGCTGGTGGTGGCCGCGGCACTGGCCGGCGGGTGGTACCTGCGGGTCTGGCAGGCATTCGGCAACCCGCTGTTCCCGCAGTTCAACGCGCTGTTCCAGGGGCCGCTGGCCGCGCCGATATCGGTGGCCGATGTGCGCTGGCTGCCGCGCGGCGCCTGGGAACACCTGACCTGGCCACTGCAGTTCGCGGTCGATCCGCTGCGGGTGAGCGAAATCCGGCTGCTGCAGCTGGTCTGGCCGTTGCTGTACCTGGCGACCCTGGCGCTGCTGTTGCGCCGCTTCGCGCGCGGGACCCTGGCGCCACCGGCGTTCGCACCGGCGATGCGGGGCGTGCTGGTGTTCTTCGGCATCGGCTACGCACTCTGGCAAGGCCTGTTCAGCATCCACCGCTACCTGGTCGTGCTGGAACTGCTGGCGCCGCTGGTGCTGTGGTTCCTGTGCCAGCGCCTGCTGCCGGGTGGGCGCGCGGCCAGGGTGGGCGGCTGGGCCATCGGCGTCGTGGCAGTGGCCTCGCTGCTGGGCTGGAACACGTGGGGGCACGAACGTTGGGCGCGCCAGGGCTTCAGCGTGGAGGCGCCGCCGATGCCGGCGCCGGAGCGCAGCGTGGTGCTGCTGGTGGGCGGCGATCCGCAGGCCTGGCGCGTGCCGTGGTTGCCCGGCCAGGCGCGCTATGTGGGAGTGGCGACCAATTTCCCCGAGTCTGCCGCCTACCGCGCACGACTGGCCGCCATGGTGGAGGCGCGGGAACAGCGCTTCGCGATGCTTCCTGCCGCGCAGCGCCAGGATGGGGCGCGCTGGGCACGCCTGAACCGCTGGGCGCAGGTTTTCGGCCTGACCGCGGGGCGTGGCTGCGACCGCCTGCGCTGGCTGGCCGGCAAGGCGCGGGATTGCGCGCGGAGGTGGAGGTGCCCGACCCGGGGCAGTGCCGCCTCGGGCCGCGTCGCGGCGCCAGCCAGGAACCGGTGGATGCCTCGGTACAGGCACGTAGCCAGGCACGCCAGCAACTGGCCGGCTACGGGCTGCTGCTGGATGAAGGATCGTGCGTGACCCTGGACAGCCGCATCGGCCAGGGCCGTTACCCGTACCAGTGGTGCCGGGTCGGGCTGGCGCGCTGAGACGGGTTCAGGGCAGCGCCAGGCCGGCTTCGCGCAGCAGCCTGGACAGGCCGATCAGCGGCAGGCCGACCAGTGCGGTCGGGTCCTGCGAATGGATGGCCTCGAACAGGGTGATGCCCAGCCCCTCGCACTTGAAGCTGCCGGCACAATCCAGCGGCAGCTCCGCGTCGACATAGCGTTCGATCTCGTCCGCGTGCAGGGTGCGGAAGTCGACCCGGGTCAGGTCGACCGCCTGCAGGTGGCGCTCGCCATCACTCACGCAGACCGCGGTATGGAACAGCACCTGGCGGCCGGACATCGCGGCCAGCTGCGCGCGGGCGGCTTCGCCGGTGCCCGGCTTGCCGAGCGGCGCACCGTCCAGTTCCGCGACCTGGTCCGAGCCGATGACCCACGCGCCGGGGTGCGCGGCGGCCACCGCGGCGGCTTTCGTCCGCGCGAGCCGGGTGGCCAGTTGCCGCGGCGGTTCGGCCGCCAGCGGGGTCTCGTCCACCGCCGGCGCCACGCAGCTGAACGGGAGCCGCAGCCGCGACAGCAGGTCGGCCCGGTAGCGGGAAGTGGAGGCGAGGATCAGGGCAGGCATGCGACAATACCGGGGTGAAAGCGGCGCCGAGTCTGCGGCGCGGCCGCCGTGGTGGCAATGCCGGCACGATGGATTTGACAGCCGGCAGGCCTGTCCTTAACATTCTGCTGCTTATGTCCGCGAACGTGCCCGAATTGCTGGATGCTTGGCGGATGGTCGCAGCGCGCAGGCGCTTCGAAGGCCGGGTGTCGTTGTCCGCACTGGCACGCCTGCAGGGGCTGGTCGCCGATGCCGAGGGAGAGTGCAGTTATGCGCTGGAATTCGGCCGCGACGAGATCCTGCGGGTCGCCTATGTCGAGCTGACCATCGATGCCGCGCTGCCGCTGGTGTGCCAGCGCAGCATGCAGCGTTTCCTGTTGCCGGTGCACCTGGTGCAGCGTCTGGGCCTGGTACGCGACGAGGACGAGGAACAGGCGCTTCCGCCGGATTACGAAGCGCTGCTGGTGCCGGAAGACGGCAACCTGCGGCCGCTGGACCTGGTGGAAGACGAGCTGGTGATGGCGGTGCCGGTGGTGCCGGTGGCGCCGGGAAGCGAAGCGGTCGAGCGCGACTTCTCCGCGACCACCGAGGAACTGGGCAAGGCCAATCCGTTCGCGGCGTTGGCGGCGCTGAAGAAACAATAGCAGCCGGTTGTCGTCGGCGGCTGCGGCGAAAGCAAAACCAGTGCCGGATGCTCGCATCACGCGCACTGCAACGACGAAACGAACGAACCGAGTTTGGAGCAATCCCATGGCTGTGCAGAAATCCCGTGTTACCCCGTCCCGCCGCGGCCAGCGCCGTTCGCACGACTCGCTGAGCGCCAAGCAGCTGTCCACCGACCCGACCACCGGCGAAGTGCACCTGCGTCACCACATCACCGCTGACGGTTTCTATCGCGGCAAGAAGGTGATCACGACCAAGACCTCGGTCGTCGAAGAAGATTGATCCGCGTCGGGCCGCCACCGCGAGGTGGCGGCCCCCGCACCGATTTCTTCCGGGCCCGCCGCACGGCGGACCCGCGCAACAGGAACCAGCATGAGCAAGCGGATCTACTCGAGGATCGCGGGCACCGGTAGTTATTTGCCCGAGAAGGTGTTGACCAATGATGATCTGGCCAAGATCGTCGACACCAGTGACGAGTGGATCCAGTCGCGAACTGGTATCCGCGAGCGGCACGTCGCCGCCGACGGACAGACCACGGGCGACCTCGGCTACAACGCCGCGCTGCGCGCGCTGGAAGCGGCCGGCATCGAGCCGTCGCAGCTGGACATGATCGTCGTGGGCACCACCACGCCGGACCTGATCTTCCCGTCCACCGCCTGCCTGATCCAGGCGCGCCTCGGCGCGGCCGGCGCGGCGGCGTTCGACGTCAACGCGGCATGTTCGGGCTTCCTGTTCGCCCTGAGCGTGGCCGACAAATTCATCCGCAGTGGCGATGCCCGGCATGTGCTGGTGATCGGCGCGGAAACCCTGACCCGCATCGTCGACTGGAACGACCGCACCACCTGCGTGCTGTTCGGCGATGGTGCCGGTGCCGTCGTGCTCAAGGCCGACGAGGAAACCGGCATCCTCAGCACCCACCTGCATGCCGATGGCAGCAAGAAGGAACTGCTGTGGCACCCGGCCGGCGTGTCGACCGGCCTGGACAAGCCCGGCAAGCTGACGATGAAGGGCAACGACGTGTTCAAGTACGCCGTCAAGGCGCTGGACTCGGTGGTCGACGAAACCCTGCAGGCCAACGGCCTGGACAAGTCCGACCTGGACTGGCTGATCCCGCACCAGGCCAACCTGCGCATCATCGAAGCCACGGCCAAGCGCCTGGAGATGTCGATGGACCAGGTGGTGGTGACCGTGGACAAGCATGGCAATACCTCGGCCGGCTCGGTGCCGCTGGCGCTGGACCACGCGATCCGCTCCGGCAAGGTCGCGCGCGGCCAGCTGCTGCTGCTGGAAGCCTTCGGCGGCGGCTTCACCTGGGGTTCGGCGCTGCTGCGCTATTGATATGCCGGATTGGCCGGGAGCATGAGGCTCCCGGTGCGGCCCCACGGGCCGCCGTTTCCGGGAGGTACCGTCATGGCTGAACCCATTCTCATCGAAGGGCAGCGCGCATGGCTCAAGCATTATGGTGAAGGCAGCCGGGCAGTGGCCCTGGGGCTGCTGAATTTCGTTGCCCGTCGTTTCCAGCTCGATGCGCTGCGGCCGCCGCCGCACCGTGGCGGCGCGCAGGCGCGCGCCGTCGAGGCCCGGCGCCTGGTCGAGCTCAAGGCGCAGGGCGTCAATGTCCCCGAGGTCATCGGCCACGGTCGCGCCGCGCTGGTGCTGGAGCATACCGGGGCCTCGTTCAACGCCTGCCTGCGCGAAGCCGACGCCGCCGCGCGCGACCGCCTGGTGGCGGCCGCCGTCGCCGCCATCGCCGAGGCCCACCGCGGCGGCGCCTATTTCGGCCAGCCGCTGCCGCGCAACATGACCTGGGACGGCAACCGCGTGGGCTTTATCGATTTCGAGGAAGATCCGCTGGAGGTCATGGACCTGGAGCAGGCGCAGGCGCGCGACTGGCTGATGTTCGGCTACGGTGTGGCCCGGTACTACGAGGACCGCCCGCAGGCGCTCAAGGCGCTGCTGGCCGGTGCCATGGAAACGGCGGAGCGGCCGGTGGTCGCCCATGCCCACGACGTTACCGGCCGGCTGCGGCGGCTGGCCCGCGTGCTGCGGCGCGCGGGCAGGTCGGGACGGGCGCTGGCGCACGCCATCCTGGTCGTGCATGCGGCCACCACCTTTGGCTGCGTTGCACTGGCGGCGCTGTCGCTGGACTGGCTTGCCGACGGCGAACTGGACCTGCTGGCGCTGTTGACCTGAGCCGGCCGCCAGCGGGCTGCATACGCGCCAGTACAGACGGGCGGGGGCATTCACGCTTATGATGCGCCGCTTCGATTCATGCAGCAGATGACCGCGTGACTGACTCCCGACTCGCTTTCGTATTCCCCGGCCAGGGCTCCCAGTCGCTGGGCATGCTGGCCGAACTGGCCGAACTGCACCCGCAGGTCCGCGATACCTTCGCCGAAGCCTCCGAAGGCGCCGGCGTGGATCTGTGGGCGCTGTCGCAGGGCGGCCCGGAAGAGCAGCTCAACCGCACCGAGTACACCCAGCCGGCGCTGCTGGCCGCGGGCATCGCGGTGTGGCGGCTGTGGGGGGCGAACAACGGCGCCTCGCCGGCCGTGCTGGCCGGGCACAGCCTGGGCGAGTACACCGCGCTGGTCGCGGCCGGCGCGCTGTCGCTGCGCGATGGCGCGCACCTGGTGCGGCTGCGCGGCCAGCTGATGCAGGAGGCCGCGCCAACCGGCGTCGGCGCCATGGCCGCGGTGCTCGGCGCCGAGGACGCGCTGGTGCAGGAAATCTGCGAACAGGCCAGCGGCAGCCAGGTGGTGGTGCCGGCCAATTTCAATTCCCCGGGCCAGATCGTGATCGGCGGCGACGCCGCCGCGGTCGACCGCGCGCTGGCGTTGCTGGCGGAAAAGGGCGTGCGCAAGGCGGTCAAGCTGGCCGTGAGCGTGCCTTCGCACACGCCGCTGATGCGCGAGGCCGCCAACCGCCTGGCCGTGGCCATGGCCGGGCTGGACTGGCGCACGCCGTCGCTGCCGGTGGTGCAGAACGTCGATGCCCAGGCCCATGCGGGCGTGGACGCCATCCGCGACGCGCTGGTGCGCCAGCTCTACCTGCCGGTGCAGTGGACCGGTTGCGTGCAGGCGCTGGCCGCGCGCGGCGTGACCCGCGTGGCCGAATGCGGCCCGGGCAAGGTGCTGACCGGCCTGGTCAAGCGCATCGACAAGAGCATCGATGGCCGTTCGCTCGCCACCCCGGCCGATTTCGCCGGCGCGCTGGAAGAGTGGGCCGCCTGACCCCTACGATACGGCCGGCGTCCGCGCCCGGCCCCGACCTGCAGCCGCAACCTGCGGCGCACCAAGAGGAAACCGCATGAGCAAGCCATTGCAGGGTGAAATCGCGCTCGTCACCGGCGCCAGCCGTGGCATCGGCGCGGCCATCGCCGACGAACTGGCCGCGCAGGGCGCCACCGTCATCGGCACCGCCACCACCGAATCCGGCGCCGCCGCGATCGGCGCGCGCCTGGCCGCGCAGGGCGGCCACGGCCGCGCGCTGAACGTCACCGAGCCCGGCGCGGTCGACGCGCTGATCGATGCGGTCGGCAAGGAATTCGGCGCCATCAGCATCCTGGTCAACAACGCCGGCATCACCCGCGACAACCTGCTGATGCGGATGAAGGACGAGGACTGGCAGGCGATCCTGGACACCAACCTGACCAGCGTGTACCGCACCTCCAAGGCGGTGATGCGCGGCATGATGAAGGCGCGCAAGGGCCGCATCATCAACATCGCCTCGGTGATCGGCGTGACCGGCAATGCCGGCCAGGCCAACTACGCCGCGGCCAAGGCCGGCATCATCGCGTTCTCCAAGTCGCTGGCCAAGGAAATCGGCAGCCGCGGGGTGACCGTGAACGTGGTCGCGCCGGGCTTCATCGATACCGACATGACCAAGGACCTGCCCGAGGACGCCAAGACCGCGATGCTCGGCCAGATCGCGCTGGGCCGCCTCGGCGAGCCGGCGGACATCGCCCGTGCGGTGGCGTTCCTGGCCGGCCCGTCCGCCAGCTACATCACCGGCGAAACCCTCCACGTGAACGGCGGCATGTACATGCCGTAAGCGTGCGGCGCATGGAATGCGCCCAAGTGGTTGATCGCCGTGGCATTTTGCCAGAATGCAAGGCTCCGGCGCTTTCCACTACACTATCCCACGGCCATCGCTTCCGATGGCGCCTTTTGAACCACTACTCCATCTGGAGCGATATCCAATGAGCACCATCGAAGAACGCGTCAAGAAAATCGTCGTCGAACAGCTTGGCGTCAAGGAAGAGGAAGTCACCAACAGCGCATCGTTCGTCGATGACCTGGGCGCTGACTCGCTGGACACCGTCGAACTGGTGATGGCGCTGGAAGAAGAGTTCGAGTGCGAGATCCCGGACGAAGAAGCCGAGAAGATCAGCACCGTGCAGGCCGCCATCGATTACATCAAGGCCCACGTCAAGGCCTGATGACCGGCGGCTGATGCGCGGCGGCGGCACGTCCGCATGCCGCGCACGGCAAGCCCATGGGGCCGCGACAGCGGCCCCATCCCATTCGGGCGCCGGCCGCGCAGCGGCCCGTCCGGTGGGCGTGGACGCCGCGCCAGCGGCGCGCCCACGCAATCTGGAATCCGGCCGTGAACGGCCATGTGCATCCGCGTCCCCCGCGTCATACCCGCATCGAGCACCGGGTCAGGAGAAACCGCAATGAAGCGTCGCGTCGTCGTTACCGGCCTGGGCATGGTCTCGCCCCTGGGCAATGATCTGGCCAGCAGCTGGCAGGGCATCATCGAAGGCCGTTCCGGCATCGGTCCGCTGACCCACATCGCCGACGCCTACCTGGAACGCTTCACCACCAAGATCGCAGGTGAGGTCAAGGAGTTCGACATCACCGCCGACAACGAACAGTTCGGCAAGTACCGGGTCAGCGGCAAGGATGCCAAGAAGATGGACCCGTTCATCCATTACGGCCTCGGTGCCTCGTTCATGGCCCTGCACGATTCGGGCCTGGAGATCACCGAAGCCAACGCCGAGCGGGTCGGTGCCATCATCGGCGCCGGCATCGGCGGCCTGCTCGGCATCGAGGAACAGACCATCGAGTTCCACGAGGGCAAGAAGATCTCGCCCTTCTACGTGCCCAAGACCATCATCAACATGCTGCCGGGGCAGCTGAGCATCATCGCCGGCCTGAAGGGGCCGTCGTTCTCGGCGGTTTCGGCCTGCGCCACGTCCAATCACTCCATCGGCACCGCGATGCGCATGATCCAGTACGGCGACGCGGACGTGATGGTGGTCGGCGGCGCCGAGCGCGGCTCCTCGCCGACCGCCGTGGGCGGCTTCTGCGCGATGAAGGCCATGTCCACCCGCAACGATGACCCGGCCCGCGCCTCGCGGCCGTGGGACAAGGACCGCGACGGCTTCGTGCTGGGCGACGGCGCCGGCATCCTGATCCTCGAGGAATACGAGCACGCCAAGGCGCGCGGCGCGAAGATCTACTGCGAACTGGCCGGCTTCGGCGCCAGCTCCGACGCGTACCACATGACCGCACCGAGCGAGAACGGCGAAGGCGCCGCGCGCTGCATGGTCGCGGCGATGAAGGACGCCGGCGTCACCCCGGAGCAGGTCGGTTACCTCAACGCGCACGGCACCTCGACGCCGCTGGGCGACGTGGGCGAGACCATGGCGATGAAGACCGCCTTCGGCGACCACGCCTACCGGATGATGGTCAGCTCCACCAAGTCGATGACCGGCCACCTGCTCGGCGCCGCCGGCGGCGTGGAAGCGATCTTCTCGGTGCTGGCGCTGCGCGACAACGTGATCCCGCCGACCATCAACTTGGACGAGCCGGGTGAAGGCTGCGACCTGGACTACGTGCCCAATGTCGCGCGCCAGGCCAGGGTCGACGTGGTGATGTCCAACGGCTTCGGCTTCGGCGGCACCAACGGCACGCTGGTGTTCAAGCGCGTCTGAGCCGCCGTCTGCTGCGCCCTCTCCCTGCCGGGAGAGGGGGCGGCGCGCGGGCGCACCGGGTCATGCCCGGGTCCACCCGCACCGGCGGCGCGGTTCCCGCACCCGCGCCGCAGGGAATCTTCCCCCGCCGGGCGCAGGCGCCGCCCTCCTGATCTCCGGGCCACCGATGCATCTTTTCCCCCTGCACGCCGACACCGACCTGCTGGCGCTGCATCGGCTGTCCCCGCAGCGCTACCCGCTGCTGCTCGAATCCACCGCCGCCGGCCGCCAGGGCCGCTGGGACCTGCTGCTGGTCGCCGATGGCGGCCAACTGCGGCTTGATGCCGATGGCACGGTGCGGCGCGAAGACGGTACCCCGGTCGAAGGCGGCTTCCTGGACGCGCTGGACCGCGACTGGCAGGCGCTGCGCATCGCGCGCGATCCGGACGCTGCGGCGGTTCCGTTCCGGGGTGGCTGGGCGCTGCTGCTCGACTACGAGCTGGCCGGGCAGATCGAACCGGTGCTGCGGCTGCCGGCGCGCGTCGACGGCCTGCCCGCCGCGCTGGCCCTGCGCTGCCCGGCGGCGGTGCTGCGCGACCGCGACAGCGGACGTTGCATCGCGCTGGCCGAGGACGGCCGCGACGCCGTGTTCGCGCAGCTGCGCCAGGACCTGCACGCGGCGCGGCAACTGCCGGAGCTGCCGGCCTGGCAGCCGCCGCTGGCACTGGACGAGGACGCCGACGCGCAGTTCATCGACGGTGTCCGCCGGGTGATCGATTACCTGCATGCCGGCGATGTGTTCCAGGTCAATCTCTCGCGCCGCTGGCAGGCGCGCTTCGCGCGGCCGCTGGCGCCGGCGGCGCTGTACGCGCGCCTGCGCCAGGCCAATCCGGCGCCGTTCGCCGGGCTGTTCGCTGCGGCCGGGCGCGCGGTGGTCAGTTCCTCGCCGGAGCGGCTGGTGTCGGTGCACGGCGATGTGGTGCAGACCCGGCCGATCGCCGGCACCCGCCCGCGCTTCGACGGCGACGACGATGCCGCGCGCATCCGCGAACTGGTCGGCCACCCCAAGGAGCGTGCCGAGCACGTGATGCTGATCGACCTGGAGCGCAACGACCTGGGCCGCATCGCGGCGCCGGGCAGCGTCGAAGTGGACGAGCTGATGACGGTCGAAAGCTACGCCCACGTGCACCACATCGTCAGCAACGTGCGCGCGCGGCTGCGCCCGGAGGTGAGCCCGGGGCAGGTGATCGCCGCGACCTTCCCGGGCGGCACCATCACCGGCTGCCCCAAGGTGCGCTGCATGGAGATCATCGCCGAGCTGGAACAGACCGCGCGGGGCGCCTACACCGGCGCGTTCGGCTGGCTCAACCGCGATGGCGACATGGACCTGAACATCCTGATCCGTACCGCCGAGGTGCAGGGCGACACCGTGCGCTTCCGCACCGGCGCCGGCATCGTGGTCGATTCCGACCCGTCGCGCGAACTGGACGAGACCCGCGCCAAGGCGCGCGGCCTGCTGCGCGCGCTGTAGCGCCGCGGCCACCGCCATGGCGGGAAGCCTGCCGGGCCGTCAACGCCGGCAGCCGCGCCGGGCGATTGCTTGGCGGCCGCGACGCGGCGCGCGGTATCCTGCGCGGCAGGATCGGACTTCGAGGTAATCCATGGGGCTTGGCAAACGCGGCTGTCTGCTGACGGTGCTGATGCTGCTGCTGACGCTGGCCGGCATCGTCGTCGGCATCGGCGGCTGGTTCTACTACCGGCAGGCGCAGTTCGCCGAGGTGCGGCTCACGCCGAGCCAGGACAGCGTGGTGGTCGCCCGCGGCGATGGCCTCAACGCCGTGCTCGACAAGCTGCGCCAGGCCGGCATCGGCGAAGGCCGCGATTACCAGTGGCAGTTGCTGGCACGTCAGCTCGACGCCGCCGGCAAGCTCAAGGTGGGCGAGTACGCGCTGGATGACGCGCTCACCCCGCGCGAACTGCTGCTGCGCATGCGCCAGGGCAGGGTGCTGCAGCACCGCGTGACCCTCGTCGAGGGCTGGAACATCCGCCAGCTGCGCGCCGCACTGCGGCGGGCCGAGCCGCTGCTGCACGAAACCGATGCGCTGGACGATGCCGAGCTGATGCGCCGCCTGGGCTTTCCCGACCAGCACCCGGAAGGGCGGTTCCTGCCGGAGACCTATGTCTACCAGCGCGGCGACAGCGACCTGGACGTGCTCAGGCGCGCCCATGCAGCGATGGAAAAGGAACTGGCCGCAGCCTGGGCCGCGCGCAGCGAGGACCTGCCGCTGGCCTCGCCCTATGAACTGCTGATCCTGGCCTCGATCGTCGAGAAGGAAACCGGCCTGGCCGCCGAGCGGCCGCAGATCGCCGGGGTGTTCGCGCGCCGCCTGAAAATGGGCATGCGCCTGCAGACCGACCCGACCGTGATCTACGGCATCGGCAGTGCCTATGACGGCAACATCCGCAAGGTCCACCTGACCACCGACACGCCGTACAACACCTATACCCGTGCCGGCCTGCCGCCCACGCCCATCGCCATGCCCGGCAAGGATGCGCTGGCCGCGGCCGCGCGCCCGGCGCCGGGCGACGCGCTGTATTTCGTGGCGGTCGGCGACGGCAGCGGCGCGCACGTGTTCTCGGCGACCTACGCCGAACACAACGCGGCCGTGGCGCGCTACCTGCGCCAACTGCGCGACAACCGCGCGGTGGAGGCGCAGCAGTGAGCGACGTTTTCGCCCCCTGGCAGCAGCGCGCCCATGACCAGACCGTGGCGGCGCTGGACGCCGGCCGCCTCGGCCATGGCCTGCTGCTGTGCGGGCCGGCCGGCATGGGCAAGCGCGCGGTGGCGATGGCGCTGGCCCGCCACGTGCTGGATACCGGCATGGACGCGGCCGGACGCGCGCGCAACGCGCAGCTGATCGCCGCCGGTACCCACCCGGACCTGCAGGTGGTGTCCTTCATCCCCAACAAGACCGGCGACAAGCTGCGTACCGAGATCGTGATCGAGCAGGTGCGCGAGATCTCGCAGAAGCTGGCGCTGACGCCGCAGTACGGCGCGGCCCAGGTGGTGATCGTCGACCCGGCCGATGCGATCAACCGTGCCGCCTGCAACGCGCTGCTCAAGACCCTGGAAGAGCCCGCGCCCGGTCGTTACCTGTGGCTGGTCAGCGCCGACCCCGCGCGCTTGCCGCAGACCATCCGCAGCCGTTGCCAGCGGCTGGAGTTCCGGCTGCCGCCGCGCGAGGAAGCGCTGGCCTGGCTGCAGCGCCAGGGGCATGCCGAAGGCGCCGCGCGCGAAGCGCTCGACGCCGCGCGCGGCCATCCCGGGCTGGCCGACCGCTGGCTGCAGGGCGAGGGCATGGCGCTGCGCCGGCAGGTGGCCGAGGAACTGGACAGGCTCGCCGGCGGGCGCGTCGGCGCGGTGGAGCTGGCCCAGCGCTGGAGCGGTGACGAACACGCCGACCTGCGCCTGCGGCATGCCGCCGATCTGGCCCTGCGCCGGGCCACGGACGGCTTGACCGATCCGGGCCGATTGCACAAGCTGGCCGCCTGGTTCGATGCCGCCAACCGCACCCGCGACCTGCTGCGCACCACGGTGCGCGCCGATCTGGCGATGGTGGAGCTGCTGCTGGGCTGGGCCGCGGCCAACCCGCCGCCATCCAAAGGAAACAACCGATGAGTGCGACGAACGCGCGCCAGGGCATTCTTTCCCTGGCGGTCAAGGACAAGGCCGCGCTGTACAGCGCCTACATGCCGTTCGTGAAGAACGGCGGCGTGTTCGTGCCCACGCCCAAGCGCTACTTCCTCGGCGACGAGGTGTTCGTGCTGCTGACCCTGCCCGATTCCAGCGAGCGCCTGCCGGTCGCCGGCAAGGTGGTGTGGGTCACGCCACTGGGCGCGCAGGGCAACCGCCAGGCGGGTATCGGCGTGCAGCTGGCCGACGGTGCCGACGGCGAGGCCATCCGCGGCCGCATCGAGACCCTGCTGGCCGGCACCGCCGGTTCGGACAAGCCGACCCACACCATGTAGGTGGCGTGGGCGCCGCCGGCGCCCCGCAGGGGCGGGATGCACGCGCCGGCAGGCCGCCTTGGCGGGCCCGTCGCGGTACCGGGCCGGGCCTGCAAAAAAGTTGCATTGATCCGTTGACGTCTTCGCGATTCCCCCTATAATGAGCGGCTCGCAACACGGGCGGTTAGCTCAGCGGTAGAGCATTGCCTTCACACGGCAAGGGTCGCAGGTTCGAACCCTGCACCGCCCACCAAGACACTGTTGCAACGCATGAAGACCGGCCCCAGGCCGGTCTTTTGCGTTTTGCCTTCCGTGGTCTGGATCGCCCGTCGTCCGGGCTGCACCGCGGGTTGCGCGATGCGCCCGGTTTGCGCTCACTGCGCCGGGTAGGGGCCGAACGCCGCCTTGACCCGCATCCGCTCGTCGCCGTCATCGACCACGAACACGCGGTAGCTGTCGCCCCCGGGAGCGGTGCGGATCACCACGTGGCCCTGGGTGCTGCGCGCCTGCCGCTCGATGCCGTAGGTGGTGCGCGCGGTGGCCTCGGACACGTGGGTGACGAAGATGTCGCGCTCGCCGGGCCACAGCGCCTTCGAGGTGAGCCGGTGCCAGGTGTTCACCGCCGGGTGGCCTTCGGCGCGTGCGGTCACCACGATCACCCGCGGGCGCAGCGCCGCCAGGAACGCGGCGCTGTTGGCGTCCCAGCTGCCGTGGTGGTTGGCCTTCATCGCATCGATCGGGCCGGCGGCTTCGGCCACTGGCCGTTCCACCTGTTGCCACGCACCGTCGCCATCGGGCAGGGCGACGCGCTCGTCGCTGAGGTCGCCGCCGCTGAAATAATCGAACCTGCCATAGCGGATGACGAAGGCGTTGCTGAGAATGTTCTCGATCGGCTGCTGGTCCTTGCCCAGGGTGTGCAGCGGCGGGAACAGGTCGCGGGTGGCGTTGCCCTGGCCGGTCCAGACACGGCCGTTGCCATACAGGTTGCGGATCTCGAAGCCCGGGTAGTTGCCGGCCGCATGCAGCAGCGCGATCTGGTCGTTGCGGCCGGGTGCGAAGCGTTCAACTTTCAGGCCGCGGTGCCGGATCTGCCAGTCGAGGAACCGGCGGTAGTTGTCGAGCGTGGCGTTGCGGATCGGCGCCGGGAAGTCGTAGTGCGGCCAGCCGCGATCCAGGATCGTGGCGATCGGCACGGATTCGGCGACCTGGGTGATGCCGCTGAGCCGGTAGGCGCCGTTGGCGGCGAGCGGGGAGTCGGCGGTGATCGCGCCCATGTGGTCGCCATGGAAATGCGAGAGCAGCGCGTAGTCGATGCCGCCGTGGCCGCGCGGCAGCACCCGCTGGACGTAGCGCGCGACCCATTCCCCCGGCGGGCGCGACGCATCGGGCCGGCTCGGCAGCGAGAACGGCGGCGCTTCGACCGTCTTGCCGCTGGCGTCCTCCAGCAGGGTGGTGCCGTCGGGAAGGATGAAGAACAGGGCGTCGCCGCGCCCGGTGTTGATGTGGTGGATGTCCAGTTCGCCGTCGCGCCATGGCGGCAGCGGCTGGCCGATTTCCGGTGGCCGTGCGAAGGCGCTGGCGGCCAGAGCCGGCAAGGCAAGCAACAGGATGCGTGTGTTCATGGGCGTGTAGGCGGGAGCGCGGCCGACGGGCAGCCGCGGAAATGCCGATGCGGAAGTGGACGTGGAAGTACCGGCGCGGGTGTCATGCGCGGTGCAGCTTGGGCACGTGCGGTTCGACGATGAAGCTGGCGCGGGTGGAGATCCGCCCGCCCTTGCGCTGCACCTGGTCCATCACCCTGATATCGGTGCGCCATTGCGTGGCGCTGATCTCGTGGACGTGGTAACCGCGCAGGTTGTCGATCAGCTTCAGGAACGGGTTGTCGGCCTGGTCGAAGCGGCGCACGCTCGGCGAATCGACGGCGCCGTCGCCATTGGACGAGATCGAAGTGGCGAGGAACTCGGTCGCCACCGCGGGGCCGTCGCGCTCGTCGTCGCGCAGCGGCACTTCGGCCACGGCATTCATGTGCGCATCGCCGGTGGCGATGACCACGTTGCCGAGCTTGCGGTCGTGGATGCCCTGGAGCAGGCGTCGCCGCGAATCCGGGAAGCCGTCCCATTTGTCCTCGTACGCGCCGTGCAGGCGGCCGTCGGGGTCGCGTCCCTGCAGCGGCATCACCCAGACCTGCTGGGCGATGAGGTTCCAGCGGCTGCCGCCGCCCAGGCCTGCATGCAGCCAGGCTTCCTGTTCCGCGCCGAGGATGTTCGAGTCCTGGCCCTGCTCGAAGCGGCATTTGGCCAGCGACCTGGGATTCGGGCAGATCTGGTTGCTGCGGTGGCTGCGCGTGTCCAGTACGTGCATGCGCAGCAGGTTGCCGTAGTCCAGCCGCCGGAAATACGCGGTGCCGCCATCGGCACGCGGCAGCTGCGCGCGGCGTACCGGCGAGTTCTCGTACCAGGCCTGCATCGCGTGCAGCCTGCGCAGCGCGAACAGTTCCGGCGGGGTGCGGTCCTGGTCCCAGGGGCCGTTCCAGTCGTTGTCCACTTCGTGGTCGTCGAACGAGCAGATGAAGGCGACGGCGGCATGCGCGGCCTGCAGGTCGGTATCGCTCTTGTACTGCGCGTAGCGGCGGCGGTAGTCGTCCAGGGTGTACAGCTCGTCGCCATGGTGCAGCCGCTCGACCGGGTTGCCGGCCGCGTCGCGGATCGCGTACCCGGCCTTGCGCGACGCCGCTTCGCTGCCTTCGTAGATGTAGTCGCCGTAGTGGAACAGGGCGTCGAGCTCGGGTTCCTCGCCGAGATGGCGGTAGGCATCGAACCAGCCATGGAAGTAGGCCTGGCAGCCGGCCACGGCGATGCGCAGGCGCTCAGGGATGGCGCCGGCGCGCGGCGCGGTGCGTGCGCTGCCGGTGGCGCTGGCGTCGCCGCCGTCGATCATGAAGCGGTACCAGTACGGACGCGCCGGCTGCAGCCCGGCCACTTCCACGTGCACGCTGTGGCCGAGTTCGGGCCGTGCCAGGTACTCGCCGCTCCGGACGACGCGCGCGAAGTGCGCGTCCTCGGCCACCTGCCACTTCACCGGCACCGCGACCATCGGCATGCCGCCGTGCTCATGCAACGGCCTGGGCGCGAGCCGGGTCCAGATCACGAAGCCGTCGGGCCAGGGGTCGCCGGCGGCGACGCCGAGGGTGAAGGGGTAGCCTTCGAGCGGCGGTGCGGCGCGTACGCCGCGTGCCGGCGCCAGGCCGGCGAACAGGGCCAGCGAGCTGGCGCCGAGCAGGAACCTGCGGCGGCTGAGTTCGGGAAACGTGCGCATGGTCATCCTCGATGTGCAGGAGGCGGCGCACCGCGCGGTGCGCGCGCCGGAGGGATGTGGACGGCCCGCTCAGAAGCGGGCGCGGATGCCGATCGAGGCCTTCTGCCCGCTGTAGATGTCGATCTGGCTGTGGTGGCCGCTGCTGCCGGGCCAGATCTCGTCGTTGGCGTACCAGGTGCCGCGGTGGCGCCTGAGCAGGTTGTTCACCGAGAAGAACGCCTCCAGCCCCAGGACGTTGTCGCGGGTCTTGCGGATGAAGGTGTAGCTGCCCGACAGGTTGACCTCGGCGTAGGGAATGAACGGCTGCGACTGGGTGATGGTCCCGCCCGGGGTGGCGATGTTGCCGGTCTGGCCACGGTCCTTCTCGTTGGAATAGACGCTGTTGAGGCTCAGCCGCACGCGCCCGTACTTCCAGCCGACGCCGAACTGCGCCACCTGCGAGGCCACCCGCGGCAGCGGCTCGGACGGATTGGCGTACATGTACGCGCCGCGCACGGTCAGGCCACGCAGCACGCCGGGCAGGTAGTCCATGGCATGGTTGAACTCCAGCTGCCAGGCATCGACGCTGATGGCGCGGTCGGACTGGTTGGCCGACGTGCTGAAGGTGGCGTCGGCATACTGGTCGCCGCTGTAGCCGAACTCCTGCGCGGACAGGTTGCGGGCGACGATGCCGTTGCGGATGCGGTTGTGGTAGTAGTTCAGCGCGACCAGGCCTACCGGTTCCCAGTACTTCACCGCGCGCAGCGCGAAGTTGTCCGAGTACTCCGGCTTGAGGTTGGCGTTGGGCGCGGTCACCACGGTCCCGTCCTCGGTCTCGGCAACCGACCACACCCCGGCGATCACGCCCACGTCCGGGCGCTGGATGGCGCGGTTGTAGCCGGCGATCAGGTCCAGGCCATTGTCGAAGGAGTATTTCAGCGAGGCGCTGGGGAAGAAGTCGTCGTAGCGGCTGCGGCGCTCGATCCGGTCGCGGGTCAGGTACTGGTACTTCAGTCCCTCGATGGTGGTGGCGCGGCCGCTGCCGGCGTCCACGGCATGGCCGGCGGCCGCCACTTCCTGCGCGCTGAGCGGGTCGAACTCATGGCCGGTGTTGCGGGTCTGCTCCCAGCGCACGCCGAACTGGCCCTTGAGGCGCGCGCTGAAATCGGCCGTCGCCATGACGTAGGCCGAACCGATCTGCTCGTCCAGCCGGCGCGAGTTGGCGATATGGGCGTCGTACCAGTTCGCCGCGGTCAGCGTGTTGCTCCATTGTTCCGGGTTGGCCTGCATCATCTGGTACAGCCTGGTCAGGCTGGGCATGTACAGGCTGCCGCCGTTCAACGTGGTCACGGTCATGCCGCCACGGCCGAAGGTGAACACGTTGTCGCTGCGGATGTGTTCGAGCAGTTCGGCCTTGCCCATCGGCCCGGTGTAGGTCCACTTGTGCGCGGCGGAGGTGTTCTCGTAGGCGTAGCGGGTGGTGGACAGCTTCAGCCCGGTCTTCCAGGTCACCGGCACGCTGCCGATGTCCTGGAAGATGCTCAGGTCCAGGCTGCCGCCGCTGTTGCGCGCCTCGGCGGTCTTGCCGCTGCGGGTGGTGACCGTCGCCGGGCCGCTGAAGGTGTAGCTCGAGGGCAGGCTCCAGTCCGGTCCGCTGGTCTGGACGATGTTCCAGTCCTGCGCGTACTGGCTGCTGCGCGAGGCGCTGAAGTTGCCGGTCGAGGTGACCGGGTTGAAGGTCTGCACCTGGCCCTTGCGGGTGGAGTCGTACTGGCTGTCGGAGTTGGAGTAGAACAGGTTGCCGGCCAGGCGGAACTTCTCGGTGCTCCACTCGAAGCTCGGGATCAGGTTGCGGCTGTGGCCGAACTTGTAGTTGTAGGTGCTGGCCGTGCTCAGGGTGGTGGCGGTGGCGGTGGAGCGGGTGGTGAAATCCAGCGCGGGGTCGCCCTGGACGCCGCGCGAGCGCGCATTGGTGGTGAACGTGGGCGCGGGCTGCGCCGCTTCGATGTCGCCGCGGCTGGCCGAGGCCATCAGCGACAGGATCAGCTGGTCGGTGGCCTTGAAATCCACGCCGAGCGAGGCGGCCCGGCGGTTGTACTCGCGTTCGTAGTTGGTGCCGACGATCGAGGTGACCGCATACGGCTCCGGGCTCGCCGCGGTGGGAATGTAGTTGCGGTTGGCGGTGGTCTGCACATGCTCGACCAGGCTGGTGCTGTTGCTGATGCCGGCGGCGACGCCCAGGCGCCCGTCGAGGAACACGTCGGCGTAGCTGGCCTTGAAGCCGGGCAGGAACCTGCGGTCGTAGCCGCCCTCGCGCGGGCCGCTGCGGTACTTGTCCCACAGCGCGGCGTGGGTGGCGCCGCTGACATCGACGGTGATGCGCCGGCCCTTGCCGTCGAACGCCTTGCGGGTGCGGATGTCGATGGTGCCGGCCGGGGCGTTGGCGTCCATGTCGGCGCCGCTGGTGGTGTAGACGGTGATCGAATCGACGCCGGTCAGGGCCGATTGCTCGAAACTGAAGGTGCGCGAGGCGGCGGCGCCGTCGTTGGCATCCACGCCGGCCAGCTTGACGCCGTTGATGGTCACCCCGGTGTACTGCTGCGGCAGGCCGTGCAGCGAGATGTTGCGCGGCACGTCGTCGGCGGTGACGTCGAAATCCACGCCCGGCATGTTCTTCAGGAACTCGCCCGGGTTGCCGTCGATGATCTCGCCGTAGCTGTCGGCCGAGAGCGTGTTGGTGATGTTCATCGACGCGCGCTGTTCCATGATCGCGCGGGCGTCGCCTTCGCGCGCGCCGACCACCTGCAGCGTGTCCAGGGTGGTGTCGGCGCCGTCGCCGCGCCCGGCGAGCGTGCTGTAGAGCTCGATGTCCACCCGTTCGCGGCCGTCGTCGTCCAGTCGCACGGTCTTCTCGACCTCGCCGAAGCCGGCGTAGCTGACGCTGATGGTGACCTCGCCGGCCGGCACGTCGGCCAGCGCGAACTCGCCACGCTCGCCCGAGTACACCGTGCGGGTGCCGGCGGCGCTGGTGATGCGCACCGCGGCATTGCGCAGGAAGCCACCGGTGGCCGGGTCGAACACACTGCCGGTGATGTAGCCGGTGCCCTGTGCGGGCGTGCCGCCGGCGGCCTGCTTCCTGCGCAGGGTGATGATGCCGCCGTCGTCCGAACGGATCTCCAGTCCGGTGCCCTGCAGCAGTCTGCGCAGCGCATCGCGGGCATCCATTTCGCCGCGGATGGCCGGCGTGTGGATGTCCTGCAGTGAGCCGGCGGGCGCCACGATCTGCACGCCGGCCTGGCTGGCGAACTCGGGGATCGCATGCGCCGCCGGCTGCGCCGGTACGTTGAAGTGGCGCTGCTGCGCCATCGCCTGGGGCGTGGACGCCAGTGCCAGTACCACGGCGCTGGCCAGTAGGAGCTTCTTCGGTTGGATCATTTCGCTGCTCTTGGTGTGGGGGTGCCCGACGGGGTCCCTTCATAGAGCTGCGGCACCGGGTGCTTCCTCCATCTGTCACGAAAAATTCATGGGCGTGCCGGCGCGGCGGCAGGCGCCGGCATCGGTCACGGCCGCCGGCTGAGCACGACCACGCCGTCGCGTTGATGGGCCTGCGCACCGAACACCGCGGCCGCGGCACGCGCGAAGCCGACCGGGTTGCTGGCGGCGAACAGGCCGGTAATGGGTTCACCCGCAAGGTCCGGGTCGGTGATGACGATGCGCACGTCGCTGTAGCGCGAGAAGCTGTGCGCCGCGTCCGCCAGCGACTCGCCGCGGAAGGCGATCTTGCCGTCGCGCCATGCCAGCTCCTGCTGCAGGTCGGTGGCCGACAGCGGCGTGGGCGCGGCCGCCGCGTGCCCGGCCGGAAGCGACAGGCGCATGTTGGCGCCGATGCCGGCGCGCACCGCGCCGCCGTCCACCGCATCGAGCCAGCCGGTCTGCACCACGATCTGCGCCGGCTGGCCGGCCAGCCGGCGCACGGCGAACGCCGCCGTGCCCGCGTCGAAGCGGCGGCCATCGACCTCCACCCGCAATGGCGTGGCATTGGCCGCGGCCTCGAAGAACACTTCGCCGCGCTCCACCTCCACCCGCAGGCGGCCGTCGTCGTCGTGGATGCTGACCCGGCTCTGGGTGTTGAGGGTGAGCGTGGAGCCGCCGGCCAGCGGTACCCGGCGCATCTCGCCCTTGGCGGTGGCATAGGCGGTGGGTACCGGGACGCTGACGAACAACAGCGCGGCCAGCACCAGCGAGGCGGCCACCGCGCCGGACCAGCGCAGCAGTGCACGGTAGCGGCCATCGCCGCGGTTGCGGGCGGGCGCCGTGGCGGTGGCGCTGGCGGCGGCCTGCAGGTGCGCGCGGTGCAGCGTGTTGCCGGCAGCGTGGGCCTGCTGCCACAGCGCCTGCGCGCGTACCAGCGCGCCGCGGCGGCGGATATCGCCTGCCAGCCAAAGCCGCAGCCGCTGCTGGTCGGCCGCGTCCAGCGGCGCCCGGTCCATGCGTGCCACCCAGGCCGCGGCGGCCCGTGCGATCTCAGCGCTGCTTTCGGGTCCGTCCATGGGGCGATCTCGTGTCCGCATGTTGCGTGGAGGGGGAAGGGGCATGGGCCAGGCCGGCGCTGATCCAGTCGCCGAGCCAGCGGATGCCACGGGAGATGTGTTTTTCCACCGTGCTTTCGGACAGCCGCATGCGCCGGGCGATTTCCCGCTGCGGCAGGTCGTGCACGCGACGCAGCACGAACGCTTCGCGGGTCTGGCCGGGCATCGCGGCGATGGCCTGCGCCAGCTGCCGCAGTTCGTCGCGGTCGATGGCGCGCTCTTCCGGGGTGGCGGCGGCGTCGGCGAATTCGACGTGGCCGAAGTCCTCCATCGCCTGGATCGACACGATCCGCGCGCGGCGCAGGTTGCGTATCACCAGCGACTGCGCGACCTGGAACAGATAGGCGCGTGGATTGAGGATGTCGTCCAGCCGGGGGCGCTCGGCCAGCAGCGCGTAGCTTTCCTGCACGATGTCGTCGACATCGAAGCCGGCGCCGTGGCGGCGCCCGAGCCAGGCCCGCAGTGCCGGCTCGTGCGGCAGGATGTGGCGCACGAACCAGCGTGTCCTTGCGCCGTCGTCGAGCAGGGCATCGACGGCCCCGGTCTCTTCAATTGAAAGCGACAAGTGTTCTTCCCCAGCCCCGGCACCCCGCATGCAAGGGCGGGATCATGCCGTCGCCGCGGTTGCAGTCTGGTTACAGCCACCGCGGCCGCAGCTGCCGCGATGGACCACGCGGCGCACCCGGACCACCGCCACCGGGCGTCGATTGCTGCCGGCCGCCGGTGCCACGCATGCGCCGCGGTGCCAGTCGCGTTGCCGTTGCGGGCACATGTTTCACTCGGCTTTGCGCGGCCCGCACGCTATCGTTGCGCCGCCGGAGGATGGAACAGGATGGAGCGATCGTGGCGGCGGACGAAGGGACGGCCCGGCGGTGCGCAAGGCGTTGCGGGCATGGGGGCGTGGGTGGCCACAGGTAGGGCGACGGCCGCGGGCCGGGCATTGCACGCGCTGGGAGCGGCCGGGCTGGCGCTCGCCTGCCTGGTGGCAGGCGCCTGGGGCGCGCTGGCGCTGTGGTTCCAGTTCCCCGGCGGTGCGCTGGCACGGGGCGTGGCCGTCGCGGCCTGGTGCGTTCCCTGGGCCTGGGCGCTGCGTGCCAGCTTCGCCCCGCGCGGCGTTGGCGGTCGCTGGCGGTGTTCGCCGCGGGGCTGGTGCTGCTGCTCGGCTGGTGGACGACGATCCAGCCGCGGCAGGACCGGGCATGGGCCGACGACGTCGCGCAGCCGCTGCGTGCGCGGATCGAGGGCGGGCGCCTGCTGCTGGACAACGTGCGCGATTTCCACTGGCGCACGGAGGACGACTACGACATCCGTTGGGAGCGGCGCGAGTACGACCTGGCGCAGGTGCGTTCGGTCGACCTGATCCTGTCCTACTGGATGGGGCCGGCGATCGCGCACACGCTGGTCTCGTTCGGCTTCGCCGATGGCCGGCAACTGGTGTTCTCGCTGGAGATCCGCAAGGAGCGCGGCGAGTCGTTCTCGGCGCTGGGCGGCTTCTTCCGCCGCTTCGAGGCGGTGCTGGTGGCCGCCGACGAGCGCGATATCGTGCAGGTGCGTACCAGCGTGCGCGGCGAGGACGTCTATCTCTACCGCCTGCACGGCCTGGACCCGGACGCGATGCGCGCGCTGCTGCGCGATTACGTGGCGCTGGCGCAGGCGCTGCAACGGACCCCGGTGTTCTACAACTCGCTGACCAGCAACTGCACCACCATCGTGTACGAACTGATGCGGCGGGTGGTGCCGACGCTGCCGCTGGACTACCGGCTGCTGCTGTCGGGTTACCTGGCCGAATATGCCGCCGACGTGGGCGGGCTGACCCCGGGCGTGCCCTACGCGACGCTGCGCGCGCGCGGCCGCATCACCCTGCGCGCCCGCGAGGCGGGCGACGCGGCCGATTTCTCCCGCCGGATCCGCGAAGGCGTCCCCGGCATTGCCGAGGAACATGTTCCATGACGCACGGGCTGCAGGCGCGCATGCGCCGCTGGCTGTTCCCGCTGTTCGCCGCGGCGATGCTGCTGTGCAGTGGCTGCGCGATGGTGAAGGTCAAGCCGGTCACGCCGGCCGACTACACGATGCTCAAGCGCGACGACATCCTCAACAGCGGCCGGTTGAGCGCGCTGTCACAGGAAGCGCTGAGCGTGATCGGCCTGACCGCCGCGCAATGCGCGCGGGATCTGCCCGCCTGCCGGCAGACGGTGGCCACCACCGATGGGCTGCAGACCGAGCAGCGCCTGTCCACGCTGGCCGAGCTGTGGATGCAGCAGGCGCTGGCGCTGACGCCCAAGGCCAGGGCGGGCGAAGCGGCCACGCTGTCCGACGCCGCGCTCGACGCCTGGCTGGAAACCGCGCGCTATGCCTATGCGTACCTGTTCTTCAGCGGGCGGACGCCGGCCGAGCGCGCGCTGGAGGACCGGCTCACCCAGGTGCGCGACTACTACAACTACGCCGCCGAACAGACCGCCGCGGTGGTGTTCCAGCAGACCCGCGCCCGTGCGCTGGAGGGCGCCGATTACCGCAGCCCGGTGCAGGTGGACCGCTGGACGATCCGCGCCGATTTCGACCGGCTGCGGCTCAATGGCGTCCCCCGGCAGCTGGTGCCGGCCGCGTCGCTGAGCTTCGCCGGCCTGCGCAGCACCTACCGTCGCGATGGCTTCGGCGCCGAACTGGTGGTGGTGATGGAGGCGCCGCCACTGGCGGTTCCGGTGGACGGCGCCGGCCCGGTCGCGGCACCGGTGTTCAGCGAGATGCCGGCGATCAACGCCACCGCGCTGCTGCGGTTCGGCGGCGGCACCCTGGACGAGGTGCTGGCCACGCGCGAGATCCGCCTGGAGGCGTGGTCGCCGGACACCACCAGCAGCTTCCGCCTGGAGGGCCAGGAGGTTCCGCTGGCAGCCAATTTCACTGCTGCCTACGGGCTGTGGATGGCGCAGTCCGGGTTCGCCACCGAGTCGCTGCGCACCCTGTTCGGCCGGGGCGAAGGTATCCGCGAACCGCATATCTACCTGATGCAGCCGTACGATCCGGACCGCCGCATCATCTTCATGCTGCATGGCCTGGCCAGCAGCCCGGAGGCATGGGTGAACCTGGCCAACGAGATCATGGGTGATCCGGAAATGCGCCGGCACTACCAGATCTGGTCGGTCTACTACCCGACCAATGCGCCGATCGCGTTGAACCGCTACACCATCAGCAACGCGTTCAACCGCACCCTGGACCACTTCGACCCGGGGCGCACCGCCGCGGCCAGCCACGACATGGTGTTCATCGGCCACAGCATGGGTGGGGTGATCGCGCGGCTGATGCTCAGCGAATCGGGCGACACGCTGTGGAACGGCGCGGTGGAGCGCTTCAACCTGCGCGGCGAGCGCCTGCGCCGGGTGGAGGCCCGGCTGCGGCCGCTGGCGCGCTTCTCACCCCAGCCCGATGTCGGGCGCGCGATCTTCATCGCCTCGCCGCACCGTGGCACCGATATCGCCGGCAACCGGCTGGGGCGGCTGATCGGCAAGCTGGTGCGGCTGCCACTGACCATCCTGGGCAAGTTCGAGGACGTATTCCTGGCCATGCAGGATGGCGGGCCGTCCGCGGACACGTCCAAGCCGCCGCGCGTCGGCAACAGCATCGACAACCTCAAGGCGAGCGACCCGTTCATCAGCGCTTCGTCCGCGCTGCCGATGGCGCCGGGGCTGAAGTACCACTCGGTCATCGCCCGGCGCAAGGCGGACGTGCCGCTGGAGGCATCCGACGACGGGCTGGTGCCGTACTGGAGCGCGCACCTGGACGGGGCGTTGTCGGAAAAGGTGATCCTGTCCGGGCACAGCGTGCAGGAAACCCCGGAAGCGGTGCTCGAGGTGCGCCGCATCCTGCGCCAGGACCTGCGCCTGCACGACGGCGGCACCGCCCGCTGAGCGGTCCCGCGCCGGCGGGCGGCGGCCGTCGGCGCCAGCGGGCCGAGCGGTCCGCGGTGATGCGCCGCGGCCGTGCCGCCGGCGGGTGGCCGGTGTCAGCCGGCCCCGGCCAGCTCCCGGCCGCGCCGCGCCGCCGCGGCCACCGCGTCGCCCACCAGGGCGTGGAAGCCGCCGCCGGCCAGGGTTTCCAGCGCGGCCTGGGTGGTGCCGTTGGGCGAGGTGACGGCCTGGCGCAGGGATGCGGGGCTCTGCCCGCCCTCGGCGAGCATGCGCGCCGCGCCGAGGATGGTCTGCACCACCATCTGCCGCGCGGCGTCATCGGCCAGCCCCTGCGCGCGGGCCGCGTCCTCCATCGCTTCGGCGAGCGCGAACACATAGGCCGGGCCGCTGCCGGACACGGCGGTGACCGCATCCATCAGCGCCTCGCGTTCGATCCAGCGGATCTGCCCGGCCCCGGCGAGGATGGCCTGGGCGAGCTGGCGTTCGGCATCGCCGACCTCGGCGCCGGCGTACAGCCCGGTCATGCCGGCGCCCAGCAGCGCCGGGGTGTTGGGCATGGCGCGCACCAGCACCGCGGCGTCCCCCAGCCACCCGCGCAGGGCGGCCAGGGGGATGCCGGCGGCGATCGACACCACCAGGGTGCCGGTGCGCAGCCGTGGCGCCAGTTCGGCGCAGACCGCGGCCATGACCTGCGGCTTGACCGCCAGCACCACCACCTGGCCGTCCAGCGCCGCCGAGGCGACGGCGGCGGCGGTGCGCACCCCATGCTCGCGCTGCAGCGCCTGGCGCAGGGCGTCCTGGGGTTCCACCACCTCGATCGCGGCGGCCGGCACGCCGGCCCGGGTCACGCCCGCGATCAGGCTGCGGGCCATGTTGCCGCCGCCGACGAAGCTGATGCCGGTGGGAAGGGAAGACGTCGGGTGGTTGCCGCTCATGCAGGCCTCGTAACGATCGGGGGCGGGTCTCACCGGCCGCCGCCGCATGGCAGCGCCCGGGCGCACAGTGTAGCCAGCCACGCGGCGCGGGGTGCCCGGGCGGCGGCCGCACGCGGGCCGGGCGGCCCGGCGCCGGCGGTCGCGGCGGCGGTTGTGACGCGCTGCCTGCAATCGGCCGCCATGGATCGACCTCTTACGCCGGAGGGCTATACTGGATGGCAGGGGAAACACCTTCCAGCCATCCGCAAACTTGGGGAAACACAGCGCATGGACATCGCTGAACTTCTGGCGTTCTCGGTCAAGAACAAGGCCTCGGACCTGCACCTGTCGGCCGGCCTGCCACCGATGATCCGCGTCGACGGCGACGTGCGCCGCATCAACATCCCGGCACTGGACCACAAGCAGGTTCACGCGCTGGTGTACGACATCATGTCGGACAAGCAGCGCCGCGATTACGAGGAGTTCCTCGAGGTCGACTTCTCCTTCGAGATTCCCTCGCTGGCGCGCTTCCGCGTCAACGCGTTCAACCAGAACCGCGGTGCCGGCGCGGTGTTCCGTACCATTCCCTCGGAAGTGCTGACCCTGGAGGACCTGGCGTGCCCGCCGGTGTTCCGGCAGCTGATCGAGCAGCCGCAGGGGCTGATCCTGGTCACCGGCCCGACCGGTTCGGGCAAGTCGACCACGCTGGCGGCGATGGTGGACCACATCAACAAGAACGAGTACGGCCACATCCTCACCGTCGAGGATCCGATCGAATTCGTGCACACCCCGCAGAAGTGCCTGATCAACCAGCGCGAAGTGCACCGCGACACCCACGGCTTCAACGAGGCGCTGCGCTCGGCGCTGCGCGAGGACCCGGACTACATCCTGGTGGGCGAACTGCGTGACCTGGAAACCATCCGCCTGGCGCTGACCGCCGCGGAGACCGGCCACCTGGTGTTCGGTACCCTGCATACCAGTTCGGCGGCCAAGACCATCGACCGCATCATCGACGTGTTCCCGGCCGGCGAGAAGCCGATGGTGCGCTCGATGCTGTCCGAATCGCTGCGCGCGGTGATCTCGCAGGCGCTGCTGAAGAAGGTCGGCGGCGGCCGCATCGCCTCGCACGAGATCATGGTGGCCACCCCGGCGATCCGCAACCTGATCCGCGAGGACAAGGTCGCGCAGATGTACTCGGCCATCCAGACCGGCCAGCAGGCGGGCATGCAGACCCTCGACCAGAACCTGCAGGACCTGGTCAAGCGCAGCCTGATCACCCGCAACCAGGCCCGTGAATACGCCAAGGACCGGCGCCTGTTCGAATAAGGCGCAAGGTGACGGCGCGGCACGCCGCGTCGCCGTTGCGCCGCGCAAGGCGTACAGTCGGTACCGGCAACGCCGTCGGCCCCGGGGAGGGCGCCGGCGCCGGCCTGCAGATCAAGGTTCCACAGGAGCCCGTTATGAGCACCATTGATTTCACTTCATTCCTCAAGCTGATGGCGCACCAGAAGGCGTCGGACCTGTTCATCACCGCCGGCATGCCGCCATCGATGAAGGTGCACGGCCGGATCAGCCCGATCACGCAGACGCCGCTGACCCCGCAGCAGAGCCGCGACATGGTGCTCAACGTGATGACGCCGGCGCAGCGCGAGGAGTTCGAGAAGACCCACGAGTGCAACTTCGCCATCGGCCTGTCCGGCGTGGGCCGCTTCCGCGTCAGCTGTTTCTACCAGCGCAACCAGGTGGGCATGGTGCTGCGCCGGATCGAGACGCGGATCCCGACGGTGGAGGAGCTGAACCTGCCGCCGGTGATCAAGACGCTGGCGATGACCAAGCGCGGCATCATCCTGTTCGTCGGCGCCACCGGTACCGGCAAGTCGACTTCGCTGGCGGCGATGATCGGCTACCGCAACCAGAACTCGACCGGGCACATCATCACCATCGAGGACCCGATCGAGTTCGTGCACAAGCACGAGGGCTGCATCATCACCCAGCGCGAGGTCGGCATCGACACCGACAGCTGGGACGCGGCGCTGAAGAACACCCTGCGCCAGGCGCCGGACGTGATCATGATCGGCGAGGTCCGCACCCGCGAGGGCATGGACCATGCCATCGCCTTCGCCGAGACCGGCCACCTGGTGCTGGCGACGCTGCATGCCAACAACGCCAACCAGGCGATGGACCGCATCATCAACTTCTTCCCCGAGGACCGCCGCAGCCAGCTGCTGATGGACCTGTCGCTCAACCTCAAGGGCGTGGTCGCGCAGCAGCTGGTGCCGACGCCCGATGGCAAGGGACGCCGGGTGGCGATGGAGATCCTGCTGGGCACGCCGCTGGTGCAGGACTACATCCGCGACGGCGAGATCCACAAGCTCAAGGAAGTGATGAAGGAATCGGTGCAGCTGGGCATGAAGACCTTCGACCAGAGCCTGTTCGAGCTGTACCAGGCCGGCGAGATCAGCTACGACGACGCGCTGCGCTACGCCGACTCGCAGAACGAAGTACGCCTGCGCATCAAGCTCTCGCAGGGCGGCGATGCCAAGACCCTGTCGCAGGGGCTCGATGGCGTGGAGATCGCGGGTACGCGCTGAGCGATCGCCCGCTTGACCGCCCTGCCCGCATGGGCAGGGCGCGCGCCCGCCGTGCAGGCGCGACCCGCCGCTGGTTTCCCGCCACCGCGGCGCCACGCACCGTCCCCCCCCCCGCGCGTGTTGCCGCCCGCGGGCACCCGTCTGCAGTGACCTTCCCGGGACTGTGTCGCGCGCGCCCGCGCGTGCCCGTCCGCGGTGGGCGCATGCGCGCCGCATGCCGTCGCTGCCGGGCCCGCGGCGCCGCCGGCAGCGGCCGTGGCGCCGTTTGCGGGGCGGGGCCGGCTCCGTAAGCGGTTGTTGTAATTTTGTGAAGTAAGCGTGAAAATGTGACCCGTGTTGGAATTGTTCTGCGGTCTGCAGCCCAATTCCAGATCAGGGGGCTTCTGTCTTACATGCAACGCGTTGCTGCTGAATGGCGGCGACGGCGGATGCGTGCGCGGGTAGGGATGTCATCCCCTCCCGGCGGCGGATGGGGCACAGGGCAGTGCTTTGCAGATGGGGGCTTGATGGTTCAAGTGCTTGAAGATGCTGCCCGGGCCGCGTTCGCGTGCCTGCCGGGCATGCCGTTGCCGCGCCTGGCGCGCCGCTGGCCCAGGGTGGCCAGTCTGCTGCTGCTCCTGCTGCCGTGCGTGGTGTCCGCCGCACCGGTTGCCGGGGGCGCTTCGCCTGCCGCCGGGGCGACCCTGCCGGCCCGCAAGCCGGGACTGTGGGAAGTGACTCTGGCCGCGCACGCGGCGCAGGGCCCGGGGAGCGCGATGCAGCCCGAGGTGACGGTGCGCCAATGCACCAGTGCCGCCGTCGAGCCGGTCATGCTGCTGGCACTGTTGCCGGCGCACGAGAACTGCAGCCGTACCCAGGTCACCCGGCGCAGCGGGCAGGGCGGCGGCCATGAGATCGCCACGACCTGCAGCACCCACCAGAGCCCTGTGCAGGGACGCATGGAACTGTGGGGCGACCTGCGGTCGGTCTATGCCGGCACCTTCAGCGTCCGTTTCCCGCAGGCACCGCAGAACAACGTCGGCCCGGTGCGGTTCCAGGGGCGCTGGCTGGGGCCCTGCGGTGCCGGACAGCGCGCCGGCGACATGCGCCTGCCCCACGGCATCACGGTGAACGTTGCCGACGATGCCGCGCGCGTCCAGGGCCATGCCCACTGAATGACATCGCCTGTTCCGGCCCCGCGTCGCGCGGGCACCGCGAGCCGCGGCCACCGGGTGGCCGCTCTTCCAATCCACATGCCGCATTCGAATCACGGGTACCGCCCATGAAGGCTTCAGCTCACCCCTTCGACACCACCGCACCCACCCTGCGCGAGGCAGGCGGCCTGCAAAGCCGGCGCGCCGGTGTCCTGCACTGGCGGCTGCGCATCGGCGCGGCACTGGCGGCGCTGGGCCTGTTCTCGCTGCTGGCGCTGGCGCCCGCGGCGCAGGCGCAGATCAGGAACGGCGGTTTCGAGACCGGCAGCTTTTCCGACTGGACGCTGCGCGATTACGACCGCCCGGATGTCCTGGCCACGGATGCACCGACTACCATCGCGCAACTGGGGCTGGTGGCCACCGGGACGACGACGACCGGCGGCAACGGCAGCGGCTACCGCGCGCAGATCCTCACCTCGCCCGGCACCGCGGCCAACACCAATGGCATCCTGCAATTCCCGTTCTCGGGAACCGCATCGGCCCTGGTCGGTGGCAACGACGGGCAGGCGGCGAAGGCGACCTCGATCGAGCAGCAGGCCACGATGACGCTGGCCGACGTCGATCCCGTCGATGGCAAGGTGCATATCCGCTTCGCGATGGCGCCCGTGCTCTACGACGCCGGGCACAGCGCGGTGGAACAGCCGTTCTTCTTCGTGGAAGTGGTCAACAAGACCAAGGGCAACACCCAGCTCTTCCAGACGTTCAACTTCGCCGGACAGGCCGGTATCCCGTGGACCCGGGTCGGCAGCTACCGCTCCACCAACTGGCAGGGCTTCGACATCGCCCCCGGCAATGGCCGCCTGGATCCGGGTGACGTGGTGGTGCTGAAGGTGTTCGTCTCCAACTGCCAGCCAGGCGCCGCCAGTCACACGGCACAGGTCTACATGGACGTGTTCGGCTCGAAGATGCCGGGCCTGAGCGTGGCCGCGTCGGGGCCGTCCACCACCAAGCCCGGCGAACAGGTCACCTATACCTACAACTACGTCAACAACAGCGGCGTGTATGCGCTGGGCTCGATGGTGCGCCTGGCCGCGCCGGTCACCGCGGACGGCAAGTACCTGGCATTCGTTCCCGGCAGCTACCCCAACACCTGCACCGGCATCCATGACGGCATCCCGCCGCGCGCGGACTACATTGATTGTCCGGTGGGCGACCTGGTGAACGGCGCCGGCGGCAGTTTCCCGGTCACCTTCACGGTACCGGCCGACGCCGCGACCTCGGGCAGCGGTGCGGTCATCAACAACGGCGACTACGACGTGCGCGCCAACACCGTCAGTCCGTTCATCGGACCGCTGGTGAAGACCCGCATCGCCGGCGGCGCGACGGCGCTGGTGGACCTGGGCATCGCGATCAGCAACGGCAACGTGCCGTCCTACCTGGTGGGTGACGCGGTCACCTACGAAGTGACGGTGACCAACCACGGCCCGGTCGACGTGGCCGGCGCACTCATCCGCCAGACCACGCTGAGCGGCGTGGCCAACACCGCCGCGGCCGCCTGGACCTGCAGCGCGGCGGGTACGGCCAGCTGCGGCGCGGCCAGCGGCAGCGGGCCGCTGGATACCACCGGCAACCTGCCGGTGGGGCAGAGCCTGGTCTATACGATCACCCAGCTCAATGCCGTGGTGGCCGGTGCGCCGGTCGTCACCGTGGTCGCGGTGACGCCGCCGTCGGGCATGACCGACAGCGTCTCCGCCAACGACTCCGCCGGCCTGAGCACCCCGGTCAGCGCGGACCAGTACACCCTGACCGTGAACACCGCCGGCACGGGCTCGGGCCGGGTCGATGCCGTGCCGGCCGCGCTGGCCTGCCCGGTGGCGTCGGTGCCCGCGGCGACCTGCAGCCAGCAGCGGCTGGGCCAGGACGAAGACGCCTACCTGACCGCCGTCGCCGGCACCGGCAGCATCTTCAAGCAGTGGGATGCGGCCGGCGACTGCGTGGCGGTCAACGGCAGCGAGTGCCATGTGAACATGGGCTCGGCCGACCGCAGCGTCACCGCCGTCTTCGCGCGTGCCTGGGTGGTATCGCCCACCGTCATCGGCGGCACCTGGACCGGTGAACCTTCGGTGGAGGAAGGGACGACCGGCACCTTCACGGTCACGCCCAACGTGGCCGGCAGCGTGCCCACCGTCGTTTCCGATACCTGTGCGGTCACCCAGAGCGGCCCGGCCGGCGGCAAGTACACCTACACGACGGGGCCGGTAACGGCGGACTGCGCGTTCCGCGTCGAGTTCCCCAGCCCGGTGCTGGCGGTCAGCAAGAGCGCCTCGGTAGCCAGCGCGGCGGTGGGCGCGACGTTCGACTATGTCATCGAGGTGCGCAACACCGGCGCCGTGGCCACCACCGCCGCGGTCCAGGTGAGCGATTCGATCCCCAACGGGCTGACGGTCGTGCCCGCATCGCTGCCCGCCGGCTGCGCGCAGAACCTGCAGGTGGTGTCCTGCACCATTGCCTCGCTCGCGCCCGCCGACACGGTGACCCGCACCATCAGCGTCACCGCCACGGCGGCCGCCACCGGCAGCACCAGCAATACCGCGACCGTGAGTGGCGGCGGCGACACCGCGTGCCCGGTGGCGACCCCCTGCCGCAGCAACACGGTGGTCGTGACGGTCGGCAACCGCCCGGACCTGGCCATCAGCAAGAGCGCCTCGGCGGCGACGGCGGTGGTCGGCACGGCGTTCGACTACACCCTCACCGTGACCAATACCGGTACCGGGGCCACGACCGCCGCCGCGACGGTGACCGACGTGATCCCGACGGGCCTGGCGATCGGCAGCCTGCCGACCGGCTGCGTGCTCGACCCGGCCGGCAGCCAGACCGTGGCCTGCACGGTCGCCGCCGGCCTGTCCAACGTGGCGCCCGGCAACACCGCGACCTACGTGATCCCGGTGACGCCGATGGCCGCGGCCGCGGCCGCAGGCAGCGTGAGCAACACGGCCAGCGTGAGCGGCGGCGGCGATCCCGACTGCACCGCCGGCTGCGCCAGCAACGCGGTGACGACCACCATCACCACGCCGGCGCTGGCCATCGCCAAGCGCGCCTCGGTGGCGACCGCGGTGGTCGGCGTGGCGTTCGACTACACCCTCACCGTGAGCAACACCGGCACGGCGGACACGACGGCCGTGGCCACGGTCGTGGATGACGTGCCGGCGGGGCTGACCATCAACGCCGCCCCGGGCTGCGGGATCGCCGGACAGACCGTGACCTGTGCGGTCGCGGCGGGGCTGACGGCCGCCACCCCGGTGGACTTCACCATCAACGTCATCCCGACGGCGGCCGCGGCCAGCAGTGTCGGCAACACCGCGCGCGTCAGCGGCGGCGGCGATCCGCTCTGCACCGCGCTGGCGCCGTGTGACAGCAATACCACGACCACCACGATCACCGCGCCGGCACTGGCGATCACCAAGAGCGGCCCGGCGAGCGCGATCGTGGGCGTGCCGTTCGACTACGTCATCACCGTGAGCAACACCGGCACGGCCGATGCGACCGCGGACGCCACGGTCACCGACGAGGTGCCGGCGGGCCTGCTGATCAACAGCGCCACCGGCTGTACCGTCAGCGGCCAGACGGTGACCTGCACCGTGCCCCGCGCCAGTCTCGCGATCAACGCCACGGCGACGATCACGATCAACGTGTCGCCGATCCTCCATGGCAGCAACGCGGTGAACAGCGCCCGCGTGGCGGGTGCTGGCGACCCGGCATGCCCGGCGGGCACGCCCTGCGCCAGTGCCGCGGTCACCACCGCGCTGATCGCGCAGAACCCGGTGCTGGACCTGGTCAAGAGTGCGGGCGTGCCGAGCGGCTACGCCGCTGGCGAGATCCTTGCCTATACCTTCGTGCTGACCAACGCCGGCAACGTGGCGCTGAGCGGCATCACGTTGAACGATCCGCTGCTGGGCGGTGCGGTGCCCTGCCCGGGCAGCACGCTGGCCGTGGGCGCCTCGATGACCTGCGGCCCGCGCCTGTACCTGCTGACCCAGGCGGACGTGGATGCCGGCGTTGTGGTCAATACCGCCACTGCCCGTGGCCTGCCGCCTGCGCCCGCGCCCGGCGTGGCACCGACGGCGGCCACCGGCAGCAGCAGCACCCGCACGCCGATCACCCATGCGCTGGACCAGGAGCTGAGCAAGGCCGTGACCGCGGACAGCAGCGGCGGCGATGCGGCCGTGGGCGACGTGCTGACCTACACGGTGACGCTCACCAACCGGAGCAACGCGACCCTGGCCAACGTGGAGCTCAGCGATGCCCTGATCACGCCGCGCAGCATCGTCTGCGCCAGCGTGGCGCCGGGCGCGGTCTGCCAGCTGGTGGGCACCTACACCGTCACCCAGGCCGACGCCGACGCCGGCATGGTCCGCAACACCGCGCAGGCCGGCGGCCCGTTGTGCCCGGCCGGCACCGGCGACCCACGGTGCACGACGACCCTCAGCACCCCGGTGGTGTCCATCCGCGCCAATGACGATGGCGCCACGACCAAGGCCGGCATGCCGGTGACCACCCCGGTGCTGGACAACGACACCCATGTCGGCGGCGCGATCGATCCGGCCAGCGTGACGCTGACCGCGACCTCGGCGGACGGCACCGTGAGCGTCGATCCGGCAACCGGCGCGATCACCTTCGTTCCCGCCCCCGGTTTCGCCGGCACCACCACCTATTCCTACCGGGTGTGCCTGGCCGCGCCCAACGCGACGGTGTGCGACACCGCCACGGTGACGGTGGTGGTGACGTTGCGGGTGATCGTCGCGGTGGATGACCTGCCGCCGGCAACCGATGGCAGCACCGGCGCACCCTCGCTGGGCAATGTGTACGACAACGACACCCTCGACGGGGCACCGGTCGACCCGGCAAAGATCACCGGCCGCGTGACCGCGCCGGCCACCTCGCCCAAGGGCGGCCCGGTGCCGGTGCTGGATCCGGCCACCGGCGAGGTCAGCGTGCCGCCGGCAACGCCGGCGGGCACGTACACCATCGGTTACCGCATCTGCGAGGTGCTGCATCCGGGCAACTGCGCCGATGCAGGCGTGACGGTGACGGTCACCGCGCCGGCGATCGAGCCGGTGGGCGACAGCGGCGAACCGCTGTCCGGCGATGGCGGCGGCACCACCCCGAGCGTGCTGGAAAAGCACACGCTCGGCGGGCGCCCGATCCGTCCCGGCGAGGTCACCGTGGTCCCCGGCGTGCCGTCGCACCCGGGCCTGAAGATGAACCCGGACGGCACCATCCGCATCGGTACCGCGATCCCGACCGGCACGTACACCTACCCGTACACGATCTGCGAGGTGCTGAACCCGGGCAACTGCGTCACCGCCACCGTGACCGTGGTCGTCGCCGGCCAGGTGCAGCTGCGGGTGAGCAAGGTTGCCGGCATGCGCGAGGTGCGCCTGGGCGACCTGGTGCGCTACACGCTGACCGTCGAGAACAGCGGCAGCGTCGGCCTGGTGGCGGGCAGCGTGATCGACACCCCGCCGGCGGGCTTCAGTTACGTGGAGGGTTCGCTGCGGGTCGAGGATGGCGACAATGCCGCCACCGTGGCCGGCCAGCACCCGCTGCGCTTCGACGGGCTGGACGTGCGCGCCGGCGGCAAGGCGCGGCTGGTGTACCTGATGCGGGTGGGTGCGGGCGTACGCGCCGGGACCCTGGTCAACCAGGCGCAGGCGCGCTCGCCGGAGGGCGAACCGCTGTCCAACGTGGCCACCGCCGAGGTGACCCTGGCGGGCGATCCGCTGCTGGACGACAGCCTGGTGTTCGGCACGGTGTTCAACGACCGCGATGGCGATGGCTGGCAGGACAGTGCCGCGCTGACCGGCGTCACCGTGCAGGGCGGGTTCGCGCCGGAGGCGTACGTGGCCCATTCCACCACGCTGGATCGTGGCGACGGCATGCAGCCGCAGGCCGATGCCAGCGCACCGCTGCTGCATGGCATCGTCGTGGGCGCGATCGGCGGACGCCAGTCCGAAGCCGAGCCCGCCGATGCGCGCCAGGTGGTGGTCCGCCAGCGCCTGCGGGCACTGGATTTCAGCGACGACTTCGTGCTGACCAGCGACCAGGGCGTGAGCGTGCGCATGGACCGCGCGGGCGTGACCACGGTCCATCGCGACGGCGAGGCGGCCAAGGGCATGAACGCGGCGGCACCGACCGTGGAGCGGCGCATCGCCCGCGGTGCGGACGACTACGTGGTCGACTACGTGATCGGCAATGCCGGCATCGACGAGCGCGGCATTCCCGGCGTGCGCATCGCGTCGGTGGAAGGGCTGCTGGTCGAAACCGACCAGTACGGCCGCTACCACCTGGCCGGCATTCCCGGTGGCGCGTGGGAGCGCGGTCGCAACTTCATCCTGAAGGTCGATCCGTCCACCCTGCCGACCGGCGCGGCGTTCACCACCGACAATCCGCTGCTGCGCCGGGTCACCCCGGGCATGCCGGTCCGCTTCGACTGGGGCGTGAAGCTGCCGGAACGCGCGGTCGAGGGCGGCGCGCGCCAGGTGGAGATGGAAATGGGCGAAGTGTTCTTCGCGCCCGGCAGCGCCCAGGTACAGCCGCGCTACCAGCCGGCGGTGGAAGCCATGGCCGCGAAGGTGCGCGAGCACCCGGGCATGGAGGTGGTGATCCAGGCCGAGGCCAGCAACGAAGCGCTGGCATTCGAGCGCACGGCGGCGGTCAAGGCCGCTCTGCTGGCGCAGCTCGACGAGGCCACGGCCAGGACCTTGCGCGTGGTCGCGCGGGCCAAGGTGGGCGACACCGCGCCGCTGGTGGCCGGCATCGATGGCCAGGGCGTGCTGCTGGGCACGCTGCTGTTCGATACCGGCAAATCGGCCATCCGGCCGGGCTTCGATGCGTTGCTGGACACGGTGGCCGCCGCGCTGGAGCGGCTGGGCAGCGGCCGCGTCTCCATTGTCGGCCACGCAGACGTGCGCGGTTCCGACGCCTACAACACGGCGCTGGGCCTGGCGCGCGCCAGGGCGGTGTCCGACGCATTGGGCGAACGCCTGGGCGCCGAAGCGCGAAGCAGGCTGCGGGTGGACATCGCGGACGTGCCGGCGGTGCCGGCTGGCGTGCGCAAGTAAGGGGCCGGTCATGGACAAGCGTATGAAGATGAAGGTGCTGGACTACACCCTGCTGTGCCTGCTGGCCGGCGCGACCACCCCGCTGGCCACGGCCGCGGCGACGCCGGACGGCGTCGCATCCGCCGAGCCGGCCGAACCCCGCGCGGGCGCGCCGGAACCGGCGCCTGCGGCGCTGGACTGCGGCGCGGACGCCTGCACCGGCGACGACGGCCTGCTGTTCCAGCTGCGCACGCGCAGCCATGCCGCGCCGGTGACCCGGGGCACCCATGCCGGTTCGTCGTCCGACGCCCTGCAGCCCGATCGCCGGGTCGAGGTGTCGGTCGAACCGCAGGGCCGGGCGGTGGCGATGGGCAAGTACTCCATCGACCTGCCCGGTGGCGGGGTGGTGTGGGCGACCGAGGATCCGACCCTGGGGTCACCGGAGCTGTCGGTATCGGCGCCGTCGATGGTGGCCTTCGACGGCGAGCGCCTGCTCAAGCCGGTGCAGTTCTATGCGCGTGGCAACTATCCGGCCTTCATCGAACGCATGGAGGTGCGCCTGTACCGTGCCAGCGATGCCGACCTGATCGAGCCGCTGGCGAGCGTGCCGCTGGACGTGGCGGCGGTCAGCCATGGCGAGTGGGACGGCGCGTTGCCGGGCAAGTACCGCTTCCGCAAGGGCGATGAGCTGGTCTACGTGTTGCGTGCCACCGGCGCCAACGGCCAGTTCGACGAGACCTCGCCGCGCGTGCTGCAGCTGGTGTCGCCGGAAGATGCCGAGCGCGGCGCCAATGCGCTGCGCAACAGCACCGAGAAGCGGCTGGGCAATGCCCTGAGCGCCGAGCAGGCGCAGACCCAGAGCCTGATCGACGATGTCTTCGCGGGTAGCGGCCTGCGCCAGCAGAACATCCCGCTGTACGGTTCGCGCATCCGCATCCAGGGCCGCAACATCCCCGCGGGCATGGCGCTGAGCATCAACGGCGAAAGCTATCCGGTGGACCTGGAGCGCAAGTTCGTCGCCGAGTACCTGATGCCGGTCGGCACGCACCGCTTCGACATCGGCGTGGGCGGCGAGGGCGGTCCTGCCCACCCCCTGGACGTGGACGTCACCGGTCGCTACTTCTTCGGCGTCGCGCTGGCCGACGTGACCATCGCCCAGAACAAGGTCAGCGGTTCCAACGAGCCGTTCCGCGGCGACGCCAACTACCGGGACGATGTCATCAGCGACGGCCGCCTGGCGTTCTACGGCAAGGCCAAGCTGCGCGGCCGCTACCTGGTGACCGCGCAGGCCGATACCACCGAGCGCGACCTGGACCGGCTGTTCAACGGTTTCGGCAAGGCCGACCCGCAGGACATCTTCCGCCGGCTCGATCCGGACCTGTACTACCCGGTCTACGGCGACGATTCCAACACCCGTCGCGACGTGGACACGATGGGCCGGTTCTACCTGCGCATGGACTGGGACAAGAACCAGGCGCTGTGGGGCAACTACGCCACCGGCCTGACCGGGACCGAGTTCGGCCAGTACCAGCGCGCGCTGTATGGCGCGGCGCTCAACTGGCGCTCGAACGCCAGCAACCGCTGGGGCGATGCCGGCAGCGAACTGCGCGTGTTCGGTTCGCAGGCCGAAACCGCGCCGGGCCACAATGAATTCATCGGCACTGGTGGCAGCCTGTACTACCTGCGGCATACCGACCTGCTGCCGGGTTCGGACGTGGTGACCCTGGAGATCCGCGACCGCAGCAGCGGCCGTACCGAGAACCGGGTGGTGCTGCAGCGCGGGGCCGACTACGAGATCGACGAACTGCAGGGCCGCCTCCTGCTGACCCGCCCGTTGGCGCAGATCACCCGCGACAACAGCCCGACCCTGACCCGCGATGCGCCGCTGGACGGCTTCGAACAGCGCCTGCTGGTGGACTACGAGTGGGTGCCGGCCGGCTTCGATGCGGACGACGTGACCGTGGGCTTCCGCGGCAAGCACTGGATCGGCGACCACGTCGGCCTCGGCGCGACCTGGGTCGACGAGAACCGGGCCGGCGAGGACTACACGCTCAAGGGCGCCGACCTCACCCTGCAGGCCGGCAAGGGCACCTACCTGAAGGCCGAGTACGCGCATACCGAATCCTTCGGCGTGCCGGCGTTCTTCTCCGACAACGGCGGCCTGAGCTTCATCCAGCAGAATGACACCGCGTTGAACCGCAAGGGCGATGCCCGCTCGCTGGAAGCCCGCGCCAATTTCAGGGAACTGGGCTGGACCGAACAGGACTGGGCCGCCGGTGCATGGTGGCGCCAGACCGACGCCGGCTATTCGGTGTCCCGCTACGACACGGGCCTGCCGGTGACCGAGTACGGTGCCGAGCTGCTGGGCCAGTTCACCCCGGACCTGGGCCTGTACACCCGCTACACCCGCGCCGAGCGCGGTGCCGACACCCTGGCCCAGGCCCAGGCCACGCTGCAGTGGCAGGCCAGCGAGGCGGGGACCCTCAGCGCCGAACTGCGCCGGGTCGACCAGCAGGGCAGCTACCTCGATGCCATCGGCACGCTGGCGGCGGTCAAGTACCTGCACCGCTTCGGCGCCACGATGGAGCTGTACGGCGTGGCCCAGCTGACCGTGGACGATGACGGCGGCAAGTACGCCGACAACGATGCCCTGACCCTCGGTGCCAAGCACCTGTTCGGCAACAACTCGTCGGTGGGCGCGGAAGTGACCGACGGCGACCGTGGCAACGCCGCCACCGTCAATGCCGAGTACCGCATCAGCCCGGAACACGCCTTCTACGGTGGCTACACCTATTCGGCCGACACCACCGAACGCGACCCGCTGTTCAATCCGGGCGGGCAGAACGGCTGGACCCTGGGGCAGCGCTGGCGGGTGTCCAGCCAGGTCAACGTGTTCAACGAAAGCCAGTTCCTCAAGGAGCGCGGCGAGGCCGGCCTGGCGCATACCTTCGGCATGGACTTCTACCCGGCGCAGGGCTGGAACACCGGTTTCACCCTGTCCAACGGCGAACTGGAAAGCACCGGCGGCGGCGTGGTCGAGCGGCGCGCGGCCAGCATCTCCGGCGGGCGCACCTCGCCCGATACCGATTGGCAGAGCAAGCTGGAATGGCGCCGCGACAGCGGTGCCGAGCGCCGCGAGCAGTGGGTCAGCACCACCCGCATGACCCACCGCATCAACGACAGTTGGCGCATCGCCGCGCGCTTCAACTACGCCGATACCGACGACCGGCTGGATCCGGCCGAGGGCGCCCGTTTCGTCGAAGGCAACTTCGGCTTCGCCTACCGCCCGTGGAACAGCACCCGCTGGGGCCTGTTCGGCCGCTACACCTACCTCTACGACCTGGCGTCGATGGGCCAGCTGGGCGGCGCGCAGTACGACCAGCGTTCGCAGATCGTTTCGTTCGAGGGCGTCTACCGCCACGACCAGCACTGGGAATTCGCCGGCAAGCTGGCCCGCCGCGAAGGCGAAGTGCGCATGGGCCGCGGCGGCGGTACGTGGCTGGATTCGGCCACCACCTTCGGTGCCCTCCAGGCGCGCTACGAACTGCGCGCGCAATGGCATGCGCTGGGCGAATACCGCCAGCTGCAGGTCAAGGACGGGGGCACCCGGCAGGGCTTCCTGGTGGGCGTGGACCGCGACCTGAGCGGGAACTTCCGCATCGGCGCCGGTTACAACTTCACCGAGTTCAGTGACGACCTGACCGACTTCGACTACGACCACAAGGGCTGGTTCGTGAACCTGAGCGGTCGCTACTGACCCCGTCGCGGCGCCAGCGCCGCTGCAGCGGCGCCGGCCGGTGCCGCGCGCGATCAGCCGCCGGCGCCGCCCAGCCACGGTGGCGCCGCCGCGCGGATGTCGGCCATCACCGGGCAATCATCGCGGTGCGCGCCGGGCAGGTAGCCCAGGCTCATCAGGAACTCACCGGTGATCTCGCCGCCGGTGAAGCGGAACGTCTTCTTGAACAGCTTCACCCAGTCGGCTTTGGGCCGCGGGTGGTGCGCGTCCAGCCACTGCGCGAAGCCGCCGTGCGAATCGCGCAGGCCGCGGATCACCCCGGCGTTGTGGATGGCGGCCAGGACCTTGAGCCGGTTGCGGATGATGCCGGCGTCACCCAGCAGGCGGGCGATGTCGGCCTCGCCGTAGGCGGCCACGGCATCCACGTCGAAGCCGTGGTAGGCGCGGCGGAAGCCCTCGCGCTTGCGCAGGATGGTTTCCCAGCTCAGCCCGGCCTGGTTGATCTCCAGCAGCAGGCGCTCGAACAGTTCCTGCTCCGCACGCTGCGGGAATCCGTATTCGCGGGCGTGGTAATGGGCGTGGACCGGATGACCGGGCGCGATATCGCAATAGGCGCTCATGGACGGTGATGGACCCAGGGCGGGCCAGTATAGGCGCGCTGCCCATGCGGCCGCGGCCGCGCATGGAGGCGCGCGCCGCGCCGCGGCTTCGACGCGGTGGGCCGGTACCGGGCATGGGCGGCGCGTGCGCGCCGGGCGCGGCTGCGTGGCTGACGGTAGAATGCGGCCATGTCCACGCATTTCGACAATCTGGCCAATCACCTGCTGGTCGCCTTGCCCTCGCTGACCGATTCGGGATTCGCGCGCAGCGTCGCGCTGATCTGCCAGCACGACGACAACGGCGCCATGGGCGTGGTGGTCAACCAGCCTTCGGAATACACCCTGGGCGAAGTGCTCTCGCAGATGGAGATCGACACCGGCGACGAGCGCCTGCGCGCGCTGCCGGTGCTCAATGGCGGCCCGGTGCATACCGGGCGCGGCTTCGTCATCCACGACGATGCACGCGACTGGGATTCCAGCCTGGCCGTGGGCCAGGGCCTGTACCTGACCACCTCGCGCGACATCCTCGAAGCCATGGCCCGGGGCGACGGCCCGCGCAACGCGCTGGTCACCCTGGGCTGCGCCGGCTGGGGCGCCGGGCAGCTGGAGCAGGAACTGGCCGAGGACAGCTGGCTGACCGTGCCGGCCGACCCGGTGGTGCTGTTCGAGGCGCCGCTGGACGAGCGCTGGCAGCTGGCCGCCTCGCGCATCGGCGTGGACCTGTTCCGCCTGGCCGGGTACAGCGGCCATGCCTGATCCGGCGGCGCTTTCGCCCGACAGCACGGTGCTGGGGTTCGACGTCGGCTCGCGCCGCATCGGCGTGGCCATCGGCAGTGCCTTCAGCGTCGGCGCGCGCGCGCTGGCGGTAGTCGAGGTACGCGGCGACGGCCCCGACTGGGCCGCGCTCGACCGGTTGCAGCGCGAGTGGCGCCCGCATGGCCTGATCGTCGGCGACCCGCTGACCCTGGACGGCGACGACCAGCCCAACCGCAAGCGCGCGCAGGCCTTCGCCCGGCAACTGCGGCAGCGCTACCAGGTCCCCGTGCTGCTGGTGGACGAACGTTCCAGCTCGGTGGAAGCGGCGCGGCGTTTCGCCGTCGACCGCGCCGAGGGCCGCAAGCGCCGCCGCGACGCCGCCAACCTGGACGCGGTCGCCGCCGCGGTCATCATCGAACGCTGGCTGTCCGCGCCCGGCGACGCCACCCCCGTTTCCTGACCCCCAAGACCTGCCATGACCGCCTCCCAACTCGATGCCGACGGACGCCTGCGCCACCTGCTGACCCTGGAGGGCCTGCCGCGCGAACACCTGCTGCAGCTGCTGGACCGCGCCGGGCAGATCCGCGACGCGGCGGTGGGCCGTGTCGGCAACAAGCGCGGAGTGCTGGCCGGCACCGCGGTGTGCACGCTGTTCTTCGAACCGTCCACCCGCACCCGCAGTTCGTTCCAGCTGGCCGCGCAGCGGCTGGGCGCGGACGTGCTGAATTTCGACGCGTCCACCTCGTCCACGCGCAAGGGCGAGACCGCCTGCGACACGCTGCGCAACCTGGAAGCGATGGGCGTGCGCGGCTTCGTGGTACGCCACCCCGACGACGGCGCGGTGGCCGAGCTGGCTGCCGCCGCGGGCGAGGGCACCGCGCTGATCAACGCCGGTGACGGCCGCAGCGCGCACCCGACCCAGGGCCTGCTGGACATGCTGACCCTGCGCCAGGCCAAGGGCCCGGACTTCTCGAAACTGAAGGTGCTGATCGTCGGCGACGTGAAGCACTCGCGCGTGGCGCGCACCGACCTGCATGCGCTGCGCACGCTGGGCGTTGGTGAAATCCGCGTCTGCGGCCCGCAGTCGCTGTTGCCGGACGCAGACACGCTGCGCGGCTGCGTGGTCGGGCAGGATTTCGACGCCATGCTCGAAGGCGCCGACGCGCTGATGATGCTGCGCCTGCAGCGCGAGCGCATGGAAGAAGGCCTGGTGCCGTCGCTGGAGCAGTACCACGCCGAGTACGGCCTCACCGCCGCGCGCCTGCGGCGCGCCGCCAGCGACGCGGCGGTGCTGCATCCGGGCCCGATCAACCGCGGCGTGGAAGTCACCGACGAAGTGGCCGACGGCCCGCAGTCGTGGGTATTGCGCCAGGTCGCTAACGGCGTGGCCGTGCGCATGGCGGTGCTGGAAACGCTGCTGGGCTGAGCCCGGCCGTGACGCCGGCGCCGCGCCGGCGCACTGGCGGCGTCAGCGTTCCTGCGCGAACAGCCAGCGCCACATCGCCGGGTCGGCGTAGGTGGCGTCCCAGGCGTTGTGGTTACCCTGCGGGTATTCGGTGTAACGCGCGTCGCGGGCAGCGACTGCCTGGAAGGCGGCATGCAGCCGGCGGTCGTCGTCCGGGCGCACCACGTCGTCGCGCGCGCCGTGGAAGATCCAGACCGGCGTGTCCTTCAGGCGCAGGGCCATGGCCTGGTAGGGGTCGGATTCCGCGGCGACGGCCTCCACCCGCAGGCCTGGCCGTTCGGCGCGCGGAGGGCGCACCGCGCCGCACACCGGCACCAGCGCGGCGAAGCGCCCCGGGTCGGCCAGGGCGATGTTCCAGCTGCCGTAGCCGCCCATCGACATGCCGGTCAGGTACTGGCGCCGCGGATCGGCGTCGAACTCGCGCATCGCCGCATCCAGCGCGGCGACCGCCAGGCGCGCGTTGCGCCCGCTCCATTCCCCGCCCCTGGCCACCTGCGGCAGCACCACCAGCGCCGGGAAGTCCGCCGCATGGGCACGCAGGTAGGGCCCCAGCCCGGCCTCGGTCTGGCGCCTGCCGTCCTCGCCGCGCTCGCCCGAGCCGTGCAGGAACAGCACCACCGGCAGCGCGCCGGGAGCGCGCGCAGACGTCGCGGGCACGAACACCTGGTAGGGCATGCGCACGCCATCGAACTCGATGCTGCGGGCGACGAACCGCCCCTCGTCGCTCGCGGGGAGCGCGGCACAGCCGCCGAGCACGGCCATCAGCACGAGCAGGGGCAGGTGATGCAGACGAGGCCAGGCCATGGGACGCTCCGCGCCGGGGTGTGGCCATCGTAGCGGCGCTGGCGGCCTGCTGCCCGGTGCGGCGCATCATCGGCGGCGTGGCACGCTGGCGAGGATGGCCAGCTGTTCGCCGGCCTCGGCATTGCCGGCCGCGGCGGCGGCCTGGACCTGCGCCAGGTCCGGGTGCAGCACCACCAGCAGCGGGAACTCGCATTGCGGACAGGCGTACTCGCTCTGCTCGTCATGTAGTTCCAGCTCCATCTGCCGGGAACCGCCCTGCCATCCGCAGGCGGGGCAGGCGTGGTCGTGTTCGCGCCAGCCGGGCTGGTAGTAATCGGTAATGGTGGTGGTCATGGCGAAGTGTCCGGCGTGTCGCCCGCATGATAGCCGGCGGGCGCCGCCGTCCGTCGCCAAGGCCGTGGCCAGAGGCGTGGCTTCGGCTAGAATTGCGGCGCCCGTCCGGGCATCAATTCACACAGGAAGTGAACGCATGAAGAAGGAAATCAGGGCCGCCTGCGCCGGGGCCGCCGTGCTGGTGGCGATGGCCGGAATGCAGGACGCGCAGGCGCAGCGCGCGCCGTGGTGGGAGCGGCAGAAGGCGGCGCAGGCGGCCGCGCAGGCCGACGGCGGCGAAACCGCCACGCAGGCTGACGCCGCGCGACCCGCCATACCCCAGCCTGCGTCGCAGGCGCCCCTCGTCAGGCGTGAGAAGATCGAAGGGCCGGGCTATACCTGGATCGAGGCCGGCGTGGCCCGGCTCGACGTGGACCTGTACGACGCCGGCGAGCACGGCAATGGCGGTTACGCGCGCGGCTCGGTGGCGGTAACTGACGGTCTCTACGTCTTCGGTGGCTACGACCGGGTTTCCAGGGACTGGAACATGGGCGTCCAGCAGCTGGAGGTCGCCATCGACCAGGCCGAGATCGGCCTTGGCACGAGCCTCTCCCTGTCCCGCGCGCCGATTTCGTCAGCGAACTGTCGCTGCTGCGGCTGGGCGCGAGGCTGGACTACCGCGACGGGGACTACCCGCAGGACGGTTTCAGCGGCCGCGATCACCTGTATGCCGGCAAGCTGATGCTGGGCATCCGCGCCCGGCCGGTACGCAACCTGGAGCTGTGGGCCAAGGCCGGTTACCTGCGGGTGGACGACAACCTGCTGGTCGACCATTCGATGGTCGGCAATGTCGGCCTGCAGTACCGCTTCACCCCGGAATGGGGACTGGTGGGTGAAGCCGAGTTCTACGAGGACGTGCGCTTCTACCGCCTGGGCGTGCGCGCCAGCTTCTGAGCGCACGGCAGCATCCGTCGCCGGACCGGCGACGGTTCGGGCGCGCCGTGCTCAGCGCAGCAGTACCAGGGTCGCCAGTCCGAGGAAGGTGAAGAAACCCATCGAGTCGGTGATGGCGGTCAGGAAGATGCCGCTGGCCAGCGCCGGGTCGAACCCCAGCCGCTTGAGCGTCATCGGGATCAGCACGCCGGCCGACGCCGCCAGCAGCAGGTTGCAGGTCAGGGCGATGAAGATCACCAGGGACAGCCCGGGGTTGTGGAACCAGACCAGCACGATCAGCCCCAGCACCGCGCCCATCAGCAGGCCGTTGAGCAGGGCCACGCGCAGTTCCTTCCACAGCAGCGCCTTCACGTTGGAGGCGCCGACCTGGCCCAGCGCCAGGCCGCGCACCATCAGCGCCAGCACCTGGGTGCCGGCGTTGCCGCCGAGGCCGGCGACCATCGGCATCAGCACGGCCAGCGCCACCAGCTTGTCGATGGTGCCTTCGAACTGGCCGACCACGTTGGCGGCGACGAACGCGGTGCACAGGTTGACGAACAGCCACACCAGGCGCCGCCGCATGGCGCGCCAGACCGGGCTGAACAGGTCCTCGTCCTCGTCCAGGCCGGCGGCGCCCAGCGCCTGGTGTTCGGCCTGGGCGCGGATGATGTCCACCACGTCGTCGATGGTGATGCGCCCGATCAGGATGTTGTTGTCGTCCACCACCGGCGCCGACACCCAGTCGTGGTCGGAGAATTGCCGCGCGACCTCGTCGGCGCTCTCGCCCACGTCGATCGCCGGCTGCTCGTCGTCCACCAGGCGGTTGATCGGGGTGCTGTCCTCGTGGGTAACCAGCGAGGCCAGCGACACCCGGCCCAGGTACTGGTGGCGGCGGCTGACCACGTACAGGTAGTCGGTGTGGTCGGGCAGTTCGCCGCGCAGGCGCAGGTAGCGCAGCACCACGTCGATGTTGACGTCGGCGCGCACGGTGACCACGTCCGGGTTCATCAGGCGCCCGGCGGTGTCCTCCGGATAGGACAGCACCTGCTCCAGCCGCTCGCGGTTCTCCCGGTCCATCGACTTGAGCACTTCGTCGATGACCGTATCCGGCAGGTCCTCGACCAGGTCGGCCAGGTCGTCGATGTCCAGGTCTTCGACCGCGGCGATGATCTCGTCCGGGTCCATGTCGGCCAGCAGGCTTTCGCGCACTTCCTCACCGACGTGGACCAATACCTCGCCGTCGTCTTCCTGGTCGACCAGGCCCCACACCACCTCGCGCTTGCCCGGCGGCAGCGATTCGAGCAGGTTGCCGATCTCCGCCGGCGCCAGCGTGTTGACCAGCCGCCGCACCGGCCCCAGCCGGCCACTGTCCAGCGCGTCGGAAAGCATGCGCAGCTGGCGCGCGGTCTTGTCGTGGCGTACGGCTTCGGCCATCGGGACTCCGGGAACGGGAGGGCCGCGATGCAGGATGCGGCAGGGAAGGTGTCGGGCGCGTCATTATCACGCGCCGGTGTTTCGGTGCACACCCTCCGCGCCGGTGCGTGGTGCCCGGGCGCCGGCGCTCAGGGCGGGCAGCTGCCGGCGAGCCAGCGCTCGATGCCGCGGCGGTCGCGCGCCTGCAGCAGCTTGCCGGCGCGTGCGCGCAGTTCGCCATGGTCGCAGTCGCGGATCGCCCGGCGTACTTCCAGCAGCGTCGCCGGGTGCAGGCTGAATTCGGTCAGGCCCAGGGCCAGCAGCAGCGGGGTCATGCGCGGGTCGCCGGCGATCTCGCCGCACACCGCCAGCGGCGTGCCGTGCGCGCGCGCGGTGCCGATCACCTGCGCCAGCAGCTGCAGCACCGCCGGATGCAGCGGCGAATACAGCTCGCCCACCGCTTCGTTGTTGCGGTCGGCCGCCAACAGGTACTGCACCAGGTCGTTGGTGCCGACGGACAGGAAATCGACCTGGTCGATGAAGGTCGGCAGGGCGATGGCCGCGGCCGGCACCTCGATCATCGCGCCGACCGGCACGTGCTCGGCCAGCACGTGGCCTTCCTCGCGCAGCGCCGCCGCCTGCCGGGTCATGCGCCGCTTGAGCGCGAGGATTTCCTCGCGGGTGCTGACCATCGGTACCAGCACGCGCACCGGCCCGTAGCCGGAGGCACGCAGCAGCGCGCGCAGCTGGGTGTCGGCGACCCTGGGATTCGCCAGCAGCAGGCGGATGCCGCGCAGGCCCAGCGCCGGGTTGTCCTCGCGGCCCAGCACCAGCCCGCTGCGATCGGCCTTGTCCGCGCCCAGGTCGAGGATGCGGATGGTCACCGGCCGCCCGCTCATGCCGAGCACGGCGTCGCGGTAGTGGTGGAACTGTTCTTCCTCGTCGGGCAGGCCGTTGCGCTGCAGGAACAGGAATTCGGTGCGGTACAGGCCCAGCCCATGCGCGCCCAGGGCGTGCGCGTGGGCCACGTCCTCGCGCGATTCGGCGTTGGCCAGCAGGGTGATGTCCACCCCGTCCACGGTGCGGCTGGGCTTGGAGCGCAGGTGGCCGAGCTCGCGCTGTTCGCGCGCCAGTTCGCGCAGGCGCTGGCGGTACTGGCGCAGGTCGTCGGCGGCCGGCTCCAGCACCACCTCGCCGCTGCCGCCGTCCAGGATCAGCACGTCGCCGTCGTTGATCCGGTTCAGCACGCCGCTGGCGCCGACCACCAGCGGCAGGTGCAGGCTGCGGGCGAGGATGGCGCTGTGCGACAGCGGGCTGCCGGCACTGGTGACGATGCCGACCACGCCCTGCGACTGCAGTTGCGCCAGCTCCGAGGGGGCGACGTTTTCGCACACTAGGATTTCGCCCGCCAGGCCCTTCATGCCGGCCGGGCGCTTGTGCAGGAAGGCGTTGATGCGGCCGATGACGTGGTCCAGGTCATCCAGGCGGGCGCGCAGGTAGTCGTCCTCCATGCCCTCGAACACCTGCGCCAGGGTGTCGCGCTGCAGGCGCAGCGCATAGGCCGCGCTGTAGCGCTGGCTGCGGATGCGTTCGTCCAGCGCCAGCAGCAGCTCCGGGTCGTCCAGCAGCATGGCGTGCAGATCGAGGAACTCGCCGACCTCGGCCGGCAGCGCGCCCTGCAGGCGCTGGCGCAGTTCGCGCATCTCGGCGCGGGCCGACTCGATGGCCTGGTGCAGGCGCTGCAGTTCGGCGTCGACCGCGCTGGCGGGGATGCGCTTTTCGGTGACGTCCTGCGCATGCGGCAGGCGCACGCGGGCGCGGCCGAGCGCGCTGCCGCGCGATGCGCCATGGCCATGCAGGCGCAGCGCGGTCATGCCGCCACGCCTCCCGGCGTGGTGCGGGCAGGAACCGCCGCCGCGTCCGCCGCCGCCATCAGCTGTCCTCGTCGAAACGGCGCTCGAACAGATCCACGACCGCCGCCATGGCGTCGGCCTCGTCCTCGCCCTGTACCCGCACCGTGACCGGCGTGCCCTGGCCGGCGGCCAGCAGCATCACGCCCATGATGCTCTTGGCGTTGACCTCGCGGCCCTTGGCCACCAGCGTGGCATTGGCGCGGAAGCCGGACAGCAGCTGCACCAGCTTGGCGGTCGCGCGGGCATGCAGGCCCAGGCGGTTGGATACGGTGAGTTCGCGTTCAAGCATCGTCGATGATGGCTCCATTTCGGGCGCCCGCCGCGGCGGTGGCGGGCAGTTGGTCCAGTCCCTGTTCCGGATAGTTCATCACCCGCAGCAGCATCGGCAGGCTCAGTGCCGATACCCGCCGCACCGGCGTGCCCAGCCGCGCCAGCCGCGCCGCCAGGTTGCTGGGGCTGGCCCCGTACAGGTCGGTCAGCACCAGCACGCCGTCCTCGCCTTCCACCCGGCGCATGGCCGCCGAGGCCAGCGGCAGCTGCGCGTCCAGGTCCGCGTCGAACGGAACCTCGAAGGCCTCGGCATTGAGTGGCAGCTGGCGCAGCAGGCGGGTGGCCACTTCCAGCAGGGAAGAGCCGACGCCGGGATGGGTCACGAGAAGGATGCCGCAGGTCATTACTGAACGTTAACAGGTCGGATGCAGTCCGCGATAGCGCCTGGATCGCGCTTTGCGCGCACCATTCAGTCCTGTTCGCGGTGGAAGGTGGCCACGTCCGGCCAGCCCTGCGCGCGCGCATGCCGGGCCAGGCGCTCGGCCAGGTACACCGAGCGGTGCTTGCCGCCGGTACAGCCGAAGGCCACGGTCACGTAACTGCGGGTGTCGTTGCCCAGCTTGGGCAGCCAGGTGTCGAGCAGGTCCTCGAGCTGGGCCGCGTAGCGCACCACTTCCGGCTGCGCGTCCAGGTACTCGCGGACCTCGCGGTCGCGGCCGCTCAGCGAGCGCAGTTCCGGGTCCCAGTGCGGGTTGGGCAGTACCCGCGCGTCGAACACGAAATCGGCCTCGGCCGGCACTCCGCGCTTGTAGGCGAAGGACTCGAACAGCAGCGACAGGCCGCTGCCGTGGCCGAGCGCGTATTCGGTGATCAGCTTGCGCCGCAGCTGGTGCACGTTGAGCCGGCTGGTGTCGATCACCGCGTTGGCCTCGCGGCGCAGCGGCGCGGTCAGTTCGCGCTCGCGCACGATCGCCTCGGGCAGGGACAGGCCGAGCTGGCTCAGCGGATGCCGCCGCCGGGTGTCGGCGAAGCGCGCCAGCAGGGTGTCGTCGTCGGCCTCGAAGAACAGCAGGGTGGCATCGATGTCATGGTCGCGCGCCCGCTGCCGCCAGCTGGCGAGCTGGCTCAGGTCGCTGCGGCCGCGCACGTCGATGCCCAGCGCCAGGCGCCGCGGCCGGTCGTCGGTGCGTTCGCCGAGCACCCCACGCACGAACTCCGGCAGCAGGTTGACCGGGATGTTGTCCGAACAGTAGTAGTCCAGGTCCTCGAAGGTCTTCAGCGCCACCGACTTGCCCGAACCGGACAGGCCGCTGACGATGACCAGCACCGGGGCCGGCGTGGCGTTCATGGGATGCGTTGCTCCAGCAGGTTGCTGTGGCGGGCGATGAACATCGCCGCCGGGTCGATGCCCTTGGTGCGCAGGATGTGCAGGCGCGTGGCCGCCTCGGTCAGCACCGCCAGGTTGCGCCCGGGCATCACCGGCAGGGTGATCAGCGGCACGTCCAGGTCGAGCACGTGGCGCTTGCCGGAGTCGCCGGTCAGGCGTTCGTAGCCGTAGCTGCCGGGTTCGGTCATCGGTTTGGTCAGGTGCACGATCAGCCGAAGGTACTTGTTCTTCTTTACAGATGTGTCACCGAACATCTGGCGCACGTTGAGCACGCCCAGGCCGCGCACCTCCAGCAGGTCCTGCAGCAGTTCGGGGCAGGTGCCGTCGAGCACGTCCGGGGCGATCTGGGTGAACTCGGGGCGTCGTCGGCCACCAGCCGGTGGCCGCGGCTGAGCAGTTCCAGCGCCAGCTCGCTCTTGCCCGAGCCGGCCTCGCCGGTGATCAGCACGCCGATGGAGTAGATCTCCATGAATACACCATGCAGGATGATCCGCGGCGCCAGCGTGCGTGCCAGGTGGTAGGACAGGTGGTTGAGCAGTTCGTGGCCGCGCCGCGGCGACACCCACAGCGGGGTCTGCGATTCGTCGGCGGCCGCGCGCAGGTCCTCCGGGCAGCCGTGGCTCTTGGTGATGACCAGCGCCAGCGGCCGCGCCTGGATGATGCGCTCGATCACTTCCCAGCGCTGGCGCGAATCCAGCGAGTCCAGCCAGGCCAGTTCCTCGGTGCCGAGGATCTGCACTTTGTTCGGGTAGATGGTGTTGAGGTAGCCGGCCAGCGACGGGCGCCGCGCGACGGTGTCGCCGGCGTCCAGCTCGCGGTTGCCGCCGGCCTGGCCCGCGGCCCAGCGCAGGTCCAGTTTCTCGCGCTGCTGGTCGAACAGTTCGCGGGCGGTGATGCGGGTGTTCATGAGGGTCGGATCCGCTGCGGATGGTCGAGGATCTGTTTCAGCGCGCTGCCGTCGTTGGCCGCGCGCAGGGCATCGCGGACGTGGGCGTCGGAGAAGATCTCCGCCAGCTCGGACAGCAGCATCAGGTGCTGGTGGGTGTAGTGCTCGGGCACCGCCATGGCGAACACCAGGTCGACCGGTTCGGCGCCGCCGAAATCGATGGGTTGCAGCAGCCGCAGGAAGGCGCCGCGCGGGTGTTGCAGGGTGGGGGAGCGGCCATGCGGGATGGCGATGCCGTGGCCGATGGCGGTACTGCCGACGTTCTCGCGGTCGCACAGGCTGCGGAAGATGCTCTCGGCGCCGGCTTCGCGGCAGGCGAGCAGGCCGGCGGCGGCGCGCAGGGCGCTGTCGCGGTCGGCGGCCGCGAGTACCCGGGTACTCACGGCCGCCATCAGGTCATTCAGGGGCATGACTGCAACGGACGGTGACGGATGTCAGCCATTGTCGCGCAGTGCATGGGAGGCGTGGGGCAGATGCTTTTCCTTGTGCTTGATCACCAGCCGGTCGAGCTTGTCGGCCAGCACGTCGATCGCCGCGTACATGGTCTGTCCGCCGGCCTCGGCGTGCAGGGTCTGGCCGGGGAGATTGGCGCTGGCATCGACATGGTGCTCGTTCTTCTGCAGCGACAGGGTCACCCTGACTTCACAGTGCTGGTCGAAGTGCTTGCCCAGCCGTTGCAGCTTGGTCTCCACGTACTCCTTCAGGGCGGGGGTGACTTCCACGTCTTTGCCAAACGTTTCGATACGCATCGGATGCCTCCTGTGGTTCTTCGGTTGCCAATGAACCCTGCCGCCGGCCGCGAACGTTTCAGACAAGGCGTACGCGTTCGTGGGAGGCGGAGATGTTCATGGCTTCACGATACTTCGCCACGGTGCGGCGCGCCACCGGTATTCCGCTGCCCTTGAGCATGTCGGCCAGCTTGGCGTCAGAAAGCGGCTTGCGCGGGTTTTCGGCCTCGATCAGGCGCCGGATCATCGACTGGATCGCGGTGCTGGAGGCCTCGCCGCCGCCGTCGGTGTCGATGCCCGAGGCGAAGAACGCGCGCAGCGGCAGGGTGCCGCGCGGCGTGCGCACGTGCTTGCCGGCGATGGCGCGGGAGATGGTGGATTCGTGCAGCTCCAGCTCCGCGGCGATCTCGCGCAGGGTCAGTGGCCGCAGCGCCTGCGCGCCGAACTCCAGGAACCCGGCCTGGTGGCGTAGCAGGCTGTTGACCACGCGCAGCAGGGTCTCGCCGCGCGCCTCCAGGCCCTTGAGCAGCCAGCGCGCTTCCTGCAGTTGGCCGCGCAGGTAACTGGCGTCGGCGTCGCCGCAGCGGCGGATCAGCTGCTCGTAGCCACGGTGGATCACCACCCGCGGGCCGGCATGGCCGGCGAGGGCGGCCTTCCACATGCCGCGCTGGCGCCAGACCACGCAGTCGGGCACCACATAGGCGTCCGCGGACACGTCGCCCAGCTGCCGGCCCGGGCGCGGGTCCAGCGTGCGCAGCAGCTGCACGGCCTGCTCGACGGCCTCGGCCGGTTGCCGCAGTTCGGCGGCGATACCGGGGATGCCGGCCCGCGGCAGGCGTTCCAGCGGCCCCGCGGCGATCTGCCGGGCCAGGCTCAGGCCCGGGGTGGCGGCGGGCAGGGCGTCGAGCTGCAGCGCCAGGCATTCGCCCAGGGTGCGGGCGCCGACGCCGGGCGGGTCGAAGCGCTGGATCCGGTGCAGCATGGTGAGGATCTCGTCCTCGCCGGCGGCGATGTCCGGGCGCAGCGTCTGGGCAATGGACAGAAGCGGTTCGCGCAGGTAACCGTCCTCGTCCAGCGCATCGACCAGGGCGACGCCGATGGCGCGGTCGCGCGCGCTCAGGTGGGACAGGTGCAGCTGCCACAGCAGGTGGTCGGCGAGGGTGTCGGCCCCGGCGACGCGGTCACGGGCATCGCTGTCGTCGTCATCGAACGAGCCGCCCTGGCCGCCGCTCCACTGCTCGCCCTCGCCGGGCCAGTCCATGCCCGCGTCGGCGTGGCTGTCGCCGGCATCGGCCGCGGCGCTGGCGTCCCCCGGTTCGGAGCCCGGGTCGGGGCCCGGCTCGCCGGGCGCGGCTTCGTCGGCCCATTCCAGCAGCGGGTTGCTCTCCACCGCCCCGGCCAGTTCCAGCTCCAGCTCGGTGCTGGACATCTGCAGCAGGCGGATGGCCTGGCGCAGCTGCGGCGTCATGACCAGCTGCTGTCCCAGCGATGTCTGCAGCCGTGCTTTCATCCCGGTTCCAGGCAGAAGGGGGAACGGCCTGCCGCGGCTGGATCAGAGCGTGAAGCTGTCTCCAAGGTAGACACGGCGGACGTCGGGGTTGGACAGCAGCGCTTCCGGTGCGCCCTGCGCCAGCACGCTGCCCTCGTTGAGGATATACGCGCGGTCGCAGATTCCCAAGGTCTCGCGGACGTTGTGGTCGGTGATCAGCACGCCGATGCCGCGCTGCTTGAGGTGGGTGACGATGCGCTGGATCTCGCCGACCGAGATCGGGTCGACGCCGGCGAACGGTTCGTCGAGCAGGATCAGGCGCGGCTTGGCGGCCAGCGCGCGGGCGATCTCGCAGCGGCGGCGTTCGCCGCCGGACAGGCTGGCGCCGGCCTGGTCGGCGACATGGCTGATCTGCAGTTCGTCCAGCAGCGCCGACAATTCGCGCTCGCGGCCGTCGGCGTCCAGGTCCTCGCGCAGTTCCAGCACCAGGCGGATGTTGTCGGCCACGCTGAGCTTGCGGAACACCGACGGTTCCTGCGGCAGGTAGCCGACCCCCAGCCTGGCGCGCGCGTACATCGGCTCGCCGGTGATGTCGCGGCCGTCCAGCACGATGCGGCCGGCGTCGCTCTCGACCAGGCCCACGATCATGTAGAAGCAGGTGGTCTTGCCGGCGCCGTTGGGGCCGAGCAGGCCGACCACCTCGCCGGCATCCAGCGACAGGCCGAACTCGCGCACGACCTCGCGGTTTTTGTAGCGCTTGCGCAGGCCTTCGGCGACGAGCATTACTTCTTCTCTCCCGCCGCGGCCGGCGCCTTGTTCTTGGGCTGGATCACGGTGCGCACGCGGGTGCCGTCGCCGCCGCTCTGCATGTCGCCGCTGCGGGTGTTGTAGACCATGCGCTGGCCGGCGTTGGAACCCCGCTCGGAGTCGACCTTGTAGTTGCCGGTCAGCACGATCACCTCGCTGTTGACGTTGTAGTCCATGTTGTCGGCGCGGGCGTTCATCCAGGTGCCGTCGTCCATCTGCTGCTTGAGCGTGGCCTGCTTGCCGGTAAGCACGACGCGTTCGGTCTCGCCGTTCTTCTGGATCACGTCGGCGGTGTCGGCATGGATCTCCAGCGTGCCCTGGACGATGACCACGTTGCCGCTGAAACGGTACTTGCCGTTGCCGCCGGCCAGGTTGCCGCCGCTGTTGTCGGCGACGATGTCCATGGGCTGGTTGCGGTCCGATTCCCTGGCCGTGGCCACGCCGGGAACGAGCGTGGCGGCGAGCAGGACGGCCGGCGCGAGCTTAGCGAGCCTGGCGGGCAGCATTGGGTTCATAACGGGTCTTGACCTGGGAAAGAAGGGAATACTGCCGGGATTTCAGGTCGGCCTCGAAGCCGACGCCGCTCTGCCGCAGGCCCGGGCGGGCCATGGTGACGGGCTCGGCGGTACGGGCCAGGCTGCGTTCGGGGAACACGTCCAGCGCGGTGGTGCGGAAGGTCGTCGGCGGGGTGCCGCCCTGCTCGGGGCTGTCGCCGGCGACGTTGCCGCGCAGGCGCAGTTCGTCGCCCTTGGCGCTGACCCAGCCGGTGTCGGCGCGCAGCTGCCAGTGCCGGCCCTCGGCGTCGGGCAGCAGGAACAGCGGCCGCGCGATGACCGAGGTCTGGTCGGACGCATTGCGCTCCATGGACGGCGCGCGCAGCGTGGCTGCCTCCTGGCCGTCCTTGTCCAGGGTGACGATCTCGAAATCGCCCAGCACGTAATCGGCACGTACCTGCGAGGCGCCGGCCGGCGCCAGGGTCGCGCGGTGCCGCCAGGCCGACCAGCCGCTGGCCAGTGCCGCCAGCAGCAGGCCGGTGCCGATGAGCATGCGCCAGTTCATCGCGCGTACTCCGCCACGACCGTGTCCAGCCGGCCCTGCAGCGCCAGCAGCACGTCGCACAGCTCGCGCGCGGCACCGCGGCCGCCCTCGGCGCGGGTCTGCCAGTGCACGCGCCCGGCGATCAGCGGGTGCGCGTTGGCCGGCGCCACCGCCAGCCCGACCGCGCACAGCGGGGCCAGGTCCGGCAGGTCGTCGCCCATGAACGCCACCTGCGCCAGGCCGATGCCGAAGCGCTCGCACAGCGCGCGCACGCTGGCCAGCTTGTCGCCGACCGCGATCTGGGTGTCGATGCCCAGGTCGGCGCCGCGGCGCTGCGCCGACAGGCTGTTGCGCGCGGTGATCAGCACCGGGTGGATGCCGTGCTTCTGCAGCAGTTTCAGGCCCAGCCCGTCCTGCACGAAGAACGCCTTGCTCTCGTTGCCGGCGTGGTCGTAGTACAGGCGCCCGTCGGTCAGGGTCCCGTCCACGTCGAAGCACGCCAGCCGGATGGTGGCAGCGACGGCATGCAGCTCGGCGGGAAAGTGGGCGAGGGGAGACCAGGACATGGTGCGGGCGATCCGTTGCGGCGGGGGCGGGCCATCGGGCCCGAAGCGTGATTGTGCGGGCTTTTAAACCACTTTTGCCCGCAACAGGTCATGAATGTTCAAGGCGCCGACGGCGCGGCCTTCGCCGTCGACGACGATCAGGCCGTTGATCTGGTACTGCTCCAGCATGCGCGCCGCCTCCACCGCCAGCTGGTCGGCGCCGATGGTGCGCGGCGCGCGGGTCATCACCTGGGCGATGCCGGCGGTGCGCACGTCCAGGTCGGTGTCCAGCGCGCGGCGCAGGTCGCCGTCGGTGAACAGCCCGACCAGGCGGCCATGCGCGTCGACCACGGCGGTCATGCCCAGGCGCTTGCGGCTCATCTCCACCAGCGCTTCGCTGAGGCTGGCGTCCTCGCGCACGCTGGGCAGGTCGGCACCGCCGTGCATCACGTCGGTGATGTGCAGCAGCAGGCGCCGGCCGAGGCTGCCGGCCGGGTGCGAGCGGGCGAAGTCGTCGGCGGTGAAGCCGCGCGCGTCGAGCAGGGCCACGGCCAGGGCGTCGCCCATGGCCAGCGAGGTGGTGGTGCTGGAGGTCGGCGCCAGCGCCAGCGGGCAGGCCTCGTGGTCCACGTTCACGTCCAGGTGGATGTCGGCGGCGCTGGCCAGGCTGGACTGCGGGCGGCCGGTCATGGCGATCAGCGGGTTGCCCTGGCGCTTGAGCACCGGCAGCAGCATCAGCACCTCGTCCGATTCGCCGGAGTAGGACAGCGCCAGCACCACGTCGTCGGCGGTGATCATGCCCAGGTCGCCATGCCCGGCCTCGCCCGGGTGCACGTAGAACGCGGGGGTGCCGGTGGAGGCCAGGGTGGCGGCGATCTTGCGCGCGATATGCCCGGATTTGCCCATGCCGGTGGCCACCACGCGGCCGCGCGAGCCCAGGATCAGCCGGCAGGCGGCGGCGAACTCGGTGCCGATGCGGCCGCCGACCCGTTCCAGCTCGGCGCGTTCGATCTCGAACACGCGGCGGCCGCTGGCGATCAGGTCGGCGTCGTGCAGCGAGTCCGGCGAAAGGGGGGAAGCAGCCATGCGGGCGCCACTCGGGGAGTAGAATGGGCGTTCATTTTATTAGGAAAGCGACTTGGACGCCGAGACCATCCAGAACCTGATCGAAGCCGGCCTGCCGGGCGCCCGCGCCCAGGTGAGTGGCGAGGACGGCGTGCACTTCGAGGCCACCGTGGTCTGCGAGGCCTTCGCCGGCAAGCTGCCGCTGGCCCGCCACCGCATGGTCTATGCGACGCTGGGCGAGCTGATGGGCGGCGCGATCCACGCGCTGGCCCTGAAAACCGTCACCCCCGGCGAAGCCGGCTGAGCCGGCCCCCTCCAACCTACTGGCCTCACACACATGGCGAAAATCGTGGTCACCGGCGGCAATGCGCTGAACGGTGAAGTCAATGTCTCCGGCGCCAAGAACGCCGTCCTGCCGATCCTCTGCGCGACCCTGCTGGCCGATGCGCCGGTGGAGATCACCAACGTGCCGCACCTGCACGACGTGATCACCACGGTGAAGCTGCTCGGCGAACTGGGCGCCAAGGTCACCATCGACCAGGGCACCCTGTCGCGCGGCAGCGCGATCGTGGTCGACCCGCGCAGCGTCAACCAGCACGTGGCGCCGTACGAGCTGGTCAAGACCATGCGCGCCTCGATCCTGGTGCTCGGCCCGCTGCTGGCCAAGTACGGCGCGGCGGAAGTGTCGTTGCCCGGCGGCTGTGCGATCGGCTCGCGCCCGGTGGACCAGCACATCAAGGGCCTGCAGGCGCTGGGCGCGGAAATCACCGTGGAGAACGGCTTCATCAAGGCGCGCGCGGAGCGCCTGAAGGGCGGTCGCTTCACCTTCGACATGGTCAGCGTCACCGGCACCGAGAACGTGCTGATGGCCGCGGTGCTGGCCGAAGGCACCACCGTGCTGGAAAACGCGGCGATGGAGCCGGAAGTCACCGACCTGGCGCACTGCCTGATCGCGCTGGGCGCGAAGATCGAGGGGCTGGGCACCGCGCGGCTGGTGATCGAGGGCGTCGAGCGCCTGGCCGGCGGCCGCCACGCGGTGCTGCCGGACCGCATCGAGACCGGCACCTTCCTGGTCGCCGCGGCGATGACCGGCGGCCGCGTGGTGATGCGCAACGCCCGCCCGGACACGCTCGACGCGGTGCTGGCCAAGCTGGCCGAGGCCGGCGCGACGATCGAGACCACGCAGGACACCATCACCCTGGACATGCACGGCCGGCGGCCGAAGGCGGTCAACCTGACCACCGCGCCGTACCCGGCGTTCCCGACCGACATGCAGGCGCAGTTCATGGCGCTCAACTGCATCGCCGACGGGGTGGGCGTGGTCAACGAGACGATCTTCGAAAACCGTTTCATGCACGTCAACGAGCTGCTGCGCCTGGGCGCGGACATCCAGGTCGAGGGCCATACCGCCATCTGCCGCGGTGTCGAACGGCTCAGCGGGGCGCCGGTGATGGCCACCGACCTGCGCGCGTCGGCCAGCCTGATCCTGGCCGGGCTGGTGGCCGATGGCGATACCACCATCGACCGCATCTACCACCTGGACCGCGGCTACGAGAACATCGAGGAAAAGCTCGGTGCGCTCGGTGCCCGCATCCGGCGCGTGTCATGATCCTGCGCGGCCGATTCACCCCGCGACGCCGCGCGCTGCTGGTACTGGTGCTGCTGGCGCTGGGCTGGCTGGGCTGGGCCTGGTACGCCGGCATCGCCATCACCCGTGGCGTGGAGAAGGAGCAGATGGACTGGAACGGTGACGGCCAGGTCAGCCGCGACGAGTTCTTCCAGGCGTTCTACGCGGTGAAGGTGGCCGATTCCCAGGAGGGCAACCGCCACTGCCGCAGCTTCGCCTGGCGCCGCACCGGCGAGGAGTTCCGCCGCGACTGCCGGACCGTGTTCAAGGCCGACGACGCGGCCGCCGCCAAGCCGTAACCGCCCCGGTCGCGGCGCACTGCGCCGCGACGCGGCGTGCCCGCTAAGGCCTGGCGCCGCCCCGCGAACGCTGCGCGGGGCACCCGCCACAGCCCCTGCCGGCCGCGCCCGGGCACCCGTGGCGCAGATGCCGGGGCTGTCCCGGCCACTTTCCCGACCCTGCAACCGGGCACCGCGCCGGTGCCCGGCGTGCCCCTGACTGCCTGTGCGCCCGGGACTGTCGTGGCCGCCGGGGCGGGGCTTTGCCCTTCCCATGAACGCAAAACGCCCCTTGCGGGGCGTCGTACGTGCGACCCGGCCGTGGCCGGCGCGGATTACTTGCGGTTCATCCGCGCGTTGCGCTGGCCGGTGGCGGCGGATTTCTCGCCGGCGAACGGGTTGAGCTTGCGCGCGATCCACGGGTACTTCGGCCATTCGCCCTGCAGCCACGGGTGGCTGGGCTCGTTGAGCTCGAGCACGCGCCGGGCGTCGTCTGCCAGGGTCTTGTTGCCCAGGTGGACGTAGGACTCGCCGAGCAGCGCCACCGCGTCGTTCTGGAAGGCGCTCTGCGGGTAGGTTTCCAGCAGGTAGGTGGCGCGACCGGCGGCCGAGACCCAGGCGCCGCGGCGGGCGTAGTACAGGGCGTTGTCCATCTCGTGCTGGGCGAACACGTCGCGCAGCTCGATCATGCGCTGGCGCGCGTCGGCGGCGTAGCGGCTGTTGGGGTAGCGCTCGGTGACGATATTGAAGTCGGCGTAGGCCTGGCGCGGCGTGGACAGGTCGCGGCGGCTGGAGTCCAGCGACCACACCCGGCGCAGGAACACGGTGTCGCTGTTGCCGTTGGCCAGCCCGCGCAGGTAGTACAGGTAGGCGATGTTGCGGTGGGTCGGGTAGGTGCGGATGAAGCGGTCGATGCTGGACACCGCGTCGTCGTTCTTGCCGGCCTTGTACTGGGCGTAGGCGCTTTCGATCATCGCCTGCTCGGTGTACGGGCCATACGGGTACTGGGCGATCAGCCGCCGGAAGCTGGCCTCGGCACCGGACCAGTTGCCGCCTTCCATCAGCTTGTGACTCTTCTCGTAGAGCCTCTCGACCGGCATGCCCTCGTCGGCGTTCTTGCCCTTGGCGCCGCGGTGGCAGCCGGTGGCGGCGAAGACCAGGACCAGCAGCAGGGCGGTGATGCGGACGGGAGCGGACAGCAGCGGGGAGCGTCGGATCATGGGTCGGGGCGGGACGCGGCAGGAATACGAAGGGGCGATGATAGCCTAGTGGCCTGTCCTGCGACTGACTCCTGTCGCCGGGACCCCCGAATTCCGCCGATACCCCTGCCATGTCCGACAACGCTTCCCTTCCTTCCCGCCAGGCGCGGGTGCCCGACGCCGCCGCCGGCCGCCGTTTCGACGCCGTGCTGGCCGAGCTGTTCCCGAATTCTCCCGTTCCCGCCTGAGCGAATGGATCAAGTCCGGGGCAGTGCTGCTGGACGGCGTCCCGGCGCGCCCGCGCGATCCGGTGCGGGGCGGCGAGCTGGCCACCCTGAATGCGACGCTGGACACCGAGACCAACGCCCTGCCCGAGGACATCCCGCTGTCGGTGCTGTACGAGGACGAGCACGTCTTCGTGATCGACAAGCCGGCCGGGCTGGTGGTCCACCCGGGAGCCGGCAACCCCACCGGCACCCTGGTCAACGCGCTGCTGTTCCGCGACCCGTCGCTGGCGTCGGTGCCGCGCGCCGGCGTGGTCCACCGGCTGGACAAGGACACCAGCGGGGTGATGGTCGTGGCCCGCACCCTGCAGGCGCAGACCGCGCTGGTAGAGCAGTTGTCCGCGCGCGAAGTGCACCGCCAGTACCTGGCCGTGGTGAGCGGCGCGCTGGTGTCCGGCGGCACCGCCGACGCGCCGATCGACCGCCACCCGCGCGACCGCCTGCGCATGGCCGTGCGCGAGGATGGCCGCGACGCCGTCACCCATTACCGCCTGCGCGAACGCTTCCGCGCCCACACCGCGCTGGAATGCCGCCTGGAAACCGGTCGCACCCACCAGATCCGCGTGCACATGGCGCACCTGAAGCACCCGATCATCGGCGACCCGCTGTACGGCGGCGCGCTGAAGCTGCCCAAGGGCGCCACCGACGAACTGGTCGCGCAGCTGCGCGGCTTCAGGCGCCAGGCGCTGCACGCCGAGACCCTGGAATTCATGCACCCGATCACCGGCGAGGCGATCCGCAACAGCGCGCCGGTGCCGGCCGACATGCTGGCGCTGATGAAGGCGCTGCGCGAGGACAGCGTCCTGTTCGCCGAACGCGAGCGGCGCTGAACCATGGCCGCCGCGTTGCCACTGCTGGCGGCGGACTGGCCCGCGCCCCCCGGGGTGCGGGCGTTCACCACGCTGCGTTACGGCGCGGGCGGCTCGCTGCCGCCATTCGACCGTTTCAACCTGGGCAACCGCAGCTCGGCCGAAGGCGACGACCCACAGCAGGTGCAGCGCAACCGCGATGAACTGCAGCGGCTGGCGGGCCTGCCTTCGGCGCCGCACTGGCTGCGCCAGGTGCACGGCACCGGCGTGCTGCGCTTCGACGCACCGCCGGTGGCGCAGGGCGTGGACGCCGAACCCGTCGCCGATGCCGCGGTGACCGCGGTGCCGGGGGTGGTCCTGGCGATCCTCACCGCCGACTGCCTGCCGGTGGTGTTCGCCGCCCGCGACGGCGGCGAAGTAGCCGCCGCGCACGCCGGGTGGCGCGGGCTCGCCGACGGCATGCTGGAGGCAACGCTCGCGGCCATGCGGGCGCCGGCGTCGGAGGCCATCGCCTGGCTCGGCCCCGCCGCCGGGCCGGCGCACTACGAGATCGGCGCCGACGTGCGCGACGCCTTCCTGGCACATGCGGCCGCTGCCGAAGCGGCCTTCACCGGCACCCGGCCCGGGCACTGGCGGGTGGATCTGTACGCGCTGGCACGGCAACGGCTGCAGGCCGCCGGCATGGACCCGGCGGCGATCCATGGCGGCGACCAGTGCACCATCGCCGATCCCGCGCGCTGGTTCTCGCACCGCCGCGATCGTCGCAGCGGACGCATGGCCACGCTGGTGTGGATGGCGCGGTGACCGCGCCGCTGTTCGCGCGGGTGCTGGGCGCCGCCGCGTTCGCCCGGCTGCCGCCGACCCTGCAGGCACTGCATTCGGTGCAGGGCCGGCAGCGCTGGCGCGGCGAGGCCTGCGTGCGCCGCGGCGACCATTGGCTGGTCGCGCCCTGCGCGTGGCTGGCACGGCTGCCCGCGGCGGCGGACGCGGTGCCGGTGACGGTCGAGTTCGTGGCCGAGGGCGCCGGCGAGCGCTGGGACCGCCGTTTCGGCGACGCGCGCATGGCCTCGCGGCTGTGGTCGCGCCAGGGGCGCCTGTTCGAGCGCCTGGGCGCGGTACGCTTCCGTTTCGCGCTGGAGGCCGTGGATGGCGAAATCCGCTGGCGGGTCGAGCGGGCCTGGGCGTTCGGCAGCGTACCGTTGCCAGCCGCCTGGTTCGCCCAGGTGCGCTGCCGTGAACGCGTCGATGGCGACCGCTACACGTTCCTGGTGGACGTGGCGATGCCGCTGCTCGGGCCGCTGATCCGCTACGAGGGCTGGCTGTTGCCGCTCGGGAACCGGGAGGCAGAACCGGACGTCCCCGTCAGCGGCCGCATCGGCGGAGGCCGCGGCGATGGGTAAAGGGACGTCCGACTCCGCCTCCGGCCCTGCGCCGGTGATCGTGTTCGATGGCGTCTGCACACTGTGCAGTCGCTGGGTGCGGTTCCTGCTGCGTTTCGACCGCCGCGGCCGCTACCGCTTCGCGGCGATGCAGGGCGCGCACGGGCGCCGGCTGATGCGTGCCCATGGCCTCGATCCGGATGACCCGCTGTCGTTCCTGCTGGTCGAGCAGGGCCGCGCGCATACCGATACCGACGCCATCGTGCGCGTGCTGGCCGGCCTGGGCGGCATCTGGCAGCTGGCCCGGCTGGCGCGCCTGCTGCCCCGTCCGCTGCGCGACCGTGGTTACCGCTGGCTGGCGCGCAATCGCTACCGCTGGTTCGGGCGCCACGACGCCTGCTACCTGCCGACCCCGGCGCAGGCGGCGCGTTTTCTGGACTGAGAAGCCTGTGCGGGCGTAGATGCGGGGCTTGCCCCGCATGGGGCTGTTCCGGTGAAGCTCTGTGCGGGGCGAGCCCCGCACCTACGGGGAATCGTGCGTTTGCAGGCAGGTCCGGATGGTGCGTTCCCGGGTTCGACCGGGACAACGCCGCAGGCGCGTGGTTCATCCGGGACAACGCAGCGCGGACGTAGATGCGGGGCTTGCCCTGCATGCAGCTCTCTCAGTCGCCTTCCAGCGCCTGCAGGTAGTCGCGCCGCCAGCGGTTGATGTCGTGCTCGCGCAGGTGCTGCATCATTGCCTGCCAGCGCTCGATGCGTTCGCCGCGCGGCATGTTGGCCGCGGTGGCGATGGCATCGGCGACGCCGTCCAGGTCGTGCGGATTGACCAGCAGCGCCTGCTTCAGTTCGTCGGCGGCGCCGGCCAGCAGCGACAGCACCAGCACGCCGGGATCGTCCGGGTCCTGCGAGGCCACGTACTCCTTGGCCACCAGGTTCATGCCGTCGCGCAGCGGCGTCACCAATCCCACCGCGGCCTCGCGGTAGAACCCGGTCAGGGTGCTGTGGGCGTAGTTCTGGTTGACGTAGCGCAGCGGGGTCCAGTCGGCCTCGGCGTGGCCACCGTTGATGTGCCCGGCCAGCCGTTCCAGTTCGCTGCGCAGCGAACGGTACTCGGCCACGCTGCCGCGCGAGACCGGCGCGATCTGCAGGAAGGTCATGCTGCCCTTCTGCTGCGGGTAGCGGGTCAGGTAGCGCTCGAAGCCATGGAAGCGTTCGGGCAGCCCCTTGGAGTAGTCCAGCCGGTCCACGCCGATGGCCAGTTTGCGTTCCTGCAGGCTGTGCCGCAGCGCGCGCACCGCGCTGTTGCCGGTAGCCACCCGTGCCTGCCGGGCGATGTGCTCGGTATCGATGCCGATCGGGAACGCGGCGATGCGCACGCTGCGCCCGTCGGGCGACCGGATGTGCCCGCTGTCGATGGCGCTGCCACCGCCGAACAGGCGCGCCCAGGAGCGGAAGCGGTCCACGTCGCGCCGGGTCTGGAAGCCGAGCAGGTCGCAGGCGTACAGCGCCGAGAACAGCGAACGATGTTCGGGCAGCGCCTGCACCAGGTCGGCCGACGGCACCGGCACGTGCAGGAAGAAGCCGATGCGGCAACCGATGCCGCGTTCGCGCAGCAGCGCCGCCAGCGGGATCAGGTGGTAGTCGTGGATCCACACCGTGTCGTCGTCGCGCAGCAGTGGCGCGAGCCGGTCGGCGAACAGCGTGTTGACCCGCCAGTAGCCTTCGCGCTTGCTGCGGTCGTAGTCCACCAGGTCCAGGCGGAAATGCAGCAGTGGCCACAGCGCGCGGTTGGAGAAGCCGTTGTAGTAGCTGTCCAGGTCGGCCCTGGACAGGTCAAGGGTGGCATAGCGGATGGCGCCGTCGCTGTGTTCGTGCAGCTCCCCGCTGGGGCCGGACACGCTGCGCCCGCTCCAGCCGAACCACAGCCCGCCGCGTTCCTTCAATGCCGCCAGCAGCCCCACGGCGAGCCCGCCGGCGCGGCTTTCGCCGGGCATCGCGACCCGGTTGGAGACCACCACCAGGCGGCTCACGAGGCCTCCTGCCAGCTGCGCGACAGCCGCATCGCCGCGGTGATCAGGCCTACGTGCGAGTAGGTCTGCGGGAAGTTGCCCCATTGCTCGCCATCGCTGAACGCCAGGTCCTCGGACAGCAGCCCGAGGTGGTTGCGCCGTGCCAGCACGCTTTCGAACAGGGCGCGGGCCTCGTCCATGCGGCCGATCGCGGCCAGCGCATCGATGTACCAGAACGTGCAGATGGTGAAGCTGGTCTCGGGCGCGCCGAAGTCATCCGGGGCGATGTAGCGGAACAGCGCGTCGCCGCGACGCAGGCCGTGACCGATGGCCTCCACCGTGGCGACGTAGCGCGGGTCGCCCGCTTCGATGAAGCCGATGTCGGCCAGCAGCAGCAACGACGCGTCCAGGTGGCTGCCATCGAAGGTGTCGGTGAAGTGGCCCAGCTGTGGGTTCCAGCCGCGCTCCAGCACCCGCTGGTGGATGTGGTCGGCGCGCTCGCGCCACAGCGCGGCACGCTCGCCGAGCGCCAGGCGCGTGGCGATCTTGGCCAGGCGGTCGCAGGCCGCCCAGCACATCGCGGCGGTATAGGTATGCACCGCGGTGCGCCCGCGGAACTCCCACAGCCCGGCGTCGGGCACGTCGTGCAGGGCATAGGCGCGTTCGCCCAGCGGTTCGAGCCGGGCGAAGGTGTGCGCGTCGCCCGGGTCCTTCAGGCGCTGGTCGAAGAACAGCTGGGTCGAAGCCAGCACCACGGAGCCATAGACATCGTGCTGCCGCTGCAGCCAGGCCAGGTTGCCGCGCCGCACCGGGCCCATGCCACGGTACCCCGCCAGCGACGGCACTTCATGTTCGTCGAGCCGTTCCTCCAGGCCGATGCCGTACAGCGGTTGCAGGCTGCCGTCGGTGGTGGCCAGGTTGAAGATGTAGCGCAGGAAATCCTCCATCGACCGGGTGGCGCCCAGCCGGTTGAGCGCGCGCACCACGAACGCGGCGTCGCGCAGCCAGCAGTAGCGGTAATCCCAGTTGCGGGCGCTGCCCGGGGCCTCGGGATGGAGGTGGTCATCGCCGCGATGATCGCGCCGCTGTCCTCGTACTGGCACAGCTTCAGGGTGATCGCGCTGCGGATCACCGCGCCCTGCCATTCCAGCGGAATGGACAGGTAGCGGGTCCATTCGCGCCAATAGTCCTCGGTGCGCTGCTGCGCGTCCTGCGCGTAGTTGGCAAGCGCGCGGTCCAGCGGTTCGTCCACACCCAGCACCAGCTCCATGGGGTGGGCGAGCACGAACGGAAGCGCATCGCGGATGAAACGCACCGGTACGTCCGTGGTCAGGCGCAGGGTGAAGCCGGGCAGCAGCCAGCGCAGGTGGTTGCTGCCCCAGGTGCAGTCGGGAACGCGCGCGCCCCAGTCGGCCAGCGGCCGCGCCACTACCCGGATGCGCGGGTTGCCCGACAGCGGGCGGATGCGGCGTACCAGGCTCGGCGGCCGGTAGAAGCGGTCGTGGCGGCGCCAGCGCGGCGCGAAGTCGATCACCTCCACCTGGCCACCGTGGCTGTCGCGCAGCACCGTGCGCAGGATCGCGGTGTTGGTGATGTAGTGCTGCTCGCTGCCGGCGTAATCCTCCAGCTCGATGGCGAAGTCGCCGCCGTCATGTTCGCGCGGCGACAGCAGCGCGCAGAACGCCGGGTCGCCATCGAACGCGGGCAGGCAACTCCACACCACGCGCGCATGGCGGTCGATCAGGGCACCGAAACTGCCATTGCCGATGACGCCCATCTCGAGATTGGCTTGAAGCATCGCTTCCTCCTTGCTGGTGGGGCGGCCGTGCCGTCCCCGGGTGCGACCGCGCCCGGGTCGATGGCCCGGTGCCGCGGTGTGGCATCAGGCCGCGCCGGCGCGCAGCCACGCGTGCATCGCGGCCACATCCGGCAGGGCATGGCGCGCCTGGCTGGGCGAGCGGTCGCCGACCAGGATTCCGTAGCCGCCGAGCCGTGTCGCCGCGGCGAAGCCGTACTCGTCGGTCAGGTCGTCGCCGACGAACACCGGGCGGCGCCCGGCGAAGGGCGGCGCGCGCATCAGCGTACTCACCGCCGTGCCCTTGTCGTGGCCGGCGGACACCAGTTCGACCACGTGGTTGCCCGGTTGCAGGCGGACGCCGGGCAGCCGCGGCAACTGCGCGCGCGCGAAGGCTTCGACCGCGGCTGCGGCATCCGGTGCATTGCGCCAATGCAGCGCCAGGGCCTGGCCCTTGGCTTCCACCCGTACGCCGGGGTGCGCGTGCGCCAGGCGCATTGCCTGCACATGCAGGTCATGCAGCCAGTGGGCGGGGTCGGCGTCTGCCGGCGCGTCGTCGTCGGTGCGGCGCAACTGCGCGCCATGCAGGCCCGCGGCGGGCAAGCGCAGTGGCGCGAACAACTGGTCAAGCTGTGCCAGCGGGCGTCCGCTGACCAGCGCCAGGGCGCCACCGAGGCGTTCGCCGATGCGGGCTATCCAGTCGCGCACCTGTGGTGGCAGGCGGACATCTTCGGGTTGTGCCGCGAACCCGACCAGCGTGCCGTCCACGTCAAGGAACAGGGCACAAGCGGGATCCAGCGCGGGGGCGGGCTGATGGACGCTTTGACCATTTCCCTACCATGCCACGCGGCACGTGAGAGGAAAGTTATCGTTCCGCCGCGGGCGCATGAAGGCGGATGCTGGAAGCCGGGCACTGGCCCGGCTTCCAGCCGCCGGGTCAGAACGCGTAGCGCACGCGCCCGTACCAGTACGCGCCGTTGCTGCCGATCGGCGACAACACGTCGTAGGGCAGGTTGCCGAAGTAGTGGATGTCGTCGTTGGAGCGGTCCGGGTAGTTGTCGGTCAGGTTCTGCCCACCGACGGCCACGCTCCACTTCGCGGTGACGCGGTACTCCACTTCCGCATCGAGCTGCCATTCCGCGCCATAGGTCTGGGTCGGCACATAGCCGCCACCGAAATCGAACACGCGTCGCGCGCTGCCATGGCGGCTCAGGCGGCTGCCCAGCGACCAGCGCGCGTCGGCCCAGCTCGCCGCCAGCTGCGCGCGGGTGCGCGGCGCCGCGTCGGTGAGCGTATTGCTTTCCTCCACGCCGAACAGCACGTAGTCCGGGTCCAGCGCCAGCAGCTGTGGCGGCGTGGCCAGCACGTTCTTCAGCTCGGTCCTGGCGTAACTCCAGGTGCCGGTGAGCAGCAGGTCGCCGCCGCCCAGCGTCTGCCGCCAGTTGGCGACGAACTCGGCGCCGCGGGTGCGTGTATCGGCGGCATTGACGAAGTAGTGCGCGCTCTGCAGCCCGCTTACGCCGAAGCGCTGCTGCACGAAATCGGTGAGCGCGTCGCCGGTGATGCTCTCCGACAGCGCGATGCGGTCGTCGATGTCGATCTGGAACAGGTCCAGCGACAGGTCCAGGTGGCTGCCGATCTGGCTGGTGAAACCGAGGCTGTAGTTGATCGACTTCTCCGGCTTCAGGTCGCGGGCGCCCAGTGCGCGCGCGATCGGGTTGTTCACCGACAGCAGCCGGCCCTGCACCAGCTGGCCGCCGGCGGTGTAGCCGGTGGAGGTGGATTCGAAGCCGGTCTGGCTCAGCGACGGCGCGTGGAAGTTGTTGGAGATGGCGCCGCGCAGCGCGAACGCCGGTGCGAACGCGTAACGTGCGCCGAGCTTGCCGGTGAGCTCGCCGCCGAAGTCCTGGTAATGCTCGTAGCGCGCGGCGAGGTCGGTGGAGAACTTCTCGCCGAAGGTCGAGGACAGGCTGCCATAGGCGCTGAACACGTCGCGGGTGAGGTGGGCCTCGTCCTGTGGGGTCAGGCCGCCGCCGGCCTGCGAGCCGGTGGGACGATCGGTGTACGCGCCGGCCGCATAGCTGGCCGGGTCGCCGGCGCCGGTCTCGTAGCGTTCGTGGCGCGCTTCCACGCCGAAGCCGAGGCTGTGGCTGTCGTCGGCGCGCACGAAGATGCGACCGACATCGAGGTTGGCCACGGTCTGCTCGAACGCGTAGTCGCCCGTCTTGAAGCGGGTGGGGCTGGCAGGGCCGAGCGAGGCGTTGAGCGAATCGCGCAGGCGGTAGGTGAATTCGTTGCGGCCGTGGTCGAGGCTGGCGTCGTAGTTCCAGTCGCCCCACTGGCCGCGCGCGCCGGCGACCAGCTGCAGGTCCAGGTTCTCGCCTTCGGAAACCGGGCGGTAGCCGTTGGGATACAGCTGCTTCCAGTTGGCTTCGCCGTCCGGGTAGCGGAAGTAGTTGGCGCCTTCGGTATCGCGCTGGTTGTAGGTGCCGAACGCATAGGCCTTGGAGGTGGCGCCGAACGGGATCTCGGTATTGAACCAGGCGTTGAGATCCTTGCTGGCACCGTCGCCCAGGGCGTAGTTGCGCTTGCCGGCCAGGGCCAGGTTGTCCGGGGTCTGCGCTTCCCACGGCGGGATCTGGTCGAAGCCGGCGCGGTTGGTGGCCTCGCGGTTCTTCAGCTCCAGGCCCACGCGCAGGAAGCCGCCCTGGTCGCTCAGCACGGTGCCGACCTTGGCGCTGAAATAGCTCGTCTGGCCATCGGTGAGGGTGCGGCCGATCGGCTTGAGGTCGGTGTGGTGCGCACCGAAGCTGGCCTCGATGGCGCCGCCCTGCGGGGCATCGTCGAGGATCACGTTGATCACCCCGGCCACGGCATCGGAGCCATACAGCGCGCCGGCGCCGTCGCGCAGGACTTCGATGCGCTTGATCGCGCTGACCGGGATGGCATTGAAGTCCACCGGTGTGGTGCCCTTGCCGATCTTGCTGTCGGTGTTGACCAGCGCCGAGTTGTGGCGGCGCTTGCCGTTGACCAGCACCAGCACCTGGTCCGGCGACAGCCCGCGCAGCTGCGCCGCGCGGACGTGGTCGGCACCGCCGGAGTTAGACTGCCGCGGGAAATTGAACGACGGCAGCAGCGCCTGCAGCGCGCTGCCGAGTTCGCCGTTGACCACGCCGGCCTTGCGGATGTCCTCGGCGGTGAGCACGTCCACCGGCGAGGTGGATTCCAGGACGGTGCGGTCGCTGGCGCGGGTGCCGGTGACGATCACCGTGTCGAGCGTGGTCGCCGGGGCGGACGCGTCCTGGGCGTAGGCGGGCGAGGACAGTGCCAGCACGACGGCCAGGCCGAGCGGTGCCGGGGAAATACGGGCCATGGGGGAAACTCCGGGGTGACGTGGGGGAAGGGGTTTCCGGATGCTTTGTTACATTCATCCGGATGGAGCGATATGTTATCTTCGCGTGATGCCGGCGCCCGGTGCAAGCCCCGCGTGGCATCAGCTCATCCGTAAACGTGATATGCCGCTGCAGCGACGGCCACGCCATCCTTGCAGGCTCCTTCCAGAGGTCATCCATGAAGTCGTCCGCTTTGCTGTTCCCGTTGTTGCTGTGCCTGGGCGGGGTTGCCACCGCCGCCGCTCCCGTCGACCCGCCGGCGGCCACCGCCGCGCTGCACGGCGACGCCGCGCGCCCGGCCGAGGGCGCGCACTGGGTGCGCAGCGAGCTGTATTTCGGCGTCGGCCGCGAGGACGGCGACTCCCGCCGCGAACAGACCGACGCCATCAGTGACGCGCAGTGGCGGGCGTTCCTCGACCGCGAGGTGACCCCGCGCTTCCCCGACGGCCTGACCGTGTTCGACGCCTACGGCCAGTGGCTGTTCCGTGGCGCCGCCGGGCCCGAGCGCCTGCGCACCAAGGTGCTGGTGGTGCTGCACGAGGACACGCCGCAGCGCCGCAACGACATCGAGGCGATCCGCCTGGCCTGGAAGCAGGCCACCCATCACCAGTCGGTGTTGTGGGCGCGCCAGGCGGTGGACGTCTCGTTCTGAGCAACGCGCGCCGGGGCAGGGCGTGGCGCCCGCGCCCCGGCGATGGTTTTCCCTTCCTTCCTCCCGGTTCCCGCATGGCTTCCCTTCCCGCTGCCCCGCGCCCACGCTGGTTCGTCGCCGGCGACCTCAACGGTTTCTTCGGCCTGGTGGTCGACAACCTGTCCATCCTCGGTTTCATCGCCATGGCGCTGGTGGGCATCTTCCAGTTCCCTGCCGAGGTGGTGTTCGGGCGCATGTTCCCCGGCACCGCCTTCGGCGTGCTGGTGGGCAATCTGCTGTACACGCTGATGGCGCGGCGCCTGGCCGCGCGCACGGGCCGCGACGACGTCACCGCGATGCCGCTGGGGCTGGATGCCCCGACCAGCATCGGCATGGCGCTGCTGGTGCTGGGGCCGGCGTTCGCCGGGTTCCGCGAGCAGGGCATGGACCCGCAGGCCGCGGCGATCGCCACCTGGCAGCTGGGCATGGCGGCGCTGGTGATCATGGGCCTGCTCAAGCTGGTGCTGTCGTTTTTCGGCGAGGCGGTGACCCGCGCGCTGCCGCGGGCCGCGCTGCTGGGCTCCATCGCCGGCATCGCGCTGGTGCTGATGGGCCTGCTGCCGCTGCTGGAAGCGCTGCGCTCGCCGGTGGCCGGCTTCGTCACCCTGGGGCTGCTGTTGTACGTGCTGGTCGCCAAGGGGCGGCTGCCGGTACGCGCGCCCGGGGTGCTGGTGGCGTTCGTGGTCGGTACCGCGCTGTACTACGGGCTGGGACTGGCGGGGCTGGGCGCGCCGGGCTTCGCCCTGCCGCAGTGGACGCCACCGCAGGTGGTGCTGCCGCTGCCGACGCTGGGCTTCATCGACGGCCTGCCGGCGGCGCTGGACTACCTGCCGCTGCTGCTGCCGTTCGGGCTGCTGATGGTGGTCGGTGGCATCAACGTGTCCGAAAGCGCGCGCGCGGCCGGCGACGACTACCGCACCCGCGACATCCTGCTGGTGGAAGCGGTGGCCACGCTGGTGGCCGGGTGCTGCGGTGGCGTCGCCCAGACCACGCCCTACATCGGCCAGCCGGCCTACAAGCACATGGGCGCGCGCAGCGGCTACACCCTGCTGACCGGCCTGTTCGTCGGCATCGGCGGCATGCTCGGGTGATTTCCGGCCTGGTGCAGTGGCTGCCGCTGGCGGTGTTGGCGCCGATCATCGTGTACGTGGCCATCGACATCACCACCCAGGCGTTCGAGGCCACGCCGAAGCGGCATGCCGCGGCGATGGTGCTCGGCTTCCTGCCCTCGGTGGCGTACCTGCTGGCGATCAAGGCACCGGGCTGGATCGCGCCGGAGCGGCTGGCCGAGCTGACCACCACGCTCGACGGCCACGGGCTGCCGGAGCTGGCGGTGATCTTCACCCTCGGCAACGGCTTCATCATCACCGCGATGCTGTGGATCGCCACGGTGGTGGCGATGATCGAACAGCGTCCGCGGCGCGCATCGGTCCTGCTGCTGGTCGCCGCGCTGCTGACCCTGTTCGGCCTGATCCACTCGGTGGACCCGCGCGGCGGGGTGTACCTGCCATGGGCACTGCAGGGGCTGCAGCGCAGCATCAGCTGGCAGTTCGCCGGCGCTTACGTGGCGCTGGCGGCAGTATTGGGCCTGCTCGGTTCGTTCCGGCCAGCAGGAGGCCAGGACGCCCGGGCAGAGGGATAAGCCAGGCCTCACGCTCGGGTTGATCCGGGGCGGAGGTCGAACGAAGCACGGAGCGGGCAGGGGGCGATCCCGTTTCCGGCAAGGCGCCCGGGCGCGTGAGGCGGGATTGCGGGCACTGCCCATTGGCGTTGCCGGGCCGTCGCCTCGGATGGGAGATGGGCGTTGCCGCCAGGGGCGCGCGATTTTCCTGTTGATTCTCAAGGCATCGGTGCGCGCGGGATAGCCGGGGAATCCGTTTCAGCGGATAACCGGCAGGCTGCGGTGCCTGCGCCGGGCATGTGCATGGAGAGCCCGTGCCCCGGGTATAATTTGAGAATGATTATCATGTTCATGATGGCCGGCGCGATTTACGCGGCGCCGGCGACAGCGGAGATCCTCCCGATGCCGAGGCACCCGGCAGGGGCTGCCTTGAACGCAGCGCCCGGCCGGGCCGGCATGAGGCGCACGAAACGCACGCTGGCCGATCATGAGCGGCGCATGCATTGGCTGGCGGCGGCAAGCACCGTGCTGCTGCACCTGGCCGTAGCGGTGGCCGCGTTGGGGGCTGGGCACGGATGCCGGTGCCGGCGAAGGTTGCGGAGGAGACCGTGCGGGTGCAGTTGAGCCTGTTGCCGCCCGCGGCCCCGGCGATGCCGCTGGCACAGTTGCAGGCACCGACGCCGACCCCCGCCAGCACGGCGTCGCCGCCGCGCTCTTCCGCTGCGCTGGCGCCGCCGACCTCCGAGCGGGTGCTGGCCGAGGCCATGCCTGCGGCCGCGCAGTTTCCCGACCTGGTTTCCGAAGCGATACCTGAGCCGTCCCCATCGCCCGCGTCGCCGGATCAAGCCGCCGAACGCAGCCAGCAGGCCGCGCCGCCCGCACCCTCGCTGCCGCCGGCGCCGCGCCATGCCGGCAGAACGCAGGCGAACTGGACCGGCGAGGTGCTGGCCCGGCTGGAGCGGTTCCGCCATTATCCGCGCGCGGCACAGGTCGCGCGGCAGCAAGGGGTGGCATACGTGCACGTGCGCATCGACCGGCAGGGGCGCGTGTTGTCGGTGGCATTGCAACGCAGCAGCGGCCATGCGTCCCTCGACGAGGAGGCATTGCAGACCTTCCATCGCGCGCAGCCGCTGCCAGCGCCACCGGCTTCGCTGCCCGACCCGGTGGAACTGGAAGTGCCGGTGGAGTTCTTCCTGCGCTGAAGCGCAGCACGCCGCAGCGTTGCTGCCACCGCAAGCATGCCTGCCCACCTGGTCGTGGTCCTTCCGGGCGGACGTGTGCGCGCATATCCGGCATCTCCTGCGCTTCGCCCTGCCGTACGGATGACAAAGGCGCGCGGCGTCGAAACCCGCGCCGGTCAATCGGCCTGGTCGGGCCGGATGCCGAGCACGATGCCCTGCTGCCGCCAGTGCCGCAGCAGGTCGTACCCGGCTGCCATGAATGCGGCGGGATCGGGCGCGGCGGTTTCACCGGCCAACCGGGCAAGTGCTTCGGCCGCGCTCGGCGGTCGTGGCTGGGCCAGCCATTCCAGCAGGCGGAAGCTGGCCGGGCTGAGCTCGGCGAAACACACCTGGCCGGTTGGCGCACGCCACACCAGCAGCAGTGTCGGCATGGCCGGGGGCGTGTCCTCGGGCAGCCGATCCCCGCCGAGGCGATGCACCGGCCAGCGGTAGGCCAGCGCGCGCAGCCATGGCGACAGCACGGGGGGCCGGTCTGCAGGTCCCCCTCCGCGAGGTGCGCCGGCACCGGGTCGTCGGCGGTCTGCAAGGTCAGTTCGACTGCTTCGTAGTGCGCCAGTTCAACCAGCCAGGCCGGTGCTTCGGCTTGTGGGGTCTGCAGGTAGGCGACGAATTCGGACGGGATGCGGGCGAACAGCGGGCTCTGGCAGCGGTGCCGGGCATGGAAGCGGCGTACCCGGGCTTGCCATGCGCTTTCCCGAGCAGGGTCCGGCAGACGGGGAAGGCGGCGTCCAGCATGCGTTGCAGGTTGCCGAGGACCAGCTCGCGGTACAGCGCCAGCCGGCGCGCCTCGATGCCGGGCGGTGGCGGCGCATGGTCCGGGTCGCGGAGATGGTGGGCGAACTGCAATTGCTGCCGGCGCAACGTGTCCTGGTTCATCGCGGCCGCCCGGCTGTGGCGGCGGCCTGGATGCGGCGGACGTGCGCCACTTCGTCCAGCAGCTCGGGCAGCGGCGGGAAACCAAAGTCGCGCTCCAGCAGGGTGGGGCGTACGCCATGGAGGTCGAAGGCCAGCGCCAGCAACCCCCAGACCGGCTCGCTCACCGCGCTGCCATGGGTGTCTACCTTCAGATCCGGCGCGACATCCAGATGCCCGGCGACGTGGTAGCCCGCGACCCGCCGGGAGGGCATGCGCGCGATGAAACCGGTGGCGTCATAGCCGTGATTGACGGCGTTGACCTGCACGTTGTTGACGTCCAGCAGCAGATCGCAGTCGGCTGCATCGAGCACCGCATTGATGAAATCGGCCTCGTCCATGTCGCGCCAAGGGGCCGCGTAGTAGGCGATGTTCTCCACGGCGATACGCCGCCCCAGCAGGTCCTGGGCCTGGCCGATGCGTGCGGCCACGTGGCATACGGCCGCTTCGGTGAAAGGCAGCGGCAGCAGGTCGTACAGGTGGCCTTCGTCGGTGCAGTAGCTCAGGTGCTCGCTGTAGTGGCGTACGCGGTGGCGGTCGAGGAAGGCACGGGTGCGGGCGAGGAATTCCCGGTCCAGCGGCTCCGGCCCGCCCAGCGACAGCGACAGGCCGTGGCAGGTCAGCGGATGACGGGCGGCCAGCGCGGCCAGCGCCTCGCCCGCTGGGCCACCGATGCCGACCCAGTTGTCGGGCGCGCATTCGAGGAAATCGAAGGCGCCATCAGGCGCTGCGGCCAGCTCCGCCAGCAGGTCCCGCCGCAGGCCGAGTCCGGCCGATGCGGCAGGCAGGAAGGAGGCGGGGGCCGGCATGCCGAAGGCCGTAACGTCAGCGCCCGGCGCGTGGCGATGGTGCGGCGGCAGCCGCATCCGTGGCGGGCTGTGCCTGTTGCGGCGTGGGCTTGGGCTTGGCGTTGGGGGCAGGAGCCGGGGCGGCCGGAGGAGTGGCCGGGGTAGCGGGTGCGTGGGCCCCGCACTTGCCTTCGCCGCACTTGCCTTCCTGGGCCTTCTTCGCCACGGCCGGGGCGGCCTGCGGGCTGGCGGCTGCATCCTGTGCGTAGCCGCCGGCCAGCGCCTGCATGGCGAAGGTGGAGCCGGCCAGTGCGAGGCTGCCGGTCAGGGCCGAGCGGAGGATGCGGGAGGTCGAGGTGTCATCAGGCATGGGAGTCTCCAGGTGCGGCCGGGCCGCAAGGAATGAGGGAATTGCCAAGGCAGGCTACAGGCTTTGCAGGAATTCGGTGATGGCTTCCAGCTCGGTCTTGTGCAGGTCCAGCACTTTCAGCAGCGGGTCCGGTTGCGGAAACAACGGGTCGTCGGCCTGGCCCGGCTTCGGTTGCGGGCGTGGCATGCCGACGTTGTACATGTTGACGATACCGCGCATCTGGGTGAATCCGCCCGTATGCATCCATGGTCCGGTACTGCTTACGTTGCGCAGCGAAGGGGTGCGGAATTTGCCGCTGTCGGCAGGGTCGCCGGTGATCTCGTAGCGGCCCAGATCCTGTTGCGGACGGCCGTAGAAGTGCAGGCCGAGGTTGTGGAAGCCGTTGTTGGTCAGGGCCGGGCCGCTGTGGCAGTTCATGCAGCGCGCATGGGTGCGGAACAGGTGCAGGCCCCACAGCTGCTGGTCGCCGAGCAGGTTGCGGTTGCCTTCGAGGAAACGGTCGAAGCGGTTGTTGCGTGGCACCAGTGTGCGCTCGTAGGCGGCGATGGCCTGGCCTACTTCGCGCACGCTGATCCTGCGGCTGCCGAACACGCGGGCGAATTCGGCCGGGTAGTCCTTGCTGCGGTTCAGGCGGTGCTCCAGTTCCCGGGTGGTGAAGGCCATTTCCCGGGAGTCCTGGATCGGAAACGCGGCCTGTTCTTCCAGCGTGGCGGCGCGTCCGTCCCAGAACAGGGGATGCGCATACGCGGCCATCGCCACGCTCATCGCGTTGCGTTTGCCGGCCTGGCGGTCGTGGCCGAAGGACACCCTGCGGCCATCGCCCCAGCCCAACTGGCGGTCGTGGCAGCTGGCGCAGGCGATCTGCCCGGAGCGCGACAGGCGTGGATCCTCGAACAGCTTCCTGCCCAGTGCGATCTTTTCCCGGGTGCCCGGATTGTCGGCCGGCTCGGGAGGGTGTTTCGGCAGCGGCGCCAGTTCCTGCCATTGCACGCCCTTGTCGATGTGGGGCGCGGGCCATTGCGCGATCGGCTGGGCATAGACGCGGCGCAGGCAATCGAAATCGATGCTCGGCGCGCTCGGTGCGATGCGCTGGCGGCATTGCTCCAGCGTGGGAGAAGCGTCCGGCGCATTGGCGCCGGTTTGTGCCTGGGCAACGTACAGGCTGCCCACCGAGCACAACAGCAGGACTGCGGGCAGCAGGCGTGATGGAGAAAGGATACGTGGCATTCGAGTCAGAACCCGTTGGCGATCATGGAGGGGCGTGCCGCCACCGGCCAGACTGGAATCATCGGCAGGCGCAGCGGCCAGCGGATACGGTCTGCAAAGGGAAGCGGCACCCGCCCGGGCAGAGGGCCGGCGGCAGTCAACAACAGGCTGCCGCCGGCCAACACGTTGCGGGCATGCGTAGTGCCAATGGACACACCCAGCGGACGGAGCAGCACGATCTGCAATGCCACCATCGCCAACGCTACCCACATCCGCGTGTCGGCGATGCGGGCCGGTCGGACATGCAGCGCGGCAGGCGTGCTCATCGTCTGCATCCCCCGGTCAGAACCTGTAACCCAGTTCCAGCCAGAAGCTGCGGCCGGACTCGTAGTACATCGAGCTGCTGGTGGTGCCGCTGATCTTGTTGGCACGGTTCAGGAGGTTGGCGACTTCGACGCGGGCATAGGCCTGCTGCTCGCGTGGCAGCTCCAGGGTGTATTCGAAGGTGCTGTCGAAGGTGAAGGCGCGCGGGTAGTCGCGGTCGACGTAGGCGTCCAGGCTCTCGCCGTTGTAGTCGCCGCTGCCGTCCCTGACGATGTCGCGGAAGCCGGCGCGGTAGCGCAGGAAATTGCTCCACAGCAATTCGCCTTGCCCCAGCGGCAGGCGGGTCTGGGTGGACAGGCGTGCGGTCCACTTGCGCGCAAAGTCCCTGGCCGGCAGGTCGTACAGCCACACCGCCTCGCCCTTGTACAGGACCAGCTCGTCGCTGGCATCGCTCCAGCTGGTCTGGTAGTCGGTGTAGTTGCGTTTGGTGTCGGTGTAGTCGAAGGCAAATTGCAGCCTGGTATGGCTGCGGCCCCAGTCCAGCGCCTGCGCCGGGGCGGCGCTCAAGGTGTGGATGCTGCTCCGGCTGCGGCCCTTGTTGACGTACTGGTAGACGCTGGTGGAGTAGTAGCCGCTGGCGTCGCCGCTGCGCACCGATTGGCGCAGCACTTCGTCCTTGTTGTCGCGGTTGACGTATTTCAGGCTGACGTCCCAGCCCTTCCAGTGCTGGTCGAAGCCGAGGGTCCATTCATCGGTGTGGGGGATGTCCACCTCGGAGATGCGGTTGGTCGAGGTCGCCAGGGTTCCGGTCACGCTGTCCCACGAGGTGCTGCTGCTGGTGCGCAGCTTGACCTCGGTCAGGCGTTCGCGGCCTTCGCGCAACAGGTAGCTGAAGAAATTGCGCCCGTAGTAGCGGTTGACGCCGGCGGTCAGCACCGATTCGCGATTGCCGAGGATGTCCCATGACGTGGCCAGGCGCGGTGACAGCGTGGTCCGGTTCCAGATGTTGTCGTCCTCCACGCGCAGGCCGGGACGCACGCTCCAGTTGCCCATGCGGATGTCGTCCTGCACCCAGCCGGCCCATTCGCTGCCGCTGACGCTGAACCTGCCGGCGTGGTAGGTGGTCAGGCGGCGGAAGTACTGGCCCTGGCCGACCACCAGGACGGGGGCGGTGACCGTGCCGGTGGAGGCCTGCACCGGAGACAGCGAGCAGCCGTCGCTGTCCACGCTGCCGTCGCTGAAGGCGCAACGGGTGGTGGCGTAGGGCTGCAGGTAGCTGAAGTGGTCGTTCAGGCGCTCATAGTCGGCCTTGCGCTGCTGGTAGGACGCACCGAACTGCAGCGTGTGGCGGCTGGCCCCCCAGTCGAAGGCCGCGCGGTTGGCCTCGAACCGGTAGCCGGTTTTGCGGTCGTGCTGGTCGATGTTGCCCCAACTGCCCTCGAAGCTGCTGTTGTTCACGCCCCAGTCGTGGGCATCGGATTTGGCCCAGGCCTTCCAGTAGTCCACCTGGCTGCGGCGCGAGCTTTCCAGGTCGCTGTAGCTGAGCGTGTTGTTGAACGACCACGCGGCGCGTTCCAGGTTGGCGCGCAGGCTGAACACGGGGCCGCCCTGCTTTATGTCGAACCAGGCGTCCCTGGCGTTCATGATGAAGTAGCGGTCTTCGGTGGGCGCATGAACCAGGTTCGCGCCCAGCGTCAGCCCTTCGCCGTTGCTCCAGTCCAGATTGAGGGTGGCGGCGGTGTTCTCGCGGGTCTGGGTCTTGCTGTTGGCATCGGTCGTGCTGACGTTGCCTGCGCTGTAACCGCGCAGCGGAATGTCCGAACGCGTGCGGGTGAGCGTGCCGATCATGCCGATGCCGGCGGCGGTGCGGCCTTCCAGGCGCACCCCGAACTTGTACTTGTCGTAGCTGGGCTGGTAGGCGAAGGTGGCCGACTGATCCCAGGTGGTTTCCTGGCCGCGCGGAATGATGACCTCGTCCCAGGCCGAGCGCGCCATGCGGAACCAGACCTTGCCGTGGAGTGCGTCGCCGGCCTTGCGCGTCTGGGCATCGACCACGCCGCCGGTGAAGTTGCCGAAGCTGGCGGGCACGTTGCTGTCATAGACGGTCACGCTTTCCAGCGTGTCGGTGTCGATGGCGATGCCCTGCGACTGGCTGGGTACGTCGTTGATGTTGTTGACGTCGGCGACGGAGGTGAAGGCGTTGGCAGGGTCGATGTCATTGTTGACGCTGACGCCGTCGAGCAGGAACGCGTTCTGGTAGAACGGCGCACCGTTGATGCTGATGTCGGCCGGGCGGATTTCGCCGCCGTTGCGCGAGCTGCGCGCGGTTTCGCCGGACTGCACTGCCGGGTTGATGCGCAGCAGGGTGGCGAGGTCGCCGTTGCCCTTGTTGGTGTCCTGGATGTAGGCCTGGTCCAGCACGGCACCTTCCGAATAGGGGAAGGCGCGCTGCGCGCCGATGCGCAGCGGTGCCAGCGGGATCGTGCCGTTGCCGGCCGGTGCCTTTTCCAGCGTGTAGCTGCCGTCGGACAGGGCGATCAGGCGCAGGCCGGAGCCCGCCAGCAGGCGTTCCAGCCCTTCCCGGTCGCCGACCGGGCCACGCAGCGCGGGCGCCTGCAGGCCCGTGGTCAGCGCTGGCTGGTAGGCCAGGGCGATACCGCGCTGGCTGGCGAAGGTGGCCAGCGAGCGGCCGAGCGGACCGGCCGGCAGCTCGGTGTTCGTCCCGGACTGGGCGGCGGCTGCGGGGACGAAGGGGGCAGCGGGGTTGCTGCGAGGGCGGCCGCGAGCAGGCTGACGCGGAACGGGGAGGGCAGTCGGCGCATGGGGAATGTTCGAGATGAAGGGGGTACCTGATGTCTGCCACGCGAGACCGCAGAAAGTGTCAGGCGTTTCGCATTCGACGCGTTGGCCATCGCCGGATGCGGCGTGGAAGGGGCAGGGTTCAAGCCCCGCGCGGGCCTACCGTGATCCACCAGCCGCCTGCACCCCGGCGCACGGCGAGCGGGTAGATGGCTTCGAGCATCGCCAGGCTGCGCTCGATGTCGTCGAGCGGAAATGCGCCGGAAACAGCCAGCGCGGCCACCTCGGGGTCGCAGCGCAGGCGGCCGCTGCGGTAGCGCGCCAGTTCGCCGAGCAGCTCGCCCAGCGGCATGCGGTCGGCCGCGAGCATGCCGCCGACCCAGGCAGCCTGCGCAGGGTGGGCGTCGAGCGACGCGCTGCAGCCATAGGCGTCGAACCATGCCATTTGTCCGGCATTGACCATCCGGGTTGCCGTCGTGGGCAGGCCGATGTCCAGGCGGACGGCCCCTTCCAGCACCATGACCCGGTGGCGGTCGCCGAGGGCGCGGACTTCGAAACGTGTTGCCTGCGCCTGCAGGCTGCCCAGGGCGGTGCGCACCCGGAACGGGCGCGGCGGGGAGAGCGGATCGGTGGCGGTTTCCACCAGGATCCTGCCCTCGCGCAGGCGCACGCCGCGCTCGCTGGCGTCAAAGCGCAGGTCCAGCGCGGTGGCGGTGTCCAGTGCAACCCGGCTGCCATCGGGCAGGCGCAGCTGGCGGCGCTCGCCGGTGGCGGTGCGCTGGTCTGCGCTCCAGTCGCCGCGCTGCCACAGTTGCCAGCCCAGCCAGCCGCCGGGGGCGGCGGCCAACAGCAGCGCCAGGTGCTTGATCGCATTGCGGCGCCCCGCGTTGGCCGGGCGGCCCAGCACTGGCAGGGCAAGGGCTGGCGGTACCTTGCCGAAAAGATCCTGCAGGCGCTCCACCCGCGCCCAGGCGCGGGCGTTGGCGGGCGATGCGCAGCGCCAGCGCTCGCAGGCCAGGCGGTCGGCCTCGCTGCCGGCCCCGTCATGCAGGCGCAGCATCCACTCGGCGGCCTGCTCCATCGCGGCCGGTTCCAGCGGGTCTTCCCGATGTGGCGTGTCAGGGCACATGGGACAGGCAGCCGACGAGGGCGCGCTTCATGTGGCGTTTGACCGTACTCAGGGAAATGCCGAGCCGGCGGGCAATTTCGTCGTAGCCGATGCCTTCGAACTGCGCCAGCAGGAACACCTGGCGGACATCGCCGGGCAAGCTGTCGAGCATGGCGTCGATCAGGTGCAGGGCCTCGCGGACCAGCGCCTGATGCTCGGCCGAGGGCATGCTTGGTTCGGGCAGTGCCGCCAGGCTTTCCCGATAGGCGCGCTCCAGCGATTGGCGGCGGCACCAGTTGGCCATCAGGCCCTTGGCGACGGTGGTCAGGTAGGCGCGCGGCTCCAGCACACCCTGCAGGTCGCGTCCGGCCATCAGCCGCGCGAACGTATCCTGCGCGAGGTCGGCCGCGACTTCGCGACAGCCGAGCCGGCCGGCCAGCCAGCCGCGGAGCCATACGTGGTGGTCACGGTAGAGCGTGACGAGGGTTTCGGATTGGGCCGCCATGAGGGTCACAGGAAGTGGGACTGGGGCGCCTGTTCACCTTTCGGCGGCGTGGCCTGATCCGTTGATCAATGACAATTGAGAATCGTTATCAATTATGACGGCGCTGCCGCTGCTTGACCAGCTTGGGACGCTGGTGGGTGCGACCGCCAGCGGGATCTCCGCTGCGGCAGGGGGTGCGATGACGGCCTTGGCGGCATGGGTGAAGCTTGCGGAGGGGCAAGGTGATTGCGCGGGATCAAAGGCGTCGCACCTGCCGTGTCTGATACTGGAAAGACGGGAGGATTGCGGCTGAATGGCAGCCTGTGGCGGGCTTGAATCACACCGTTGCAACCGCATCTGAACCAGTATCGCCAGCGACGCTGGCCCCCCTTTATTCGAGGAAGAAGACCCATGCGGATGGACAAGCTCACCTCCAACTTCCAGAAGGCGCTGTCCGACGCGCAGTCCCTGGCGGTCGGTCGCGACAACAACATCATCGAACCGGTGCACGTGCTGGCCGCGCTGCTCGACCAGGCCGGGGGCAGCAGCCGGCCGCTGCTGGCCCAGGCCGGGGTCAACGTGCCGCTGCTGCGCGAGCGCCTGGGCGAGGCGCTGGACGCGCTGCCCAAGGTGTCCGGCCAGGCCGGCAACCTGTCGATGGGCAACGACCTGAGCCGCCTGCTCAACGCCACCGACAAGCTGGCCCAGCAGCACAACGACCAGTTCATCGCCAGTGAATGGTTCCTGCTGGCCGCCACCGACGACGGCGGTGCGGCCGGCATGGCGCTGCGCGCGGCCGGTGCCGACCGCAAGAAGCTGGAAGCGGCGATCGACAAGCTGCGCGGCGGCGAGACCGTGCAGAGCGAAAACGCCGAGGAGCAGCGCCAGGCACTGGAGAAGTACACCATCGACCTGACCGCGCGCGCCGAGAGCGGCAAGCTCGACCCGGTGATCGGCCGCGACGAAGAGATCCGCCGCACCATCCAGGTGCTGCAGCGCCGGACCAAGAACAACCCGGTGCTGATCGGCGAACCCGGCGTGGGCAAGACCGCCATCGTCGAGGGCCTGGCCCAGCGCATCGTCAACGACGAGGTGCCCGAGGGCCTGCGTGGCAAGCGCGTGCTGTCGCTGGACATGGGCGCGCTGATCGCCGGCGCCAAGTTCCGCGGCGAGTTCGAGGAGCGCCTGAAGGGCGTGCTCAACGACCTGGCCAAGAACGAGGGCCAGATCATCCTGTTCATCGACGAACTGCACACCATGGTCGGCGCCGGCAAGGCCGACGGCGCCATGGACGCGGGCAACATGCTCAAGCCGGCGCTGGCGCGCGGCGAGCTGCACTGCATCGGCGCGACCACGCTCGACGAATACCGCCAGTACATCGAGAAGGATGCCGCGCTGGAGCGCCGCTTCCAGAAGGTGTTCGTCGGCGAGCCGACGGTGGAGGACACCATCGCCATCCTGCGCGGGCTGAAGGAGCGCTACGCCGTGCACCATGGCGTGGAGATCACCGACCCGGCGATCGTCGCCGCGGCCACGCTGTCCAACCGCTACATCACCGACCGCCAGCTGCCGGACAAGGCCATCGACCTGATGGACGAGGCCGCCTCGCGCATCCGCATGGAGATCGATTCCAAGCCGGAGGAGCTGGACCGCCTCGAGCGCCGCCTGATCCAGCTCAAGATCCAGCGCGAGATGCTGAAGAAGGAGAAGGACGAGGCGTCGCAGAAGCGCCTGGCCGACCTGGAGGCGGACATCGACGGGCTGGAGCGCGAGTTCTCCGATCTCAACGAGATCTGGAAGTCGGAGAAGGCCGCGCTGCAGGGCACCACCAGGATCAAGGAGCAGATCGAACAGGCGCGGCTGGAGCTGGAAGCGGCGCAGCGCCGCCAGGATTTCGCGCGCATGAGCGAGATCCAGTACGGGCTGCTGCCCAACCTGGAAAAGCAGCTGGCGGCGGCGCAGGAAGTCGAACGCAAGGATTTCAAGCTGGTGCAGGACCGGGTGACCGACGAGGAGATCGCCGAGGTGGTCTCGCGCTGGACCGGCATCCCGGTCAGCAAGATGCTCGAGGGCGAGCGCGACAAGCTGCTGCGCATGGAGGAGGTGCTGCACAACCGCGTGGTCGGCCAGGAAGAGGCGATCCGCGTGGTCTCCGATGCGGTGCGGCGTTCGCGCGCTGGGCTGTCCGACCCGAACCGCCCCAGCGGCTCGTTCCTGTTCCTGGGCCCCACCGGCGTGGGCAAGACCGAGCTGACCAAGGCGCTGGCCGATTTCCTGTTCGATTCGTCCGACGCGATGGTGCGCATCGACATGAGCGAGTTCATGGAGAAGCACTCCGTGGCGCGCCTGATCGGTGCGCCCCCGGGCTACGTCGGCTACGAGGAAGGCGGCTATCTCACTGAAGCCGTGCGCCGCCGCCCGTACAGCGTGATCCTGCTGGACGAAGTGGAGAAGGCGCACCCGGACGTGTTCAACATCCTGCTGCAGGTGCTCGACGACGGCCGCCTGACCGACGGCCAGGGCCGCACCGTGGACTTCCGCAACACCGTCATCGTGATGACCTCCAACCTGGGCTCGCACCAGATCCAGGAGTTGAGCGCCGACGATTCGCCGGAGGCGTACCTGCAGATGAAGGCGGCGGTGATGGGCGTGGTGCAGGCGCACTTCCGGCCGGAGTTCATCAACCGGCTGGACGACATCGTCGTGTTCCACCCGCTGGACAAGCAGCAGATCAAGCAGATCGCGCGGATCCAGATGCGCGGCCTGGAGAAGCGGCTGGGCGAACGTGGCATCCGCATCGAGTTGTCGGACAAGGCCTACGAGTTGCTGGGCAATGTCGGTTTCGACCCGGTGTACGGCGCGCGGCCGCTCAAGCGCGCGATCCAGCAGCAGATCGAGAACCCGCTGGCGCAGGAGATCCTGTCCGGCAGGTTCGTCAACGGCGATACGGTGAAGGTGGATGCCGAGGGCGGCCGGTTGGCGTTCGTGAAGTGAGCGCGGGCGGGCTGCGGCCCGCCATCGGGCAGGCGAAGAAGGCGGCCATGGGCCGCCTTCTTCGTTCCGGTGCCGGCGCGCTGCGAGGGCGTTACGGCGTGACCGCTCCAGCTCCGGCTGGCGCCGGTGCGGGTGCCGTGGGACGCTTCGCGCCCGGCCTCGCCAGTGCGTACATCTGCCAGGCGATGTCCTTGAGCAGCGCCTGGCGGTCCTCGCCGTCGGCATACAGGTCGAAGTGGGTGCGGTCCGGCACGAAGCGGAAATCCGAGCGGGCGCCCACCCCGTCCAGCGCCGCCTTCAGCCGCCGCGCGGCACCGTCCAGGTAGAAGTTGTCGGCGGTACCCACATAGACGTGCAGCTTGCCGTCCAGGTCGGGTTCCAGCCGCGGCCAGTCGCGGCGGATCCGCGCCGCGATGTCGTAGTGCTCGCGCCAGTACGCCACCACCTGCGGGTCGACCTGGCCGGTGCCGCGGTCGAACATCGGCATCGGCCGGCCGTCGGCGCCACGTGGCGAGAACACCCACTCGAACGAGGCCAGCTGGCCACCTACCGGGCCGGTCACTTCCTCCAGTTGCGCGAACTGCTGGAAGCTGGCCACCACCTTGCCCTGGTTGCGCACCAGGGGCCAGGGCTGGCCGTCGGCACGGCGGTAGACGTTGGCACCGGCCGTGTACAGGTCGATGCCGCTGAAGTCGTGGAAATCGCTGGAATCGGGCGCGGTGGCCCAGGCGCCGCCGAACAGCGCCGGATAACGCACCTGCAGCCACAGCGCGGCCCAGCCGCCGGAGGAATGACCGTTGAGAAAGCGCCCGGAGGCGTTGCCGTCCATCCGGTAGTCGCGCTCCAGCTGCGGGATCAGCTCCCCGGTCAAGGCCTGGCCCCAGGGGCCGTTGTTGACCGAATCGGCGAATTCGTGGGTGCCGGTCGCGCTGGATTGATCCAGCAGCACCCAGATCATCGGCGGCAGTTCGCCGGCGAGCATGCCCTGGTAGACGCTGGCCGCGGTGCCCACCAGCTTGCGCTGGTTGCCGGTGAAGCCATGGGTGTAATAGACCGCCGGATAGCGCGCCTGCGCGGCGGCATCGTAGCCGGGCGGCAGCACCACCCAGCCACGCATGTGGATCGGCCGGCCCCAGAATGCGCTCAGCGCCGGGCTGGTGAAATCGATCTCCCGGGTGGCGGCCCTGGCCGCGGGCGCCGCCTGGCGGACGGCCTCGGGGAGGCGTCCGGACAGTTCCCAGGGATCGCCGGCGGCGGCTTCCCGCTGGTCCAGCAGCAGCGTGACGGCGGGGGCTCCCTTGCCCAACACGACCCGGGTCGGCGCGCTCAGCAGGTCGTCGTGGCCGCGGCCGGCATAGTTGTTGTCGCGTTGGGTATCGAGCACCGCCTGCACGTAGTACGTGCCATCGGCCAGCTGCGGGAACGGCGCCGGCCAGGCCAGGGTTTCGGTGTCCACCGGCAGCGCCTGGCCGGGCGCGATGCGGGCAATGTCCATGCCCGCGACGGTGGCGTGGGTGCCGGCGAACAGGCTGGCCTCGACCGCAGGCACCTTGCCGTCCCTGGCGCGTGCTTCGGCGGTTGCGGCCGGCTCGGCGTACAGCAGCAGCCGGCCGGACGCGCCGGCCGCGGCGTCCGCGGGCAACTGCACGCGGATCTGGCCGGCGTGCGCCAGCGCGCACAACAACAGCAGGCCGATGGCATGGACCGCGCGCAGCGGCATCGGAGCGGACATGGAGCGCATCGCAGACTCCCGCATCTGTGAGTCCGCAGTGTGCGGCATGCGGACGGCGGGGTAAAACCGGCGTTGGCCGGGCGCCGGCGCGCGCCACGGGATATCCGCTCATGCATCCGGGTTATCGGCTGATCACCACGGATCAGCAGTAACCGTTGCAACCAGCGGCCATGGCCGGCAGCGGCTCGGCTATGGTCATGGGCCACCCCTGCATCGAGCCTGTGATGTCCGCGCCGAACTGGAAGCCTGAAACCATCGCCGTGCACGGCGGCTACCGACCCGACCCGACCACCCGCGCGGTGGCGGTGCCGATCTACCAGACCGTGGCCTATGCCTTCGACGACACCCAGCACGGTGCCGACCTGTTCGACCTCAAGGTGCAGGGCAACATCTACACCCGGATCATGAACCCCACCACCGACGTGCTGGAGCAGCGCATCGCCGCGCTCGAAGGCGGCGTCGGCGCGCTGGCACTGGCGTCCGGGCAGGCGGCCATCACCTACGCGATCCAGACCATCGCCGAGGCCGGCGACAACATCCTGGCCTCCAGCGCGCTGTATGGCGGTACCTACAACCTGTTCGCGCACACGCTGCCGCAGTTCGGCATCCAGACCCGTTTCGCCGACTACCGCGATCCGCAGGCGTTCGCGGCGCTGATCGATGAGCGCACCAAGGCGGTGTTCGTCGAGTCCATCGGCAACCCGCGCGGCAACATCACCGACATCGAGGCCATCGCCGCGATCGCGCATGCGCACGGCGTGCCGCTGATCGTCGACAACACCGTGGCCACGCCGTACCTGCTGCGCCCGTTCGATTTCGGCGCCGACATCGTGGTGCATTCGCTGACCAAGTACCTGGGCGGGCATGGCACCAGCCTGGGCGGGGCGATCGTCGATTCGGGGCGTTTTCCCTGGGCCGAGCACCGGCAGCGGTTCCCGCGCCTGAACACGCCGGACGTGAGCTATCACGGCGTGGTCTACACCGAGGCGCTGGGGCCGGCCGCCTACATCGGCCGCGCGCGCGTGGTGCCGCTGCGCAACACCGGCGCGGCGATCTCGCCGTTCAACGCCTTCCAGATCCTGCAGGGCATCGAGACCCTGGCGCTGCGCATGGACCGGATCAACAGCAACACGCTGGCGGTCGCGGCCTTCCTGCAGCGGCACCCGAAGGTGGCGTGGGTGAACTACGCGGCGCTGCCCGACCACCCCGAGCACGCGCTGGTGCGCAAGTACCTGCGCGGGCACGGCTCGGGGGTGCTGACCTTCGGCCTGCCGGGCGGCCGCGAGGCCGGCGCGCGGTTCCTCGACGCGCTGCAGCTGTTCACCCGGCTGGTCAACCTGGGCGACGCCAAGTCGCTGGCCACGCACCCGGCCTCCACCACCCACCGCCAGCTCGACGCGGCCGAGCTGGAAAAGGCCGGGGTGACGCTGGACACGGTGCGGCTGTCGGTCGGCATCGAGCACATCGACGACCTGCTGGCCGACCTGGAACAGGCGCTGGCGCAGGCCTGAGCGCGGGAGTTCAACGGGCCCCCGAGCTCCCCGGGCGCGGGTGGCGCGCGTCCGCTGCGCCACCCGCCGCCGTGCATCGCGCAGGCGGCCTTACCAGGCGATGGTGAAGCGCTGGCGCAGGTGCCGCGGCTGCTCCAGTTCGTCGACCACGGCCACGGCCAGGTCGGCCGGGCTGATGGTGCCGGGGCCGTCGGCGGCCATCAGCGGGGTGTCGCTGCCGGTGCGGTAGCGGCCGGTGCGCGCGGTCGGGCCACCGGCGTGGAAGCCCACCGGCGGGCTGAGGAAGGTCCAGTCCAGTGCGGATTCGCCCTTCAGGTCCTCCAGCGCGTCGCGCGCGGCGCGGGCGCCATCATGGAACGCCGGCGGGAAATCCGGCGTGTCCACCAGCTGCACGCCGTCGGCGGTGTACAGGCTGCCGGCGCCGCCCACCACCAGGTAGCGCTTGACCCCGGCGGCCTTGGTGCCGGCGACGATCGCGCGCGAGCCCTGCATGAAGTCGTGGTAGATGTCCGGGTTGTCCCAGCCGGCGTTGTAGGCGCTGAGCACCGCGTCGCTGCCGGCCACGGCGGCCTGCACCTGCGCGGGGTCCTGCACGTCGGCACGGACTACGCGCAGGTGGTCGCGCGTGGCGAGTTTTTCCGGGTGGCGGGCCAGCGCGGTGACCGCGTGGCCACGCGCCAGCAGTTCCTCGAGCAGGGCGCGGCCGACGAAGCCGGTGGCACCGATCAGGGCGACGTTCATGGCGATTCCTCGTGTGGATGGCAGGCCCCCAGTGTCCTCCCGGCGTGGTGGCGGCGGCAGTCCCCGGGGCCCACAATCACCTTGAAGCCGCGCTTCACGATGGCGCGGCGGCAGGAGGGGGCAGTGGAGAATCTCAGGCGCATGGCGCTGTTCGCGCAGGTGGTCCGGCACGGCTCGATGAGCGCCGCGGCGCGGGCGCTGGGCATGAGTACGTCGGCGATCAGCCAGCAGGTGCGCGCGCTCGAACAGGAGGCCGGCGTGGCGCTGCTGCACCGTTCGACCCGGCAGCTGTCGCTGACCGACGTCGGCGGCCGCTACTACGCGGCCTGCGCGCGCCTGCTGGATGCCGCCGGCGAGGCCGCGGCCGAGTTGTCGGCGGCGCGCCATGCGCCCAGCGGCGAATTGCGCCTGTCCGCGCCGCTGGGCATGGCCGACCATGTCGGGCCGGCACTGGGGGCGTGGCTGCGCGACCACCCGCAGCTGCGGCTGCACCTGCATTTCGAGGATGGCTGGACCGACCTGGTGCAGGCCCGCATCGACCTGGCGCTGCGCTTCGGCCGGTTGCCGGACAGCGACTGGATGGCGCAGCCGCTGGGGACCCTGCAGCGCTGGGCCTGCGCCGCGCCGGACTGGTTGCGGCGGCATGGCCCGCCGGCCGACCCGCTGCAGGTGCCGGCCAGCGAATGGCTGGGCCTGGCCCAAGTGCCCGGGCTGGCGTGGCGGCACCGCGCCTCCGGCCAGGAGCGGCAGGTGCCGGCGCATCCGCGCCTGGTCAGCCACAACCAGCCGGCGGTGCGCCAACTGTGCGTGTCCGGACTGGGCGTGGCGGTGCTGACCAGCCTGGACGTCATGCCGCTGCTGGCGGACGGCCGGCTGCTGCGGCTGCTGCCCGACTGGGACATCCCGGCGCTGCCGGTGTGGGCGGTGACCCCGCACCGGCAGACCCAGCCGGCCAAGGTGCGCCAGGCGATCGAACGGCTGGGCGATTACCTGGCGCGCCTTCCCGGCGCCGTCGCTGGCACGGCCTGAGCGCTCCCGGCGGCGCGGGGCCGTCAGTGGGCGGTGGCGCCCACGCGCAGCGCCCGGTACGGCGGCGTAGCCATGACCATTTCCGCCAGCGAGTGCGCCAGCTCGCGCTCGGCCAGCACCGTGCCGTCGGCGCCGTGCTCGAGCAGGTGCTTGACCTCGGCATCGCTGTGCGCGCGCGCCAGCAGGGTCAGGTTGGGGTTGATCGCGCGCAGCTTGGCCAGCGCTTCGCCGGCCTCCAGCGGCTGCGGGATGGCGAGGATGGCGATGCTGGCGCGTTCCGGATGGGCTTCGGCCAGCACCAGGTCGGCGGCGGCGCTGCCGCGGATGCCGGGAATGCCGGCGGCGTGCGCGCGCTCGACATGGTCGCGGTTGTCGTCGATCACCAGCACCGGCACGCCGCGGTCGCGCAGGACCTGCGCCAGGGTGCTGCCGACCCGGCCGTAGCCGATGACGATGGCGTGGTCGTGCAGGTCCAGCGACGGCCCGGGCGGGATGTCCGGTGCTTCCGGCACCGGCAGGGCTTCCTTGTGCCGCGCCTGCCAGCGGTCGAGCAGGCCGAACACCAGCGGGTTGAGCATGATCGACACCAGCGCGCCGGCCAGCACCAGCGACTGCCCGGTGCCGGGCAGGATCTTCAGCGCCACGCCAAGCCCGGCGATGATGAAGGCGAACTCGCCGATCTGTGCCAGCGACGCGGAAATGGTCAGCGCGGTGGCCTTGGAATGGCCGAACGCGCGCACGATGAAGAACGCCGCGGCCGACTTGCCGAACATGATGATCGCCACCGTGGCCAGCACCTGCCACGGGTGCTCGACCACGATCATCGGGTCGAACAGCATGCCCACCGAGACGAAGAACAGCACCGCAAACGCATCGCGCAGCGGCAGCGAATCGTGCGCCGCCTTGTGGCTCAGCTCGGACTCGTTGAGCATCATGCCGGCGAAGAACGCGCCCAGCGCGAACGACACGCCGAACAGCGCGGCCGCGCCGAATGCCACGCCCAGCGCGATGGCCAGCACCGCCAGGGTGAACAGTTCGCGCGAACCGGTACCGGCGATACGCTCCAGGATCCACGGGATCACCCGGCGCCCGACCAGCAGCATCACCGCCACGAAAAGGCCCAGCTGCACGAAGGTCCAGCCGATCGACGCCAGCACGCTGCCGAGGCTGTGGCTGCGGCCCTGCGCCTCGGGGCCGAACACCCCGGCGATCACCGGCATCATCACCAGCGCCAGCACGCAGGCCAGGTCCTCGACGATCAGCCAGCCCACCGCGATCTTGCCGCGGGTGGTCTCCAGCAGGCGGCGTTCCTCCATGGCCCGCAGCAGCACCACGGTCGAGGCGGTGGCCAGCGAGAAGCCGAAGATCACCCCGTGCAGCGGCGGCCAGCCCATCAGCGTGGCCACGCCCCAGCCCAGTACCGTGGCCACCGCGATCTGGCCGATGGCGCCGGGAATGGCGATGGCCTTCACCGCCATCAGGTCCTTGAGCGAGAAATGCAGGCCGACGCCGAACATCAGCAGCATCACCCCGATCTCGGCCAGCTGGTTGGCCAGCGCCTGGTCGGCGACGAAGCCCGGCGTGAACGGCCCGACCACCACCCCGCGACCAGATAGCCCACCAGCGGCGACAGCCGCAGCCGGTTGGCCAGGGCGCCAAGCACGAAGGCCAGGCCCAGGCCGATGGCGATCATGTTGATCAGGGCGGTGTCATGGTGCATCGGAACTCGCAGGCAGGGGGATGGGAGGATTCTACGGGTGCCTCCGGCGCAGACAAGGAAACCGCGCGGAAAACACGGTGTCGCGCGCGGAAAAGCAAATGCCCCGGTTTCCCGGGGCATTTGCCGACGCCTCAGGCGCGCGCGCCGCTTACCACTTGTAGCCGATGCGGCCGTAGACATAGGCGCCGTTGAAGCCGGCCGGCGCGTAGTTGCTGTACGGCATCTGGCCCCAGGCGTTGACGCTGGTGAACGCGGGGTTGACCTTGTCCGGGTGCGAATCGAGCACGTTGTCCGCGCCCACGGTCAGCGTCCACTGCGCGCTCGGCTTGAAACTGGCCGACACATCCAGCACCCACTGCGGGTCGTAGCTCTGGTCGAACGCCGGGTTGGTCTGGCGCACGGTGAAGCGGCCATAGCGGGTGGCGTTGAGGCCCACGCTCCAGCGGTCCGCGCTCCAGGTGCCGCCGACGATGGCCTTGTCACGCGGGAAGGCGTCCTCCAGCCGGCCGATCTCGTCGCGGCCCACCAGCGGCGTGGTCAGGCCCAGCCCGGTCAGCACGGCCGGCGACGGCGCCAGCCGCTTCACCTCGGTGGTGTTGTAGCTGTAGCTGGCGGTCAGGTCCAGGGCGCTGGCGGCCAGCGGGATGTTGTAGCTGCCGACCACGTCCACGCCGCGGGTGCGGGTATTGGCGGCGTTGTTGAAGTAGCGGAAGGCGGTGACGTTGTTGATCCCCAGCGAGGTCAGCAGGGCGTTGGTCGCCGGGTTGGTGTTGATGGTGGACGACAGCAGGATGCGGTCGTCGATGTCGATCTGGAACGCATCGACGGTCAGGTACAGGCGCTCGGCCGGCTGCAGCACCAGGCCCAGGCTGTAGGAGGTGGAGGTTTCCGCCTGCAGCGGCCTGGAACCCAGCGCCTGCGCCACGACGCTGGTGGCCGGGAAGGTGCCCGACTCGACGAACACGCCGTTGGAGTAGTTGCTGGTGATGACCTGGTAGCTCTGCTGCGCCAGCGACGGTGCGCGGAAGCCGTTGGAAACGGTGGCGCGCAGCGCCACGGTGTCGCTGAACGCATAGCGGGCCGACAGCTTGCCCGAGGTCTTGCTGCCGAAATCCGAGTAGTCCTCGTAGCGCACGGTGGCGCCGGCCGACAGCCTGTCGGTCAGGTCGGCTTCGAGGCCGGCGTACAGCGCGTAGTTGTGGCGGTCGGCGTGCACCGCGTTGATCGGGGTGAAGCCGCCGAAACCCTGCGCGCCGCTGCCGAAATAGGAGTTCGGTTCGCCCGGCGACTGGTTCCACTTCTCCTGGCGGTACTCGGCGCCGAAGGACAGCGTCACCGGGTAGGCCAGGCCCCAGTCCAGCGCCTGCGAGAAATCGGCATTGACGATGTTGTGGGTGTATTCCAGCGCGCCGTCACGGAAGCGGGTGGGGCTGGTGGCGCCCAGCGCGTAGTTCATCGTGTTGTCGGTGGCGAAATCGATGCGGCTGTAGCCGTAGTTGTAGCTCACGTCCCAGTTGAGCCCGCCTTCGCTGCTGCCCTTCAGGCCGGCGACCAGCGAACGGTCCTTGAGGTACTGGTTGATCTCCGGGACGAAGCCGTCCGGGTAGAGCAGCTTGGTCGCGGCGTTGTGGTTGCGCGAGCGGTAGAACGCGAACGAGGTGATGTCGCGGTTGCTGGCGATGGCCGTGGCGTAGCCGTGCAGGGTGTCGCTGAAATCGAAGCCGGCATTGGCCGACACGGCGCGGGTGTCCACTTCCGGGTCGCCGACCACGAACGCCTTCACGCCCACGCCCGGCCAGTTGCCGGTGTTCGGCGTCGGGTTGCCCGGCAGGCCGTAGGCGTTGAACGGGCCGGCGCGGTTGGTGCGGTCCTGGTGCGAGAGCTGGCCGGCGAAATGCACCGTGCCGCGGCCGTCGGCGAAGCTGACGCCGGTATCGCCGGAGAGCTGGTACTGGGTACCGTCGCCGGCCGAGTACTGGCCCAGGTCCAGCGCCAGGCTGCCGCCCTTGCCGGCGCCCTTGAGCACGATGTTGACCACCCCGGCGATGGCGTCCGAGCCGTACTGGGCCGAGGCGCCGTCGCGCAGCACTTCCACGCGTTCGATCGCCGCCACCGGGATGGTGTTCAGGTCCACGGCCGAGGAGCCGCGGCCCATGCTGCCGTTGACGTTGAGCTGGCCGGACAGGTGCCGGCGCTTGCCGTTGACCAGGATCAGCACCTGGTCCGGCGACAGCCCGCGCAGCTGCGCCGGGCGCACGCCGCTGGTGCCGTCGGTCAGCGCCGGGCGCGGGAAGTTGAGCGAGGGCAGGGCGCGCGACAGCGCGGTGGCCAGCTCGGTCGAGCCGGTGGCCTGCAGGGCCTCGGGGTGATGATGTCGATCGGCGACTGCGATTCGGCCACGGTGCGGTCGGCCACGCGGGTGCCGGTGACGATCACGGTGTCGAGCGTCTGCGCGCCGGACTGGGCGAAGGCGGGAGCAACCGGGAGGCCGAGGGCGATGGCGACGGCAACGGCGAGCGTACTGGACTTGCGGTTCATCTGTTTGCAGCTCCGGTATGAAGGGGCGGCACCTGCGGCGACGGAAGGTCCGTCACGGTGGGGTGGTGCGGTGCGCCATCATGGGTTAATGGAATTTTTACGTTGTGTCAAATGCCGCGGTGTCTGCCTATATCGTTGCTTTTGAAAGCATTTCGACCGGGATGCGCGGCGCGGGCGGTGGCGGGGGAGGGCGACCCGCGGGGTGATCCGTGCGCGGGAAGCGTCAGTCAAGTATTCGTTAACGCTAGAATCGCGTCGCAGGAATGTTGCTTAGGTGCACATTCCGTTTCGTTATAACGGACCCCCTCATGATTTCCCTTCGTAATTTCGCCCTGCGCCGGGGCGAGCGCCTGCTGTTGTCCAACGTCGACCTCACCCTGCATGCCGGCTACCGCGTGGGCGTGGTGGGGCGCAACGGCGCTGGCAAGTCCAGCCTGTTCGCCGCGGTGCGCGGCGAGCTGGAAGCCGACAAGGGGGACGTGTCGCTGCCGGGCAAGATCCGCATCGCCGACGTGGCCCAGGAAACCCCGGCGCTGCCCGACCGCGCCATCGACTTCGTGCTCGGCGGCGACGACGTGGTGGCCGCGGTACTGGCCGAGGAAGCCGCGGCGACCGCGCGCGAGGACTGGGAAGCGGTCGCCGATGCGCACCAGAAGATGGCCGAGCTGGGCGCGTACGACGCCGAGGCGCGCGCCGGCAGGTTGCTGCACGGCCTGGGCTTCCCGGCCGAGACCCACGCCCGCCCGGTGGCGGCGTTCTCCGGCGGCTGGCGCGCGCGCCTGAACCTGGCGCGCGCGCTGATGATGCCCAGCGACCTGCTGCTGCTCGACGAACCCACCAACCACCTCGACCTGGACGCGGTGTACTGGCTGGAACAGTGGCTGCTCAAGTACCCGGGCACGCTGCTGCTGATCTCGCACGACCGCGAATTCCTCGACAACGTCGCCACCCACACCCTGCACCTGCACGGCGGCAGCGCGCGGCTGTACACCGGCGGTTACACCGATTTCGAGCGCCAGCGCGCCGAGCACCTGCGCCAGCAGCAGATCGCGCACGAAAAGGAACAGGCCGAGCGCGCCCACCTGCAGAGCTTCATCGACCGCTTCAAGGCACAGGCCAGCAAGGCCACCCAGGCGCAGAGCCGCATGAAGCGCCTGGCCAAGATGACCGGTACCGAGGCGGTGCGCGCCGAGCGCGAATTCCGCATCGAGTTCTCCGAGCCGGCCAAGCTGCCGTTCTCGCTGATCCGTCTGAACCACGTCGCGGCCGGCTACGGCCAGGACGCGGTGATCCTGAAGGATGTCGGCTTCGGCCTGGAGGCGGGCCAGCGCGTGGGCCTGCTCGGCCCGAACGGCGCCGGCAAGACCACCCTGGTCAAGACCCTGGTGGGCGACCTGCCGCCGCTGGCCGGCGAGCGCAGCGCGCACCCGGACATGAAGATCGGCTACTTCGCCCAGCACACGGTGGAGTCGCTGCGCGAGGGCGCCACGCCGATGGACCACTTCCGCGAGATCGACCCGGACGGCGTCAACCAGAACTTCCGCGACTTCCTCGGCAAGTGGAACTTCCCCGGCGACCGCGCGTTCGAGCCGGTGGACGGTTTCTCCGGCGGCGAGCGCGCGCGCCTGGCGCTGGCGCTGATCGCCTGGCAGCAGCCCAACGTGCTGCTGCTCGACGAGCCGACCAACCACCTGGACCTGGAAATGCGCGAGGCGCTGGCCGAGGCGCTGAGCGTGTTCGAGGGCGCCATCGTCATGGTCTCGCACGACCGCCACCTGATCGGGCTGGTCTGCGACACCTTCTGGCGCGTGGCCGACGGCGTGGTCGAGCCGTTCGCCGGCGACCTCGACGAGTACGCCGCGTGGCTGCGCACCCGCGCCAGCGCGCAGGGCGCGCGCAGCAAGGCCGACCGCGCCGACAAGGGCGCAAAGCCGGCCGAACCGGCGCCTGCGCCGGTGGCCGCGCCGCCGGTGCCGGCGAAGAAGCCGGTCAACCCGCACAAGCTGGAGGCGGCCGAGAAGAAGGTCGAGCAGCTGGGCGCGGCGCTGGCCGATATCGACCGCCAGCTGGCCGACCCGGGCAACTACGCCGATGCGGCGAAGATGGGCCGGCTCGGCAGCGAGCGCGAGGTGCTCGCGCAGCAGCTGGAGCAGGCCGAAGCAGCGTGGATGGAGCTGCTCGACTAGGCGCTGCGGTCGGCCACCGGGTCGGCCGCTATGCGTGGCCCTGCGCCTGCAGCCACTGGCGGAAGCGCCGCAGTGGCTCGCGTTCTTCGCGCGAGCGCAGCCGCGTGAGCCAGTAGCGGCCCAGCGACAGGGTCTGCGCGAAGGGCTGCAGCAGGCGCCCGTCGGCCAGGTCCTGCTCGAACATGCGCAGCGGCAGCAGCGCCACCCCGGCACCCGCCGCGGCGGCGCTGGCCAGGGCCAGCGAGGAATCGAACACCGGTCCGCGCGCTTCCACCCCGGCCACCCCCGCGGCCTGCAGCCAGCACGGCCATTCGTCGTTGCGGTAGGAGCGCAGCAAGGGCACCCCCGCCAGGTCGCGCGGCTGTCGCAGGCGCCGCGCCAACGTGGGCGCGCAGACCGGCGCGAACGGCGCATCGAGGATCGGCGTGCAGGCCTGGCCCTGCCAGTCGCCGTTGCCGAAGCGGATCGCCAGGTCCAGCCCTTCGCCGGCCAGGTCGATGCGGTTGTTGTGGGTCTGCAGGCGCAGTTCGATATCCGGGTGCGCGGCCTCGAAATCGCCCAGCCGCGGCAGCAGCCAGCCGGTGGCGAAGGTGCCGACCACGCCCACCGTGAGCACTTCCCGGAAACGGCCGCCGGCGAAGCGGTCCAGGGCGATGGCGATGCGGTCGAACGCCTCGGTGAGCACCGGCTGCAGCGCCGCGCCCTCGTCGGTGAGCGCCACCCCGCGTGGCAACCGGTGGAACAGCGTGACCTGCAGGCGGTCTTCCAGGGTGCGGATCTGGTGGCTCAGCGCGGCCTGGCTGACGCACAGCTCCAGCGCCGCGCGGGTGAAGTTGAGGTGGCGCGCGGCCGCCTCGAAGGCGCGCAGGGCGTTGAGCGGCAGCTGGGGGCGGATCATGCCTGAGCCATGAAAGTGGGTGATGGGTGGCCCCATTATTCCCGCACGGAAGGCCGGAATTTCTGGCGTCGCCACAAATAAAACTGATGGCTGCCGATGGTTTTTCGTGCTGGTGGGCGACACGCGCGGCTTTCCATAATCGCGGCCACCCCGCAGGGAGCACCGCATGATCGCCCGCCGCCCGTTCATCGCCCTCGCCGGCGCCGCCCTTGCCGGGATCGTCGCCGGCCCCGTACTGGCCCGCACCGCCGGCGCGGTGGCGCGCCGCCCCGCGACGCCCGGCTTCGACGCCCTGGAGGCCGAAAGCGGCGGGCGCCTGGGCGTGTGCCTGTGGCATCCGGCCAGCGGGGCCCGCTTCGGCCAGCGCATGGACGAGCGTTTCCCGATGTGCAGCACCTTCAAGTTCCTGCTGGTCGCCGCGGTCCTGCACCGGGCCGCGCAGGGCCGGCTGTCGCTGGACCGGCGGGTAGCGGTGCGGGCCTCGGACCTGATCGCCCATTCGCCGGTAAGCGCGCGCCATGTCGACAAGGACCTGGGCGTGCGCGACCTGTGCCGGGCGACGCTGACCACCAGCGACAACGCCGCGGCCAACCTGCTGTTGCCGCTGGTCGACGGACCGGCCGGGTTGACCGCGTTCCTGCGCGCGCAGGGCGACGCGGTGACCGTCGCCGCACGCTACGAGCCCGACGCCAACCGCTTCGCCCCCGACGACCCGCGCGACACCACCAGCCCGGCGGCCATGGCCGGCAACCTGCAGCGTTTCGTATTCGGGCAAGCGCTGGACGCGGCGTCGCGCCAGCAACTGGCCGATTGGCTGATCGACAACCAGACCGGCGACGCGCGCCTGCGCGCGGGGCTGCCGGCGGGCTGGCGGGTGGGCGACAAGACCGGCAGCAACGGCCGCGACACCAGCAACGACATCGCCGTGCTGTGGCCGCGGCGTGGCGGTAGCCCCTGGGTGCTGACCGTTTTCCTGCAGGGTTCCGTGCTCGACGACGCGGGGCGCGACGCCATCCTGCGCCGGGTCGGCGAACAGGCGACCACGTACCTGGGATGAGCCGGGGCGGTGTGCCGGCGGCGGCGCCGCGTGTACCCTGTGCGCCAGTTGGGGAAAGGAAACCGGGCGCATGAGCCGCGAGCTGGTCTACCTGTTGTTGATCTTCGCGCTGCTGGTGATTCCGCGCGCACTGCAGCGCTTCTGCGTACCGGCGCCGCTGACCTGCCTGGTGTTCGGCATCGGCGTGATGCTGTGGCTGGGCGATGGCGCGCACGACCCGGTGGTGGGGCTGCTGGCCACGCTGGGCATTTCCTCGCTGTTCCTGTTCGCCGGCCTCGAGGTGGACCTGAAGGACCTGCGGCGCGGCATGTGGCCATTGCTGGTACACCTGCTGATCCGCAGCCTGACCCTGGCCGGGGTGGCCTGGCTGGGCTGGCGCTACGGCGGCCTGCAGTGGCAGGCGGCGGGGTTGCTGGCGCTGGCGCTGCTGACGCCATCGACCGGCTTCATCATGGATTCGCTCGCGCGCCTGGGGCTGGACGAGGCGGAACGGTTCTGGGTGAGCAGCAAGGCGATCGCTGGCGAACTGCTGGCGCTGGCGGCGTTGTTCGTGGTGCTGCAGGCCGGCGATCCCGCGCACATGGCGCTGTCCAGCCTGGTGCTGCTGGCGATGATGGTCGGCCTGCCGCTGCTGTTCGTCGGCCTCGGCCGCTGGGTGGCGCCGCATGCGCCGGGCTCGGAGTTCTCGCTGCTGGTGATGGTCGGCCTGCTCGCGGCCTACATCACCTATTCGCTGGGCGTGTACTACCTGGTGGGCGCCTTCATCGCCGGGCTGGTCGCGCGCCTGCTGCAGCAGCGCATGCCGCTGCTGGCCTCGCACGAGAACCTGCACGCGCTGCGCCTGTTCGCCTCGTTCTTCGTCCCGTTCTACTTCTTCAATGCCGGCACCAAGGTGCCCGGCGACGCGCTCAGCTTCGAGGCGCTGGGGCTGGGCGTGGTGATCACCCTGGTGGTGCTGCCGCTGCGCATCGCGGTGGTCTGGCTGCAGCGGCGGGTGCTGTTCGGCGAGAGCTTCATGTCCAGCCTGCGGGTGTCGCTGGCGTTGTCGCCGACCCTGATCTTCACCCTGGTGCTGGCCGGCATCATGCGCGAACGCTTCGACGCCCCGGCGGTGCTGTACGGCGCGCTGCTGCTGTATGCGGCGTTGAACACGCTGCTGCCGTCGCTGGTGCTGCGCGCGCCGCTGAGCGTGGATCCGCTGGGCAAGGACATCGCGCACGATGCGGACGTGGCGGTGCAGCCGCCCGCGCCGCCGCCGGCAGGCGCCGACCGGCCGGTGCTGATCGACGGCGCGCGGCCGCCTTCCGGCCAGGCGTGAGGTTTCATGGTCGTTCCCCGCTGGCCGGGGAAGGACGCTGATCCCGCCCGCCGCGGTTTCCATTCCCGCGAAGGCAACACCATGCACAGGAAGGTACGCCCGACCCGAAGGGGTGAGAGGTCGGGTCCGGGCAACGCGCCGACGCGGTTGCCCGGGTGCTGCGGATTCCCGCGACGATGGTGCGCAAGGGGGCATCAGGCCGGCGACGGCCCGCCGGATCGCCGCCGCCCGAACGTTGCCGCGCGCCCCGCCGCCGCGCCGGGCGACCGCCACGGCTTGCCGCCGCCGGAGGCAACGGCTAGGGTCGGGGCATGAAGCGCTCTTTTCCCGCAGGCCTGCTGCCGCTGTTGCTCGTCCCGGTCGCGTCGATGGCGGCGCCGGCCGCCCCCGCCGCCGACACCGGCGCCGCCGGGTTCCTGGCGGCCCTGGCCCAGCATTGCGGGCAGGCGTTCGCCGGCCGCGTGGTGGCCAACCGGCCGGCAAGCGCCACGCCCGATCCCTTCGAAGGCCAGGCCCTGGTGATGCACGTGCGCGGGTGCGACGCACCGGCGCAGGAGCTGCGGGTGCCGTTCCACGTCGGCGAGGACCGGTCGCGGACCTGGGTGCTGACCCGCGTCGGCGATCGCCTGCGGCTGAAGCACGACCATCGTCATGCCGATGGCAGCCCGGACAAGGTCACCCTCTACGGCGGCGATACCCGTGAGCCGGGTACCGCACGGCGGCAGGCGTTCCCGGTGGACGCCGCGTCCGTGGCGATGTTCGGGCGCGAGGGCCTGGCCGGGTCGCTGCGCAACACCTGGGCGATGGAAATCGAGCCGGGGCGGCGCTTCCTGTATGAACTTTCGCGGCCGGACGGGCGCCTGTTCCAGGTCGAGTTCGACCTCACCCGCCCGGTGGACGCACCGCCGCCGCCGTGGGGCGCCGATGCCGCCGCCACGGAAAAGGGCGCCTGACCGGCGCCCTTCGTTCCGATCCGATGGCGGCCCTCAGCGCGCGCCGAAGCGCGCGCGGCAGCCGCCGTTCACCCATACGCTGTTGCCGTTGTAGCCCCAGTTGCGGCCTTCCACGCACTGGGTCCGGGACAGCTGCTGGATCAGTACCGGGCGGCCCTGGCGACGTTCCCAGGCGCAGGAACGCATGCGGTTGTCCTCGCTGCTGCACTCGATGCTGTAGTTGGAACCGCCCCAGTTGCCACCGTTGCCACCGCCCCAGCCGCCACCGCGGCCCTCGGCGAACTCGGCGCGGCAGCCGTCGCTGACCCACACCGCGCCATTGCTGCTGCCCCAGCTGTGGCCTTCGATGCACTGCGACTTGGACAACTGCCGCACCAGCGTGGCGCGGCGCCAGTCGGTGCGGCACACGCGCTGGCGGTTGTCGTTGCTCTCGCAGCGGATGGTCTGGCCGTTGCCGGCATTGCCACCGCCCCAGCCGCCACCCCAGTTGCCGCCACGGCCTTCGGCGAACTCGGCGCGGCAGCCATTGTCGACCCACACGCTGCCGTTGCCGCTGCCCCAGTTGCGGCCTTCCACGCACTGGGTATTGGACAGCTGGCGCACCAGCACCGCGCCGCGCCAGCCGGTGTTGCACACGCGCTGGCGGTTGTCGTTGCTCTCGCAGCGGATGGTGTCGCCGTTGCCGCCCCAGTTGCCGTTGCCGCCGCCGTTGCTCCAGCCACCGCGGCCCGGGCCGAAGTCGGCGCGGCAGCCGTTGCCGACCCACACCGTGCCGTCGCGGCTGCCCCAGTTCTGCCCCTCGATGCAGCGGGTGCTGGACAGCTGGCGCACGATGATGGCGTCGCGCCAGCCGGTATTGCAGACCTGCTGGCGGTTGTTGATGCTCTCGCAGCGCACCGCCGCCACGGTGCCCGGGCCGTTGCCATAGGGCGATTGCGCGGCGGCGCCGGGGGCGAGCAGGGCACCCGGCAGGAGGGCGGTGAGTCCGGCGAGCAGCAGCGGGCGGTTCATGGCGGCGTCCCTGTTCAGGTTTGGATGGGCGAACTATAGGAAGAGTCTGGCTTAAGCGGGCGTGACTGCGGCGCGGATTTGCTCCGCTCGCCGGCCGGCCGCAAAATAGCCGGCTCGCCGGCACCCTCCCGCGCCGGTATTCCCCTGCGGAGCTTTCCATGCGTACCCACTTCTGCGGCCTGGTCGACGAGACCCTGATCGGCCAAACCGTGACCCTTGCCGGCTGGACCGACGTTGCCCGCAACCAGGGCGGTGTGTGCTTCATCGATCTGCGCGACCACGAGGGCATCGTGCAGGTGACGGTGGAGATCGACAACGCCGAGGTGTTCGCGGTGGCCGCGTCGCTGGGCTACGAAGACGTGCTGCAGGTCGAAGGCGTCGTGCGTGCCCGCCACGCGGTCAACGACAAGATGCGCACCGGCAGGGTGGAAGTGATCGCCAGCCGCATCACCGTGCTCAACAAGGCCGCGCCGCTGCCGTTCCACGCCCACGAGAACCCGGGCGAGGACACCCGCCTGAAGTACCGCTACCTGGATCTGCGTCGTCCGGAGATGCAGCGCATGCAGCGCACCCGCATCAAGCTGGTGCAGGCGCTGCGCCGGCACCTGGACGCGCGCGGCTTCCAGGACATCGAGACCCCGATCCTGACCAAGGCCACCCCGGAAGGCGCGCGCGACTTCCTGGTGCCGGCACGCATGCACCCGGGCGAGTTTTACGCGCTGCCGCAGAGCCCGCAGCTGTTCAAGCAGATCCTGATGGTGGCCGGCTTCGACCGCTACTACCAGATCGCGCGCTGCTTCCGCGACGAGGCGCTGCGCGCCGACCGCCAGCTGGAATTCACCCAGCTGGACATGGAGTTCGCCTTCGTGCGCGAGCGCGACGTGCAGGACTTCGTCGAGGACATGATCCGTTCGATCTTCAGGGAAGTGGTCGCCGTCGAGCTCGACGCGCAGTTCCCGCGCATGACCTGGGCCGAGGCGATGCGCCGCTACGGCTCGGACAAGCCGGACCTGCGCATCGACCTGGAACTGGTCGACGTGGCCGCGCTGGTCAAGGACAGCGGGTTCGCGGTGTTCACCGCCGCGGCCAACGACGCCGACGGCCGCGTGGCCGCGCTGCGCATCCCCGGTGGCGCAGCGCTGAGCCGCAAGCAGATCGACGAGTACGCCGCGCACGCCGCCAAGTACGGCGCCAAGGGCCTGGCCTACATCAAGCTCGCCGACAACGGCGAGGTCAGCTCGCCGATCCAGAAGTTCTTCAGCGATGACGCCTTCGCCGCGCTGCTCAAGCATGTCGGCGCCGGCAACGGCGACATCGTGTTCTTCGGCGCCGGTGGCTACAACAAGGTGTCCGACTTCATGGGCGCGCTGCGGCTGAAGGCCGGCAAGGACTTCGGCAGGGTCGCCGAGGGCTGGCGCCCGCTGTGGGTCACCGATTTCCCGATGTTCGAATGGGATGACGAGGAGCAGCGCTACGTCGCCCTGCATCACCCCTTCACCGCGCCGGCGGTGGACGACGTCGCCGACCTGCGCGCCAATGCCCGCACCGCGGTGTCGCGCGGCTACGACATGGTGCTCAACGGCAACGAGATCGGCGGCGGTTCGATCCGCATCCACCGCCCGGAGATGCAGAGCGCGGTGTTCGAACTGCTCGGCATCGGCGCCGAGGAAGCGCGCGCCAAGTTCGGCTTCCTGCTGGACGCGCTGAACTACGGCGCGCCGCCGCACGGTGGCATCGCTTTCGGCATCGACCGCATCGCCGCGCTGATGGCCGGCACCGAGTCGATCCGCGACGTGATCCCGTTCCCGAAGACCACCGGCGCGCAGTGCCTGATGACCGACGCGCCGTCGCCGATCGCCGACGCGCAGCTGGCCGAAGTGCACGTGCAGGTGCGTCCGCAGCCGGCCAAGGGCTGAGCGGCCGATGGCCGGCGTCATCCGTCGCGCATCGCCCGACGACGCCGGCGTGCTGTGCGCGCTGGCCGAGCGTACCTTCGTGGAGACGTTCGGCCACCTGTACCCGCCGCAGGACCTGGCCGATTACCTGGCCAGCGCCTATCCGCCGGAGCTGCAGCGCCGCCAGCTGCAGTCGGGCGAGTACGCCGCCTGGCTGCTGGAGGTGGGCGACGAACCGGTCGGCTTCGCCTTCGCCGGCCCCTGCGGCCTGCCACATGCCGACGCCCGTCCCGGCGATGGCGAGCTCAAGCGTCTGTACGTGCTCCGCGGCCACCAGGGCGGCGGCTGGGGTGGCAAGCTGTTCGCGGCGGCCGAGCAATGGCTGCTGGGCGCCGGCCCGCGCACGCTGTGGATCGGGGTGTGGTCGGAGAACTTCGGTGCGCAGCGCTTCTACGCCCGCCACGGCTTCGACAAGGTCGGCGAGTACGACTTCCCGGTCGGCCGCACCCGCGACCGCGAGTTCATCCTGCGCCGTCCCGCGCCCGGCGTGTGATTCCGTAGCCCGGTGCCCGCTCAGCGGGCCTTGCCGAGCACATGCGCGCCGTCGGCGGTGTGGTGTTCGGGAATGCCGTAGACCTCGCCCAGCGCCTGGATGAAACCCTCCACGTCCTCGCCACGGAACACCCCGCTGACGCGGTAGGACGCCAGTCCCGGATCGGCCAGCAGCACCGGTTTGAAGCTGTAGCGGCCGAACTCGGCCACCGCTTCCGGCAGCGGCGTGTCGTTGAACACCAGCCGCCCGGACAGCCAGCCCGGCGCCGAGCCCGCCGCCACCGCCGCGTCCGTCACCTGCAGGCGCTGCGCGGCCATGCGCGCGCGCTGTCCCGGGACCAGCACGCCCAGCCGCGTGGCCGGGTGCGCGGCGCCGTCGCCTCCACGCAACTCGACGCTGCCCTCGTACAGGGTCACGTCGGCGGCCGCGCCGAGCCGCGAGACCTCGAACTGGGTGCCCAGTGCGCGCACGCTGCCGGCGGCGGTCTGCACCACGAACGGGCGTTCGCTGTCGCGTGCCACGCGGAAAAAGGCGCGGCCACCGTCCAGCCGCACCGAACGACCGCGCGGGTCATAGCGCACCTGCACCCGCGTGTCCGCGTCCAGGTCCACGCGGGTGCCGTCCTCGAGCTGCAGCGAACGGCGCTCGCCGATGGCGGTGCGGTAGCTGCTTTCGACAGCGCGCGGCGGCAGCAGCAGGGCCGCCAGGCCGGCGGCGCAGGCCAGCACCAGCGCGGCCGCCGCGGCGACCGGCCAGCGCCGCCGGCGCGGCGTGCGGCGCGCGGCCATGCGCGGGCGCGGCATGCGCACCGCAAGCTCGGGTGCGGTGGCGAACTCGCCCAGCGACGACCACAGCGCCTCGATGCGGCCATACGCGGTGCGGTGCACCGGGTCGGCGTGCAGCCATTGCTGCCAGGCCTGGCGGTCGCGCTCGCTGGCGTCGTCGGCACGCATGCGGACGAACCAGGCGGTCGCCTGTTGCTCCACGAGGTTGCTGCCGTCGTGGGCGGAAGTGTCCGGTCTGCTCATGTGTCCGCCAGTCGCGACTGCAGGTGCAGCAGTGCGCGCATCATGTGTTTTTCCACCGCGCTCACGCTCACCTGCAGTTGCAGCGCGATGGCGGCATAGGTCATGCCTTCGTAGCGCTGCAGCAGGAATACCTCGCGGCAGCGCGGTGGCAGTTCGTCCAGCGCCGACAGGAACTGCTGCAGCCGCTCCCTGCCTGCGTAGACGTGATACCCGGCCGGCTCCTCACTGGGCAGCTCGTGCACGCTGGCATCGAGTGGCTCGTGCTGCCCGGCGTGGTGGCTGCGGTCGCGGCGGAAGCGGTCGCGCAGCAGGTTGGAGGCGATGCGCAGCACGTAGGCCTCGGCGTTGTCCACCCGCGTCGGCGAGCGCGCCAGGCGGATCAGCGCCTCCTGCGCCAGGTCCTCGGCATCGGCATCGTGCTGCAGATGGCGGCGGAAGTAGCGCAGCAGCATGGGACGGAAGTGGCGGACGTGGTCCGGCTCCCAGCGCATGGCCAGTACCTGGTCTGCGGTGAACGGCGGCATCGCGAAGGAACCCCGGGCGGATGACCCGCCGACGGTAAGCGCTGGCGCCGCACCCGCGCAACCGTGCGGTGGCCGGGTGAGGTATGCGCATCGCGCTGCGTCTGCGAAGAGGGGAGCCTGGCACAGGCCGCCATCCGACATCGCTTGGGGGAAACCATAGATGAGAAATACCGCACGGGCGTCGAACCGCCCCGGCCGCACCATCGTCGCCAGCGCGCTGGCCACGGCACTGGGCCTCTCGCTGCTGGGCATGGCGCCGGCCTCCTTCGCGCAGCCGGCGGCCACGCACCAGTTCGCCGTCGCCAGCCAGCCGCTGGGCGACGCGCTCAACCGCCTGGCCGAAACCGCCGGCGTGCAGATCATGGTGCCGCCGGACCTGGTCCGCGGCCACACCGCGCCGGCGCTGAGCGGCCAGTACACCGTGCAGCAGGCACTGGACCGGTTGCTGGCCGGGACCGGGCTGGTCCACCGCAGCACCCGCGGGGGCGTGATCACGCTCGCGCGCGCGCCGGCACCCGCCGCGGCGCCGCGGCCGTCGCCGCCGGCCGCGGCGGCCAAGCCCGCCGACACCCAGGAACTGGCGGCGGTGCAGGTCACCGGCTCGCGGATCAAGCGCGCCGAGGTGGAAGGCCCTTCGCCGGTGATGGTGATCTCGGCCCAGCAGATCGAGAACGAAGGCCACGCCACCGTGTTCGAGGCGCTGGAAACCCTGGTCATGGCCGGCGGCGCGGTGGAGACGGAGCTGTCCGGGGGCTTTTCCGCCAACGCGCACCCGCTCAACCTGCGCGGCCTCGGGCCGGGGCGTTCGCTGTTGCTGATCGATGGCCGTCGTGCCGCCGACTATCCGTTTCCCTACGGCGGCCGCAGCAACTTCCAGAACTTCGGCAACATCCCCTCCGGCGCGGTCGAGCGCATCGAGGTGCTGGCCGGCGGCGCATCCGCCATCTACGGTGCCGATGCCGTGTCCGGCGTGGTCAACGTGGTGCTCAAGCGGGGCTACGAGGGCGACGTCTTCAAGCTGCGCGGCGGTACCAGCACCATGGGCGGCCGCGATCGCGCCGACCTGCAGTGGACCGGTGGTCGCAGCGGCGACGACTGGAGCGTGACCTACGCATTGCAGTACTACGAACAGGAGCTGCTCTATGGCTTCCAGCGCGACGATTGGGACCTGCGCCGGAACCCGGCGGCGGACCCGCGCATCGGCCCCGAGCCGACTTCCATGCTGCGCATCCGCCGCGGTGGCACCAGCAGCAGCAACCCGCTGATCGCGCTGCCGGACGGGACCTGCCAGAAGTGGGGCGGCGAGTTCGTCGACTGGACCTACCGCCGCATCAGCGGCGGCAATGTACAGACGCTGGGCAATGCGTGCGGCAGCTGGAACGACGAGCGCTACGTGCACCTGAGCAAGGGCAAGGAGGAGGCCGCCGCCTACGTGTTCGGCACCTACGATTTCAACAGCGCGCTGCAGGGCTGGGCGTCGCTGCAGGTGTGGGATTCCAGGGCCGAATCGCTGGGCGGCTTCGAGAGCATCACCGGGCCGCACACCGACGGTGTGGGGCGCCGCGGTGACTTCTACGATCCGCAGTTCGGCGGGGTGATCGCCCCGACCCGCTATCTGTCGCCGGTGGATCTGGGCGGCGTGGCGGAGATGAACCAGCACTACAAGGAGCGTTCGGTGGACCTGGCCATCGGCCTGCGCGGGCGCCTGGCCGAACGCTTCGACTGGGACGCCACCCTGAGCCGCGCCGAGTACGACTTCGAGCGCACCCGCCGGCGCATGGTCGGCAACCTGGTCAACGACTTCTTCTTCGGCCCCCAACTGGGCACCACGTCCAAGGGCGTGCCGATCCACCAGCTGAACCTGGAGCGCTGGCTGCGGCCGCTGACGCCGGACGAATATGCCTCGATTTCCACCCTGGCCCGCTACGAGGCCCGGTCGTGGGTGAGCACCGGCAGCTTCGTGCTCACCGGCGACCTGTTCCCGCTGCCGGCGGGGCCGCTGGGGATGGCGGTCGTGCTGGAGGCCAGCCGCCAGGGCTACGACCTGGACAGCGACCCGCGGGTGCAGCCCGGCGTGGTGCAGCTGTACAACCTGACCGGGACCAACGGCGGCGGCGAGCGCGACCGCTACGCCGCCGGCGTCGAGTTCAGCATCCCCATCGTGGACACGCTGAAGGCGAGCCTGGCGGGCCGCTTCGACAAGTACGACGACATCACCGACGTCAACGACGCCAAGACCTGGAACGCCGGGCTGGAGTGGCGCCCGTTCGACGCGTTGCTGGTGCGCGCCAGCCACGCCACCAGCTTCAAGGCGCCGGACATGCACTGGGTGTTCAGCGAGGGCAGCGGCAGTTACGGCAACAGCGTCGATCCGTGGCGCTGCATCGCCGGCGGCGCCAACCCGGGGTGCTCGGGCTACAGCTATTCCATGTTCTCGGTCACCCGCGGTGATCCGGCCCTGGAGGAGGAAACCGGCAAGTCGTGGAGCGCCGGTTTCGTGTGGGACATCGCCGACGGCCTGTCGGTCAACGCCGACTACTGGAACATCGAGTTGAACGGCGCGCTCGAGCGTCTTTCCAACGCCGCCATCCTCGAGGGCGAGGCCGGTTGCCGCACCGGGCGCAAGCTCAACGGCCAGCCCTTCGACTTCGCGGCCGACTCGGGCTACTGCCAGCTGATCACCAGCCTGGTCACGCGCACCCCGGAGGAGGGCCAGGCGATCGGCCGCGTCACCGAGATCCGCTCGCTGCCGATCAACCAGTCGTACCGGCGCGTGGCCGGCATCGACGCCGGGGTCAACTGGCGCCTGCAGACGGCGCGGCTGGGGCGCTACAACCTGCGCCTGAACTGGTCGCACACGCTGGCATCCGAACGTCAGGTGCAGGCCACCGACCCGGTCCAGGAGGACTGGCGCGACGACCCGGACAACCTGGATTTCCGGAGCCGCATCACCACCGGCGTGGACTGGCGGCTGGGCGACTGGTCGGCCGGCGTGTTCGGTACCCGCTACGGCAGCCTGCCCAAGTACGGCGGGGTCGGGCGCACCGGCGTGCACTTCCTGTGGAATGCCAACGTCGGCCGGCAGATCACCGACAAGGCGGCGCTGAAGCTGTACGTCAACAACGTGTTCAACAGCCTGCACCCGCACGACGAGACCAACAGCAGCTTCCCGTACTTCTACGAGGTCTACAGCCCGGTGGGCCGGGAGGTGGCGGTGCAGTTCGAGTACCGGCTGCACTGAGGCGCCGCCGTGCGCGGAGCGCCCCGTGCCGGGGTGTTCCGCGCACCATGCGTCGATGCTGGGTGATGACGTCCGCCGCAGCGATGCGGGACACTGGCGGCATGAGTACCGTGTCCGCAGACAAGTCCCGCGTGATCGTGCTGCACGGCATCTGGAACGCGCGGGCGTGGGTGGGGCCGCTGGCCTGGCGGCTGCGCGCGCGCGGGTTCCAGGTCGGCGTGTTCGGCTATCCCAGCGTGTTCGGCGGGCCCGACGTGGCGGTGCCGTCGCTGATCGAGCGGTTGCGCGGGCAGGGCCCGGTGTCGCTGGTCGGCCACAGCCTCGGCGGGCTGGTCGCGCTCGAAGCGCTGCGCCAGGCACCCGAACTGGACGTGCCGCGGGTGGTCTGCGTGGGCTCGCCGCTGTGTGGCAGCGAAACCGCGCGTGCGCTGGCCGGGCATGGCTGGGCGGTGGCGCTGGGACGCAGCGGCGGCCTGTTGCAGCACGGCCTGCCGGCCTGGCACGGGCGGGCACAGGTCGGGCTGGTGGCCGGCAGCGTGCCGCATGGGCTGGGGGCGCTGATGGGCGCGCTGCACGGCGATTCCGACGGCACCGTGGCGCTGGCCGAAACCCGCCTGCCGGGCCTGGCCGACCACTGCGTGGTGGCGGCGAGCCACAGCGGGCTGGTGTTGTCGCCGCGGGTGGCGGCGCTGGTCGCCACGTTCCTGCGCCATGGGCGCTTCGGCGCGGCCGCCGGGCAGCGGGCGGCCTGACGGGGCGGCCTGCGGGGATCGGGTAGAATCCGCCTCTTGTTCCCTACAGATGTACGGTAGATCCCCATGGGTAGAGGTCCCTCCATCGAAGCCCGCAAGAACGCGTCGGACGCGAAGCGCGGCAAGATTTTCACCAAGATCATCCGCGAGATCGGCGTGGCCGCGCGCGGCGGTGGAGGCGACCCCAACAACAACCCGCGGCTGCGCGTGGCCATGGACAAGGGCCTGGCCGCGAACATGTCCAAGGACGTGATCGAACGCGCCATCAAGAAGGCCACCGGCGAGCTGGAAGGCGTCGAGTACGAGGAAGTACGCTACGAGGGCTACGCCCCGGGCGGCGTGGCAGTCATCGTCGACTGCCTCACCGACAACCGCGTCCGCACCGTGGCCGACGTGCGCCATGCGTTTTCCAAGTGCGGCGGCAACATGGGCACCGAAGGCTCGGTGGCGTTCATGTTCAAGCGCCTGGGCGTGCTGACCTACGCGCCGGACGCCGGCGATGCAGCCGCGTTTGAAAGCCGCATCACCGAGGCGGCCATCGACGCTGGCGCCGACGATATCGTCGTGTATCCGGACGACGGCTCGATCGACGTGGTCACCGCGCCGGAGAATTTCCAGCAGGTGAAGGCGGCGATGGAGGCGGCCGGGCTGGCGCCCGACCACGCCGAGATCACCTTCCGCGCCGACAACGACATCGCCGTGGCCGGCGATACCGCGCTGCAGGTGAAGAAGCTGCTGGACATGCTCGAGGACCTGGACGACGTGCAGGACGTGTACTCCAACGTCGACCAGGCCGGGCTGGAGCGGGCCTGACGGCGCGCCCGCGTCCCGTCACGTGAGACGGCGGCCGGCGAAGATGGCCGCCGTTTCCTCCTTCCGGCCGCCATGGCAATGACCCGCATCCTCGGCATCGACCCCGGCTCGCAGCGCACCGGCATCGGCATCATCGAAATCGATGCCGGCGGCCGCGCGCGCCATGTCCACCACCAGCCGCTGGTACTGCTGGGCGCGGCCGATTTCGCCCAGCGCCTGAAGCGGCTGGTGCACGGGGTGCATGCGCTGATCGACGAGTACCGGCCACAGGAAGTGGCCATCGAAAGGGTGTTCATGGCCAAGAACGCCGATTCGGCGCTCAAGCTCGGCCAGGCGCGCGGCGCGGCGCTGTGCGCGGTGGTGCTGCGCGACCTGCCGGTCAGCGAGTACGCTGCCACCGAGATCAAGCTGGCGGTGGTGGGCCGCGGCGGTGCCGAGAAACAGCAGGTGCAGCACATGGTGGGGTTGATGCTGGGCCTGCAGGGCAGGTTGCAGGCCGACGCCGCCGACGCGCTGGCCGTGGCCATCACCCATGCGCACGTGCGCGCCACGGCCGGACGGCTGGGCGTGGACGTGCGCTCTGCCTGGAGTCGCAAATGACCGTTTTTGTTGGCCATGCTGGTGCATGCCGCGGGCTCCGGCCCCTGGCCCCGGGTTCGCGGAGGGCGTTGCCGTGATCGGTCGCCTGCGTGGCATCCTGGCGCACAAGGCCCCGCCGTGGCTGGTGATCGACGTGGGCGGCGTCGGCTATGAGCTGGAGGCGCCGATGAGCACCTTCTACGACCTGCCCGACATCGGCCGCGAGGTGGTGCTGTTCACCCACTACGCGCAGAAGGAGGACAGCGTGTCGCTGTACGGCTTCCTGCGCGAGGGCGAGCGGCGCCTGTTCCGCGACGTGCAGAAGGTCACCGGCATCGGCGCGAAGATCGCGCTGGCGGTGCTGTCCGGTGCCAGCGTGGATGAGTTCGGCCGGCTGATCCAGGCCGGAGACATCACCGCGCTGACCCGCATTCCCGGCATCGGCAAGAAGACCGCCGAGCGCATGATCGTGGAACTGCGCGACAAGGCCGCCGACTTTGCCGGTGGCGGTGCGCCGGTGGCCGGGCCGCTGGCCACCGACCCGGTGTCCGAGGCGACCGTGGCCCTGCAGCAGCTGGGCTACAAGCCGGCCGAGGCGGCGAAGATGGCGCGCGACGCGGCAACCGACGGCGACGATGTCGCCATGGTGATCCGCAAGGCGCTGCAATCGGCGCTGCGCTGACCCCACTCCCCTTCATTACCGGGCGACCGAAACCACCATGTCCCACGCTGCTTCCCAGCCCGCCACCCCGGGCCACCCCGGCAAGCCCGGCACCGCCGCCGGCCTGGCGCTGATCGTCGGCGCCATCGGCGTCGTGTTCGGCGACATCGGCACCAGCCCGCTGTACACGCTCAAGGAGGCGTTCTCGCCGCACTACGGGCTCACCAGCGACCACGACACCGTGCTGGGCGTGCTGTCGCTGGCGTTTTGGGCGCTGATCATGGTGGTCACGCTCAAGTACGTGACCATCATCATGCGCGCCGACAACGATGGCGAGGGCGGCATCATGGCGCTGATGGCGCTGGCCCAGCGCACCCTGCGCAACGGCTCGCGCTCGGCCTACGTGGTCGGCATCCTCGGCATCTTCGGTGCGTCGCTGTTCTTCGGCGACGGCGTGATCACCCCGGCGATCTCGGTGCTGGGCGCGGTCGAGGGCCTGGAGGTGGCCGCGCCGGGGCTCGGCCGGTTCGTGGTGCCGATCGCCCTTGTGGTGCTGGCCATCCTGTTCGCCGCGCAGCGCTTCGGCACCGAGAAGGTGGGCAAGGTGTTCGGCCCGGTGATGCTGACCTGGTTCCTGGCGCTGGCCGCGGTCGGCATCTGGAACGTGATCGCCGCGCCCGAAGTGCTCAAGGCGTTCAATCCGTGGTGGGCGGTGCGCTTCTTCCTGGAGCACGGCTGGCACGGCGTGTTCATCCTCGGCGCGGTGGTGCTGGCGGTGACCGGTGGCGAGGCGCTGTACGCGGACATGGGCCACTTCGGCGCGCCGCCGATCCGTCACGCCTGGTATTTCTTCGTGCTGCCGTGCCTGATGCTGAACTACCTGGGGCAGGGCGCGCTGGTGCTGCAGCGGCCGGACGCGGTGGCCAACCCGTTCTTCGAGGCGGTGCCGGAGTGGGCGCTGTACCCGATGATCATCCTGGCGACCATGGCCGCGGTGATCGCCAGCCAGTCGGTGATCACCGGCGCGTTCTCGGTCGCGCGCCAAGCCATGCAGCTGGGTTACATCCCGCGCATGCGCATCCTGCATACCTCGCACGACACCATCGGCCAGATCTACATTCCCGGCATCAACTGGGGGCTGGCGCTGATGGTGTTCGGGCTGGTGCTGGCGTTCCGCAGCTCCAGCAACCTGGCCGTGGCCTACGGCATCTCGGTCTCCGGGACGATGCTGATCGACACCCTGCTGCTGGCGCTGGTGGCGCGCACCCTGTGGCCGCGCGCGCGCCATGGCATCGTCGCGCTGTGCGCGGTGTTCTTCGTCATCGACCTGGGCTTCGTCGTCGCCAATGGCGCCAAGCTGATGCAGGGCGCCTGGTTCCCGGTGGTGCTGGGCATCGCGCTGTTCACCATGATGCGCACCTGGCGCCGCGGCCGCGAACTGCTGCGCGACGAGGTACGCAAGGACGGCATCCGCATCGACAGCTTCCTGCCCGGGCTGATGCTGGCGCCGCCGATTCGGGTGCCGGGCACGGCGGTGTTCCTGACCGCCGACCCGAGCGTGGTGCCGCACGCGCTGATGCACAACCTCAAGCACAACAAGGTGCTGCACGAGCGCAACGTGTTCCTGCACGTGGAGACCCTGCCGGTGCCGTACGCGGCGGCCGGCCAGCGGCTGAAGATCGAGCCGGTCGGCGACGAGTTCTACCGCATCCAGGTCCGTTTCGGCTTCATGGAGACACCGGACGTGCCGTTGGCGCTGATGCGCTCGTGCGACCACGGCGGGGTCTACTTCGACCCGATGGACACGACCTTCTTCGCCAGCCGCGAGACCATCGTCGCCACCGCCAACCGCGGCATGCCGGTATGGCGCGACAAGCTGTTCGCCTTCATGCACCGCAACGCCGCCCCGGCCAGCAACTTCTTCCGCATCCCCGGCAACCGGCTGGTGGAACTGGGCGCGCAGGTGGAGATCTGATGGGCGCGCGGCCTGCGGCCAGGGCCCGGAAAACACGGGCAGTCCTGGCCGCTTGTGCCTACAATCGCCGTTGATGAACATGCCCGAACGCTTGTCCGCCTTTTCCCGGCCTCCGGCCTCCGGCCCCTGGTCCCCATGACCGACAACCGCATCATCGCCGCCGGCGCCACCCGCGAGGACGACGCCGCCGACGCCAGCATCCGCCCGCGCCGCCTGGCCGACTACCTCGGCCAGGCGCCGGTGCGCGAACAGCTGGACATCTACATCCAGGCGGCCAAGTCGCGCCGCGAGGCGCTGGACCACGTGCTGATCTTCGGCCCCCGGGGCTGGGCAAGACCACCCTGAGCCACGTGATCGCCAACGAGCTGGGGGTGGGGCTGCGGGTGACGTCCGGCCCGGTGATCGAGAAGGGCGGCGACCTGGCCGCGCTGCTGACCAACCTGCAGCCGTACGACGTGCTGTTCGTGGACGAGATCCACCGCCTGTCGCCGGTGGTCGAGGAAGTGCTGTACCCGGCGATGGAGGACTTCCAGATCGACATCATGATCGGCGAGGGCCCGGCCGCGCGCTCGATCAAGCTCGACCTGCCGCCGTTCACCCTGATCGGCGCCACCACCCGTGCCGGCCTGCTGACCGCGCCGCTGCGCGACCGCTTCGGCATCGTGCAGCGGCTGGAGTTCTACTCGGCCGATGAGCTGACCCGCATCGTGCGCCGCTCGGCGACGATCCTCGGCATCGACTGCAGCGCCGAGGGCGCCGGCGAGATCGCGCGCCGCTCGCGCGGCACCCCGCGTATCGCCAACCGGCTGCTGCGGCGCGTGCGCGACTATGCCCAGGTCAAGGCCGGCGGCCATATCGACCAGGCCGTGGCGCAGGCGGCAATGCAGATGCTCAAGGTCGACCCGGAAGGTTTCGACGAGCTGGACCGGCGCCTGCTGCGCACCCTCGTGGAGTACTTCGACGGTGGCCCGGTCGGCATCGAATCGCTGGCCGCGGCGCTGTCCGAGGAACGCGGCACGCTCGAGGACGTGGTCGAGCCCTACCTGATCCAGCAGGGCTTCCTGGTGCGTACCGCGCGCGGCCGCATGGCCACCCACAAGGCCTACCGGCACATGGGCCTGAAACCGCGCACGGCGCCGGCCGACCTGTTCGTGGAGCAGCCGGACCATGAGTGAGTCCCGGTTCAGTTGGCCGACACGCATCTACTGGGAAGATACCGACGCCGGCGGCGTGGTCTACCACGCGCGCTACGTGGCCTTCATGGAACGTGCGCGCACCGAGTGGATGCGGGCGATGGGCTATGGCCAGGAAGCCATGCGCAGCGGCGACGGGCAGGTGTTCGTGGTCCGCGCGATGGCCCTGGATTTCCTCAGGCCGGCGCGGCTGGACGACGCACTGGAAACCACGGTGGAACTGCTGCAGTGCCGCCGCGCCAGCCTGGTGATGCGCCAGGCGGTGCTGCGCGACGGCCAGCCGCTGGTGACCGCGCAGGTGCGGCTGGCCGCGGTCGGCGCCCGCGATTTCCGCCCGCAGGCCATGGACGACACGCTGTACGCCACGCTCAAACAATTCGAAACCCAACACGCGCAAGACTGAGGAACATCGGATGATCGCTTTGCTTCTGGCCCTGCAGGCCACCGTGACCGAGGCGCTGCCGGCGGATGTCAGCGCCGCCGCGGCGCAGACCGTGGCCGGCGCCAGCCATGGCGGCATCAACTACCTGGACCTGATGCTCAAGGCCAGCATCCCGGTCAAGCTGATCGTGCTGCTGCTGCTGGCCGGCTCGTTCATCAGCTGGGTGATCATTTTCCGCAAGGCGCGCGTGTTCAAGGCCGCCGACCGCGCCGCCGACGACTTCGAGAACCGGTTCTGGTCCGGCGCCGACCTGGCCAAGCTGTATGCCGCGGCCGCCGACCGCAACCGCTCGGTGGACGGGCTGGAGGCGATCTTCGAGTCCGGCTTCCGCGAGTACAGCCGCCTGAACGGCCGCCGCGGGCTGGACAGCCGTACCCAGCTGGAAGGCACCCAGCGCGCCATGCGCACCACCTTCGCCCGCGAGGTCGACGGCCTGGAGCGCAATCTCGAGCTGCTGGCCAATATCGGCTCCAACGCCCCCTACGTGGGCCTGGTCGGTACCGTGTTCGGCATCATGGTGACCATGCACGACATGATCAGCAGCGGCGAGCAGGCCGGCATCGCCTCGGTCGCGCCGGGCATTTCCGAGGCGCTGTTCGCCACCGCCATCGGCCTGTTCGTGGCGATCCCGGCGACCTGGGCCTACAACCGCTTCACCACCCGCGTGGAACGGCTGTCGGTGCGCTACGAGACCTTCGCCGAGGAGTTCAGCTCGATCCTGCAGCGCCAGTCCGGCGCCGACGAATGATGCGCGCCACGCGCACCAGCCCGCACAGGAACCGCCCATGATTTCCGGCATTTCCCGGCGCAAGCGCCGCAAGCTCAAATCCGAGATCAACGTCGTGCCGTACATCGACGTGATGCTGGTGCTGCTGATCATCTTCATGGTGACCGCGCCGCTGTTGACGCTCAGTTTCGAGGTCGACCTGCCCACCTCCAACGCCAAGGTGCTGGAAGGCAAGCAGGACCCGGTCATCGTCTCGGTGCTGGACGATGGCCAGCTCAGCCTGAAGCTGCCCGATGCCAAGAGCCCCGAGCGCATCGACGCGGCCACGCTGCAGGCGCAGCTCGGCGCGATGGCCGCGCAGGACAAGGGCCTGCGCGTGATCGTCGCCGCCGACCGCGCGGTGGCCTATGAGAAGGTCGTCGCGGCGATGGACGTGATCAAGGCGGCGAAGATCGAGAAGGTGGGCCTGGCGACCGATGCACGCTGACGCTCTGCCGCCGCCGCGCGACCCCGGCAACGAATGGGGCATGCCCGTCGTACTGGCGTTGCTGGTGCACGTGCTGGTCGCGCTGGTGTTCATCATCGCCTGGGTGTGGTCGCCGTCGCGCAGCACCGAGGCCGCCGCCGGCGACCCGGTGGTGGAGGCCAGCCTGCAGCTGTCGGCGGCCGAAGCCGCGGCCGCGCGCAGCGCCCTGCGCGCGTCGGAGAAACTGCCGCCGCCGCCCGAGCCGGCGCCGGACGCGCAGCCCCAGCCGGTCCCGGAAGACACCGTCCCGCCGCCGCAGCCGATCCCCGAGCCGCGGCCGCAGGACGCGCCCACCCCGCAGCAGCACAATGCCCAGGAGCGCATCGCGCAGCCGGACACCGTCGACCAGGAGCGGGTCAGCGCGCTGGCCATCTCCCAGGAGAAGGCCCGCCAGGAGCAGGAAGCCAAGCGCCGCCAGGAGCAGATCGACCTGACCGAGCGCAAGCGCGTGGAGGAGGCCGAGCAGAAGCTGCGGCTGGCCAAACAGCAGGAAGAAGCCGACCGCCAGAAGAAACTGGCCGAGGAACAGCGCAAGGCCAACGAGGCCAAGGCCGAGCAGGAGCGCCAGCAGAAGATCGCCGAGATCCGCCGCAAGCGCGAGCAGGCCGAGCGCGAACTCAAGCTCGCCGAGCAGCGCCAGCGCCAGGTGGCTGATGCCCGCGCCCGTGCGCAGGCGGCCGCGTCCAGCGCCTCGCCGGCCAGCGGCACGCCGCAGGCGTCGCCGGGGCAGGGCGGCACCAGCACCGACCTGACCGCCAAGTACGCCGCGGCGATCCAGCAGGCGGTGCTCAACCAGTGGGTGCGCCCGGACACGATCCCGCGCGGCCAGCGCTGCCGGCTGACCATCCGCCAGCTGCCCGGCGGCGAGGTGGTCGATGTGCAGTTCGCCGCCGGTTGCCCCTATGACGACGCCGGCCGGCGTTCGGTGGAGGCCGCGGTGCTGCGTGCCCAGCCGCTGCCGTACCGCGGTTTCGAGTCGGTGTTCCAGCGCACGCTGAACTTCACGTTCGAGGCGCAGGACCGCTGAATCGCGGGGGCTTCACGCGGCCCCCGGCACCCTTGGCGGCGCGCTTGCCCATCGACGGGGATGGATTTCACGGGATTTTCGTTCACGATTGCGAAAATGTTCATCCGCCTGCTGCTATCCCTTTCCCCCCTGTTCATCCGATCGTTGAGCACCCCATGAAGAAACCGCTTCGCTGGCTGGCCGCCCTGACCGTACTGCTGTTGCCCCTGGTGGCGATGGCGCAGCAACGGGGGCTGGAGATCGACATCATCGGCGGCAATGCGTCGGCCCTGCCGATCACCGTGGTGCCGATGCCGTACCAGGGCAGCGCCGCGGCGCCGGCCACCGATGTCGCCGCGGTGGTGCGCTCGGACCTGGACCGTTCCGGCCAGTTCCGCACCCTGCCCGAGGCGCAGATCGTGCAGCGCCCGACCCGCGGCAGCGAGGTGCAGTACCCGACCTGGCGCGCGCTCAAGCAGGACTACCTGGTCGTCGGCCGCGTGCTCGACGCCGGTGCGGGCGCCTACCGCGTCGAGTACGAGCTGTTCGACGTGGCCAAGGGCGAGCGCATGCTCGGCCTGGCGATGACCGCCCGCTCCAACGCGATGCGCGACGTCGCCCACCAGATGGCCGACGCCATCTACGAGAAGATCACCGGCGTGCGCGGCGCCTTCTGGACCCGCATCGCCTACGTCACCGCCAGCGGCCGCGGCGACGCCATGCGCTATGCGCTGATGGTGGCCGATGCCGACGGCTACAACCCGCAGACCATCGTGCGCTCGGCCGAGCCGCTGCTGTCGCCGTCGTGGAGCCCGGACGGCAACCGCCTGGCCTATGTCAGCTTCGAGCGCGGCAACTCGGCCATCTACGTCCAGAACATCTCCACCGGCGCGCGCGACCTGGTCGCCAGCTTCCGCGGCATCAACAGCGCCCCGGCGTTCTCGCCGGACGGCCGCCGCCTGGCGCTGACCCTGTCGCGCAGCGGCAACCCGGAGATCTACGTGATGGACCTGGGCAGCAAGCAGCTGACCCAGCTGACCAACCACTTCGCCATCGACACCGAGCCGACTTGGAGCGCCGACGGCAACACCATCTATTTCACCTCCGACCGCGGTGGCCGCCCGCAGATCTACCAGGTGCCGGCGTCCGGCGGCAGCGCCAGCCGCGTGACCTTCCAGGGCAATTACAACGCCAAGGTGTCCGTGTCCTATGACGGCAAGAAGCTGGCCATGGCACAGGGCAGCGGCAACAGCTACCGGATCGCGCTGATGGACAGCAGCCTGGGTTCGCCGCGCTGGAGCACGCTGTCGCCGGGCTCGCTGGACGAATCGCCCAGCTTCGCGCCGAACGCGAGCATGGTGTTGTATGCCGCCCGCGAGGGTGGTCGTGGAGTGCTGTATGCCGTTTCGGCCGACGCGCGGGTCCGCCAGCGCCTGGTCCTGGCGGACGGTGATGTGCGCGAGCCCGCATGGGGTCCGTACCGCACCGCGCGTTGATAAAATGTTAATATCCCATCCGCATTAAACCCCATCATTGGCTCAGGAGCCTTTAGGTATCGCCATGAACAAGTCCACTCGCGTTCTGCTTGTTTCGCTTCTGTCGGTTGCCGCGCTGGCCGGCTGCTCGAAGAAGGTGAAGGAACAGCCGGCCCAGCCGCCGGTCGACACCACCCCGACCACCCCGTCGACCGGTCCGTCGACCTCCGGCCTGTACGGCCCGGGCGACCTGGACACCGACGCCTGCCTGCGCCAGCGCGTGGTCTACTTCGACTTCGACAAGGAAGAAGTGAAGTCCGAGTTCCAGGCCATCATGGCCTGCCATGCCAAGTACCTGCGTGACCGTCCGTCCTCGCGCATCACCCTGCAGGGCCACACCGACGAGCGTGGCAGCCGCGCCTACAACCAGGCTCTGGGCGAGCGTCGTGGCAATGCCGTGAACTCGGCGCTGCAGGCCAACGGTGGTTCGGCTTCGCAGCTGACCGTCGTGTCCTACGGCGAAGAGCGTCCGGTCTGCACCGAGTCGGCCGAGTCCTGCTGGTCGCAGAACCGTCGCGTCGAAATCGTCTACACCGCGCAGTAATCGATGCGTACCGGCATCAAGGCGATGATGCTCGTGGTTGCGGCAGCCCTCGTGGCTGCCGCACCCGCTCATGCGCAGCGGCAGAGCCTGGCCGACCGCGTCGGCGCACTCGAGCAGCAGGTCCAGAACAACCAGGCCAACACCGACATGCTCAACCAGCTGCAGCAGTTGCGCAGCGGGATGCAGGCGCTGCAGGCAACGGTCGAGCAGCTCCAGCACGAGAATGAACAGCTCAAGCAGCGCAGCCGGGACCAGTACCTGGACCTGGACGGGCGCCTGAACCGCCTGGAAGGCGGTGCCGCGCCGGCGCCGGCGCCGGTTGCGCCGACGCCTTCCGCGGGCAACCCGACGGCGGCGGAAAAGCCGCCCACCGTGCGGGGTGATGCCGGCGCGGTGGCCGCGGCCGGTGACGAGCGCAGCGCCTACAACGTGGCTTTCGACGCGCTCAAGGCCGGCCGATACGACGAATCGGCGCGTCTTTTTCAGGGGTTCCTGGAGCAGTATCCCAGTGGTGTCTACGCTCCCAATGCGCTGTACTGGCTGGGCGAGAGTTACTACGCCACCCGCAATTTCCAGCTGGCCGAGGCGCAGTTCCGCGACCTGGTCGCGCGCTATCCGACCCATGACAAGGCCGCTGGCGGCCTGTTGAAGCTGGGCCTGTCGCAGTTCGGCCAGGGCGATGCGGCCAAGGCCGAGCAGACGCTGGCGCAGGTCGTGACCCGGTTCCCGGGCAGCGACGCCGCGCGCACCGCGCAGGACCGTCTGCAGTCGATCCGGCTCGGCCAGCAGATCCGCTGAGTCCGGGCGGCAGTGTTTCCAGGGAGCCGGGCCATGCCCGGCTGCCGTCGTTTACGGCATGGCCGACGCCATCCGCCCCTCCAGAAGTTCCCGCCATGACCGCCGTTTCCCTTTCCAGCGCCGCCGCCACGCCCAGCGAGATCGTGCAGTCGCCGCTGCCGCGGCTGAAGATCACCGAGATCTTCCTGTCCCTGCAGGGCGAGGCCGACACCGCCGGCTGGCCGACCGTGTTCGTGCGCCTGACCGGGTGCCCGTTGCGCTGCGGCTACTGCGATACCGAGTACGCCTTCCACGGCGGGCAGTGGCGCGATATCGACGACATCGTCGCCGAAGTGCGCGGCCACGGCGTGCGCCATGTCTGCGTGACCGGCGGCGAGCCGCTGGCGCAGAAGCGCTGCCTGGTGCTGCTGCGCGCGCTGTGCGACGCCGGCCTGGAGGTTTCGCTGGAGACCTCGGGCGCGCTGGACATCGGCGGCGTCGATCCGCGGGTGTCGCGCGTGGTCGATCTGAAGACGCCCGGGTCGGGCGAGATGCCGCGCAACCGGCTGGAGAACCTGCCGCTGCTGACCGCGCGCGACCAGCTCAAGTTCGTGCTGTGCGACCGCGCCGACTACGACTGGGCCCGGGACATGGTTGCCGCGCAGCGCCTGCACGAGCGCTGCATGGTGCTGTTCTCGCCCTGCAAGGACCGGCTCGGCGCGCGCGAGCTGGCCGACTGGATCGTCGCCGACCGGCTGCCGGTGCGCTTCCAGATGCAGCTGCACAAGATCCTCTGGAACGACGAGCCGGGCAGGTAGCCGCGCGCTTCGTTCCCACTTGCGTACCGGCGCGGGACAGCGTGCTGGCGTTCCTTCCCCCAACCGGACTATCACTCCATGAAGAAGGCAGTCGTGCTTCTTTCCGGCGGCATGGATTCGGCCGCCGTCGTCGCCATGGCCCAGGAACAGGGCTTCACCGTGCATGCGCTCAGCGTGCGTTATGGCCAGCGCCATACGTCCGAGCTGGATGCCGCCGCGCGCGTGGCGCAGGCACTGGGCGTGGCCGCGCACAAGGTGGTGGATGTCGACCTGCGCAGCATCGGCGGCTCGGCCCTGACCGACGACATCGACGTGCCCGACGCCGGTGGCGAAGGCATCCCGGTCACTTACGTGCCCGCGCGCAACACCATCATGCTTTCGCTTGCGCTGGGCTGGGCCGAGGTGCTGGGCGCCAACGACATCTTCTGCGGCGTCAACGCGGTCGATTACTCCGGCTACCCGGATTGCCGCCCCGCGTTCGTCGCCGCCTTCCAGGCGCTGGCCAACCTGGCGACCAAGGCCGGGGTGGAAGGCGCGGGCATCCGCGTCCACGCGCCGCTGCAGTACCTGAGCAAGGCGCAGATCGCCAGCGAAGGCGCACGCCTGGGCGTGGATTTCGGGTTGACGGTGTCCTGCTACCGCGCCGACGCGCAGGGGCGCGCCTGTGGTCATTGCGACGCCTGCCGGCTGCGCGCGGACGGTTTCGCCGCCGCCGGCCTGCCCGATCCGACCCACTACGCCTGAGCGTCCCCGCGGCGCGACGCGGGCGGAGTCATGCCCGCCGCCGGCGCTGCGCAACGTCCGCTCGCGCATTCTGTTTTCAGGCATCTTGCGCTAGAATGCCCACCCCGGCGCCATGCCGGGTCTTTGTTTGGGCCGTTAGCTCAGTCGGTAGAGCAGAAGACTTTTAATCTTTTGGTCGAAGGTTCGAATCCTTCACGGCCCACCATGATCAGACAACGGTCCCGCGGTGCGGGACTGCGTTCTTGCAGTGGGCGGTACGCGGTTTCTGTGAACTGTGCCAGGTCGCAGTGGCGGGCGCCGGTCCTACCATGGGCTTGGTCGGTTTCACGGTAGCAGTGGGGGACGCTTGAGTACCCAGATCACGCAACTCCTGCATCGCTGGCAAGGAGGCGACGCGCAGGCGCGCGAGCAGTTGTTCGAAGCCCTGTATTCGGACCTGATGGTGGTCGCCCGCAACCGGCTGTTCAACGATACCGGCGGCACCCTGCAACCGGCAGCGCTGGTCAACGAGTCGCTGCTGCGGCTGCTGGGTTCGGAAGTGGATTTCAAGGACCGCGCCCATTTCATCGCCGTGGCGGCGCTGAAGATGCGCTCGGTACTGGTGGACCACCTGCGCGCGCGGGCCGCCGACAAGCGTGGCGGCAATCTTGTCCAGCTGACCCTGTCCCACGCCAGCGACGTCCCCGACGACGACGGCGATGCCTACGACGTGATGGCGTTGCACCAGGCCCTGAGCCAGCTGGCCGAACTCGAGCCGCGCGCGGCGAGCATGGTCGAGTTGACCTATTTCGGCGGCATGAGCCGCGACGAGATCGCCATGGTGATGGGGGTTTCGGCACCCACTGTGGACCGCGACCTGCGTTTCGCCAGGGCCTGGCTCAACCGACAGCTGACCTGATGTCCACCGCGGAGGAGGCAGCGCGCTGGCGCCAGACCCGCGAGCTGTTCGATGCCGTCTGCGACCTGCCACGCACGCAGTGGCGGCAACAGGTACAGCAGCGCTGCGGTGATCCCGCCCTGGCCGAGGACGTGCTGCAGCTGCTGCATGCGCAGACCCAGGGCCTGAGCCGGATCAGCAGCCGGCTGGATGCCGCGCTGGCGTGCGCACTGACTCCGGAGCTGGCGGTAGGCCAGCGGCTGGGACCGTGGCGGCTGACCGCGCGCATCGCCGGCGGCGGCATGGGCACCGTGTTCAAGGCCGAACGCGACGACGGCGTGTATCGGCGCACGGTTGCGATCAAGCTGCTGCACGGCATGCCGGGCGCGGGCGAGGTCGAGCGGCTGCAGGCCGAGCGGCAGGTGCTGGCCGGATTGAACCTGCCCGACGTGGCCCGGCTCTACGACGGTGGCACCACGCCCGATGGCTATCCCTATCTGGTGATGGAATACATCGAGGGCCTGCCGCTGGACCGCCACTGCGCCACCCATGCGCTCGGGCTCGCGGCGCGGCTGCGGCTGTTCCTGGATGTCTGCGCGATCGTGCGCTCGGCGCATGAGCGCCTGGTACTGCACTGCGACCTCAAGCCGGGCAACGTGCTGGTGCGGCCCGACGGCAGGCCGGTACTGCTCGATTTTGGCCTGGCCCGGGTACTCAACGACGCGCGCGAGCGTGGCGAGGCCGGTTACTGCACCCCGGGCTATGCCAGCCCGGAGCTGGTGAATGGCGAGCCGGTGGGCGTGGCCAGCGATGTCTACAGCCTCGGCGTGCTGCTGGTGGAACTGCTGTCCACGCGCCGCTGCGCGCAGGCGCTGCAGCTCGGCGAGGTGCCGGTGATCCTGCCCTCGGCCAATGCGCCGCCAGGCCTGCGCTGGCGCCGCGCGCTGCGCGGCGACCTCGACGCCATCGCCGCGCGGGCGTGTGCCCGCGATGTCGCCGCGCGTTACCGCTCGGTGGAAACGCTGATGGCCGACGTGACGCGCTACCTGGAGCGGCGGCCGGTGGCCGCGCGGCAGTCCGGGCGCCTGTACCGGCTGGTGCGCGGCGTACAGCGCAATGGACGTGGGCTGGCGGCCGCCGCGGGCGCGTTGTCGCTGGCGGTGATCTTCGTGGCCGGGCTGGTGCAGGCGCGCCGGCACGCCGAAGAGGAGGCCGCCATCGCCCACCAGGTGGGCGACTTCATGGTGGGCGTGTTCGAGACCGCCGATCCGTACCTGCGCACCGAGCGCGGACAGCAGGAACTGTCCTCGCGACAACTGCTGGACAAGGCGGCGCTGCGCGTCTCCCATGACCTGGCCGACGCGCCGGCGCAACTGGCCCGGATGCGTGCGGTGCTGGGGACGGCGTACCGCAACTCCGGGGTGCCGCGGCAGGCCGACGTGCTGCTGCAGCAGGCCTACGACGGCTTCATCGACCCGCGGGTGAACCGCCCGGCGGATGCGGCGGCGGTGCTGGTGGAGCTGTCGCTGCAGAAGACCCAGGACGGCAACGGCGCGTTGGGCCAGGCGCTGGCCGAGCGCGGCCTGGCACTGCTGCCGTCGGCCGCTGCCACGCCTACCCGCGCCCGGCTGCACGGCGCGCGCGGCATGGCCTTGGTGAACCAGCAGCAGTTCGACCGTGCCGAGGCAGCCTTCGACACCGCAATGGAGCTGTACGCGAAGCTGCCGCACCCCGGCGTTGCCAGCGAGAAGCTGGCGCTTTCCTACAACAAGGGCCTGATGTACCTGCGCTGGGGGCGGCTGGCCTCGGCCGAGCGCGAGCTGCGCCAGGTGCTTGGCGGCAGCCCGCGGCGCCGCACCAGCATGGCGCTGGCCGCGGAAATGCGGCTGGCGCAGATCCTGCGCGAGCAGGGCCGTTTCGCCCAGGCGTTGCCGCTGCTGCAGGCGGGCCTGCGCCATGCGCAGGAGCTGTACGGGCCGGAAAGCAGCTTCGTGCTGATGCAGCACGACGGGCTTGCCGATCTGTACCGCGACTGGGGCGATTACGCCGCTGCGGAGCGGCAGTACCAGCTGCGGCAGCATCTGAGCGGGATCATCGACGGCACCGGTTCGGTGGAGTACTCGATGGGGCTGTTCAACCACGGGGAACTGCAGGAACTGCGCGGCGACCTGGCCCAGGCCGAACAGTTGTACCGGCAGGCCCTGGCGATCCGCCGCGAGCGGCTGGGCGCGCAATCGCCCACCAGCCTGCGCGCCGAGTCGGGGTTGGGCGCGCTGCTGATGCGCCAGGCGCGCATGCAGGAAGCGGGCACGCTGCTACTGCATGCCGACGCCGGCCTGGACGCGGCGCTGCCGGCGGACGCGCCGGGGCGGATCGAGGCCCGGCTCAACCGCATCGACTGGCATATCCGCCAGGATGACACCGCCCAGGCGCAGGCGTTGCTGCGGCAACTGGGGGCGCGGGTACCGGCGACCCAGCAACTGCGCCTGCTGCGCATCCGCGCGGACCTGGCCGAGCGCAGCGGCGAGGGCGCGGCGGCGCTGGCACTGCGCCGCACCGCGCTGGAGCATGCGCGGTCGCTGCATGGCGACGGCAAGCTGGAGACTGCGACCTGCCGTATCGACCTGGCCGAAACCCTGCTGCGCCTCGGTCACCGGCAGCCGGCACTGGAAGCGCTGCTGCAGGCGCTGCCGACCATCGAGCGGCTGCAGGTCGATGACGCCCCGCGCGGCGCCGGCTCGACGGGCTGCTGCTGCTGGCCCGCGGCGGGCGGGGGCGCGCGGCCTAACCCTGCTCGCGCACGATCTCCACCAGCCGCTGCCCGTAGCGCGCCAGCTTGCTGCCGCCGATGCCACCGACCCGGCCCAGTGCATCGAGGCTGGTCGGGCGCTGTTCGGCGATGTTGCGCAGGGTGCTGTCGTGGAAGATGACGAAGGCCGGCACGTTCTGTTCGCGCGCCAGCTCGGCGCGCAGGCCGCGCAGTGCGTTGAACAGCGCCAGGTCCTCCGGCTGCACTGCCACGCCGGTGCGCGGGGTGCTGCTGCGGTCGCGTTCGCCGCGGGCGGCAGGCGGTTCGCGGCGCATCATCACCTGGCGGCGGCCCTTGAGCACGTCGCGGCTGGCGTCGGTCAGGCGCAGCCCGCCGTGCGCCTCGGGGTCCACCTCCAGCAGGCTGGCGGCGACCAGTTGCCGGAACACCCCTCGCCACGTGCGCGCGTCCAGGTCGCCGCCGATGCCGAAGGTGCTGAGCTGGTCGTGGCCCAGCTGGCGGATGCGCTCGCTGTCGCTGCCGCGCAGGATGTCGATCAGGTGGCCGACGCCGAAGCGCTGGCCGCTGCGGTAAACGCAGCTCAGCGCCTTCTGCGCGGGGATGGTGGCGTCCCAGGCGGCCGGCGGCGACAGGCAGTTGTCGCAGTTGCCGCAGGGCTGGCCCGGCACGCCCTTGGGCGTGCCGACAGGCACGTAGGTCTCGCCGAAGCCGGCCAGCAGCACCTGGCGGCGGCACTGCATGGATTCGCAGTAGCCGAGCAGGTGGTCGAGCTTGGCGCGCTCGAGCTGCTTGCGTTCCTCGCTGGCCTCGCCCTGTTCGATCATCTGCTTGAGCAGCACCACGTCGCCCAGCCCGTAGCACAGCCAGGCCTCGGCCGGCTCGCCGTCACGGCCGGCGCGGCCGGTCTCCTGGTAGTAGCCTTCCATCGACTTGGGCAGGTCGGTATGCGCCACGAAGCGCACGTCCGGCTTGTCGATGCCCATGCCGAAGGCGATGGTGGCGCACATCACGATCCCGTCCTCGCGCAGGAAGCGGCGCTGGTTGGCCGCGCGTACCTCGGCCGGCAGGCCGGCGTGGTAGGGCAGCGCGTCCAGGCCCTCGCCGCGCAGCATGTCGGCGGTTTCCTCGACCTTGCGCCGCGACATGCAGTAGACGATGCCGGCCTCGCCGCGGTGGCCGCGCAGGAACGCCAGCAGCTGGCGCCGGGCGTTGTCCTTCTGCACTACCGTGTAGCGGATGTTGGGGCGGTCGAAGGAGCTGATGAAGTGCTCGGCCTGGGCCAGGTCCAGGCGCTCGGCGATCTCGCGCTGGGTCGGCGGGTCGGCGGTGGCGGTCAGGGCGATGCGCGGCACCTGCGGCCAACGCTCGTGCAGCACCGTGAGTTGCCGGTACTCGGGACGGAAATCGTGGCCCCACTGCGACACGCAGTGCGCCTCGTCGATCGCGAACAGGGCGATGCGACTGCGTTCGAGCAGCGACAGGAAGCGCCCGGTCAGCAGCCGCTCCGGCGCCACGTAGAGCAGGTCCAGGGTGCCGGCCAGCAGTTCGCGCTCGACCCGGCCGGCGGTCTCCGCGTCCAGCGTGGAGTTGAGGAACTCGGCGCGCACACCGAGCTGGCGCAGCGCCTCCACCTGGTCCTGCATCAGCGCGATCAGCGGCGACACCACGATGCCGCAGCCCTCGCGCAACAGCGCCGGCACCTGGTAGCACAGCGACTTGCCGCCACCGGTGGGCATCAGCACCAGGGCGTCGTTGCCGGCGGTGACGTGTTCGACGATGGCCTGCTGGTTGCCGCGGAAGGCGTCGTAGCCGAAGACGCGCTTCAGCAGTTCATGGGCGGGGGAAGACATGCCGCCTAGGATAACTGCCCGGTCAAGCCCGCCCGTCCGCCGCCGTCCCGTCCACGCGTCGGGAAAGCCGAGGGCATGGTTCTGTTCCGCACAGGGCCGCAGGCCGCGGACCGGCCCGCAGTGCGCGCGGCCGCTGGATCCCGCCCCTCCCGCGTGCCCACCGATCCTGCGCAGGCCGCCCGGCATGGGCGTGGCGGGCAGTTGAGGCCGGCTCCCGGCTTCCGCGGCGCAGAACCCTGGAAGGCCGCAGGGCAAACGCCCGAAGGTCTAGTGCAACGATGCACACGATCCCTCTGGAGAACAGCCCCCTTTGGTAAAGGGGGCGCGCCGAAGGCGGGGGATCCGGCAGGCAGGTGAAGCAGGGTCCAGGGTTGCGCCGCGCGCAACCCTGAAAGACCAGGGCAAACGCTGAAGGTTTACTGCAACCACACACGATCCCTCTGGAGAACAGCCCCCTTGAGTAAAGGGGGCGCGCCGAAGGCGGGGGATCCGGCAGGCAGGTGAAGCAGGGTCCAGGGTTGCGCCGCGCGCAACCCTGGAAAACCCGCAGGGCAAGCGCCCGAAGGTCAGCAGCCACGCATCCATCCTTCTGGAGAAGAGCCCCCTTTAGTAAAGGGGGCGCGCCGAAGGCGGGGGATCTGGCAGGCAGGTGAAGCAGGGTCCAGGGTTGCGCGCGGCGCAACCCTGGAAAACCGCAGGGCAAACGCCCGAAGGTCAGCAGCCACGCATCCATCCTTCTGGAGAAGAGCCCCCTTTGGTAAAGGGGGCGCGCCGAAGGCGGGGGATCTGGCAGGCAGGTGAAGCAGGGTCCAGGGTTGCGCGCGGCGCAACCCTGGAAAACCGCAGGGCAAATGCCCGAAGGTTTACTGCAGCAGCGAGCGCAGCATCCAGGCGTACTTCTCGTGGGTCTGCAGGCGCTGGGTCAGCAGGTCTTCGCTGGGCGCGTCGCCGGCCTTCTCCGCCTGTTCCAGCACCTTGCGCGCGGTGCGGCACACCGCCTCGTTGCCCTGCACCAGCTGCCGCACCATTTCGCGCCAGTCGGCGCTGTCGGTCAGCCCCGGTTCCTCGGCGATGGAGGTCAGGGCGACGAATTCGCGGTACGAGCCGGGGGCGTTGAAGCCCAGTGCGCGGATGCGTTCGGCGATCTCGTCCAGTGCCGTCCACTGCTCGGTGTACTGCGCCTCGAACATGGTGTGCAGCGAATTGAACATCGACCCGGTGACGTTCCAGTGGAAGTTGTGGGTCTTCAGGTACAGCGTGTAGGCATCGGCGAGGAAGTGCGACAGCCCATCGGCGACCTTCTTGCGATCGGCATCCTTGATCCCGATATCGATGCCCGGCGCCGAGGGCGCGGAGGCGGCCAGCTGCTTCTTGCCGGCGTCGGGTTTGCTGCTGTTCTTGGCCTTGGCCATGACGCGTTGCTCCTTGTCGGGTTGAATGGCTTCACAATAGCGCCATCGGGACCATACCGGTATTTCACGTTTTCTCGTTGAACGATTGATGAGCGCTATCGAAAAGGACACTGCCGCGCGCCTGCGCCAAGCCCGTACAGCCATCGACGGGGCGATGAGCCGCGACCGCGGGCGCCTGCTCGGGCTGTGGTCACGCTGGCAGGGGCGGCCGGCCGATGCCGCCGCCGAGGCGGCGTTCCGCGGGCTGCTGGAGCAGTCCCGGGAGCAGCGTCGGCAGCGCGCGGCGCGGCCGCTTGCGATCAGCATGGACGACGCGCTGCCGATCGCGCGTGAAGCCGAGCGCATCACCGCGTTGATCCGCGACCACCAGGTGGTGGTGATCGCCGGCGAGACCGGTTCGGGCAAGACCACCCAGCTGCCCAAGCTGTGCCTGGCCGCCGGGCGCGGCGAGGCCGGGATGATCGGCTGCACCCAGCCGCGGCGCATCGCCGCGCGCGCGGTGGCCACCCGCGTGGCCGAGGAGCTGGGCAGCGAACTGGGCACGGTGGTCGGCTACCAGGTGCGCTTCACCGACAAGGTCGGCGAGGACAGCCGCATCAAGTTCATGACCGACGGCATCCTGCTGGCCGAGATCGCCTCGGACCGCTGGCTGTCGCGCTACGACACGCTGATCATCGACGAGGCGCACGAGCGCAGCCTCAACATCGACTTCCTGCTCGGTTACCTCAAGCAGCTGCTGCGCCGGCGCCCGGACCTGAAGCTGGTGGTGACCTCGGCCACCATCGACACCGAGCGCTTCTCGCGTCATTTCGACGATGCGCCGGTGGTCAGCGTCGAGGGCCGCACCTACCCGGTGGAGGTGCGCTACCGGCCGCTGGACGAGGCGCGGCCGGCGCCGGTCGCCGAGGGCAGGGGCGGGCGCGGCCGCGGCGACGATGCCGACTCGGACCCGGTATCGGTCAACGAGGCGATCGTCGCGGCGGTGGACGAGATCACCCGCCTGGATCCGCGCGGCGATGTGCTGGTGTTCCTGCCCGGCGAGCGCGAGATCCGCGACGCGCACCAGGCGCTGGAGCGGCGCAAGTACCGCGAGACCGAGGTGCTGCCGCTGTATGCGCGGCTCTCGGCCAAGGACCAGGACCGGGTGTTCAACCCCGGGCCGAAGCGGCGCCTGGTGCTCACCACCAACGTCGCCGAGACCTCGCTGACGGTGCCGCGCATCCGCTACGTGGTCGATCCCGGCTACGCCCGGGTCAAGCGCTACAGTCCGCGGCAGAAGCTGGACCGGCTGCACATTGAACCGGTGTCGCAGGCCAGCGCCAACCAGCGCAAGGGCCGCTGCGGGCGCATCGCCGAGGGCGTGTGCTACCGCCTGTACGCCGAGGCCGATTTCCAGGCGCGCCCGGAATTCACCGATCCGGAGATCCGCCGTTCCTCGCTGGCCGGGGTGATCCTGCGCATGCTGCAGCTGGGCCTGGGGCGGATCGAGGATTTCCCGTTCCTCGAGCCGCCGGACGAACGCGCGGTCGCCGACGGCTGGCAGCAGCTGGCCGAGCTGGGCGCGATCGACGGCGAGCGCAGGCTCACCGCCATCGGCCGGCAGATGGCGCGGTTGCCGGTGGACGTGAAGCTGGCGCGCATGCTGGTGGCCGCGCAGCAGGCCGGCTGCCTGCACGAGATGCTGGTGATCGCCTCGTTCCTGGGCATCCAGGACCCGCGCGAACGGCCGCCGGAAGCGCGCGAGGCCGCCGACAACGCGCATGCGGCCTTCGCCGACCCGCGTTCGGAATTCCTCGGCATCCTGCGCCTGTGGGAAGGCTACCGGGCCGCGCACGAAGACCTGACCCAATCCAAACTGCGCGACTGGTGCGGCCGGCATTTCCTCGGCTTCCTGCGCATGCGCGAATGGCGCGAACTGCACCGTCAGCTGCGCCTGCTGTGCGAAGAACTCGGGTGGGAAAGCGGCAGCGACGGCGTCTTCGGCAAGGCGCTGCTGGCCGCGCCGGCGGCACTGCCGGCCGGCGGCGACGGCGAAGCCAGGCGCAGGGCCACGCGCGGCGAACTGCACAGGGCGGCGCGGCTGGCGCGCGAAGGCGCGAAGCCGGAGGCGGCATCAGCTTCCTCCAGCAGAAACGCAGCAGCCCGGCAGGGCCGGGAGAAAACCGACCCAGGCGCGGATTCCACCTCCATTTCCGAGAAGGCCCGCGCCGCGGCCTACCAGGCCCTGCACCGGGCGATCCTCGCCGGGCTGCCGACGCAGATCGGCCACCGCACCGAGAAGGGCGACTTCCAGGCGCCGCGCCAGCGCCGCTTCCACCTGTTCCCGGGCTCGGCGCTGGCCAAGCGGCCGCCGCCGTGGGTGCTGAGCGCGACCCTGCTCGATACCCAGCGCGTGTGGGGCCTGACCAACGCCGCCATCGAGCCGGACTGGGCCATCGCCGAACTGCCGCACCTGCTGGCGCGCAAGCATTTCGATCCGCACTGGTCGCGTGCCCAGGGCCAGGTGCTGGCGGCCGAGCAGATCAGCCTGTTCGGGCTGGTGCTGGCGCCGCGCAAGCCGGTGCATTACGGCCGCATCAACCCCGGCGAAGCGCACGACATCTTCGTGCGCCAGGCGCTGGTCACCGGCGAGATCAACACCCGTGCCGGCTTCGTCGCCGACAACCTCAAGGTACTGGAGCAGGCGCGCGAGGAAGAGGCCAAGCTGCGCCGCGCCGGTATCGTCGCCGACGAGGACTGGCAGGCGCGCTGGTACCTGGACCGGGTCCCGGCCGAGATCCATTCGGCCAGTGGGCTGGATGCCTGGTGGAAGGCACTGCCGCCCGCGCAGCAGCGCACGCTGCGCTGGTCACTGGCCGACCTGCTGCCGGGCGAAGGCAGCGAGCAGGAGCGCTATCCGAAATATTTCGCGCTGGGCGACGCACGGCTGGCGATGCATTACCGCTTCGAGCCCGGCGCGGCGGACGACGGCGTCACCCTGGACGTGCCGCTGCACCTGCTCAACGCGCTGGACCCGGCGCGGCTGTCGTGGCTGGCGCCGGGGTTCGTCGCCGACAAGGCCGCGGCGCTGATCCGCACCCTGCCCAAGGCGATGCGCCGCAACTACGTGCCGGCACCGGACTTCGGCCGCGCCTTCTTCGAAGCCTGGCCGCAGCCCTCGGCCGACGACATCCGCGGCGAACTGGCGCGGTTCCTGTCCAAAGCCACCGGCGCGGTGGTGGCGGCCACCGATTTCGACGAGGCCGCGCTGGAGCCATACCTGCGCATGAACCTGCGCCTGGCCGATGGCGAGGGCCGGCTGCTGGCGATGTCGCGCGATCTCGATGCGCTGCGCGCACGCTTCGGCGAGCGCGCCGGGCAGGCGTTCGCGGCGCGCGCCGGCAAGGCGCTGGCGGCCGAGGGGCTGCGCGAGTTCCCGGCGGGCGTCATTCCCGAGCAGGTGCCCGGCGAAGCCGGCGTGCCGGCGTACCCGGCGCTGGTCGATACCGGCGAGACGGCGGCGCTGCGCATCTTCGCCGACCGCAACGCCGCGCGGCTGGCGCATCCGGGCGGGGTGCGGCGGCTGCTGGAGATCGCCCTGGCCGACAAGGTCAAGCAGGCCCGCAAGCAGCTGCCGGTGTCGCCCAAGACCGGGCTGCTGTATGCGGCCATCGAATCGCAGGAAAGGCTGCGCGGCGACCTGGTCGATGCGGCCATGAACGCGGTGCTGGCCGATGGCCTGGGCGAAATCCGCTCGGCGGAGGCTTTCGAGCTGCGCCGTGCCGATGCCGGCAAGCGCCTGTTCGGCGAAGCGATGGAGCGGTTGCGCCTGGCCGAGACCATCCTCGGCCTGGTGGGCGAGCTCAAGCCGCTGCTGGAGGCGCCGTTGATGGGCTGGGCGCGCGGCAACCTCGACGACATGGAACGGCAGCTGGCGTCGCTGGTGCATGCCGGCTTCCTGCGGCAGACCCCCGCCGACGCGCTGGCGCAGTTCCCGCGTTACCTGAAGGCGATGATCCTGCGCAGCGAACGCGCCAAGCGCGACCCACCCCGCGACCAGGCGCGCATGCTCGAGCTCAAGCCCTTCGTCGACGCATTGGAGGAGGCGCGGGCGCAGGGGCTGGCGGCGCGGCCGGAGTGGTCGGCGCTGCGCTGGGACATCGAGGAACTGCGGGTATCGCTGTTCGCCCAGGAACTGGGCTTCCGTTCCGGCATCTCGCCGAAGAAGCTGGCGCAGCGGGTCACCGCGCTGCGCGGCTGACCCGCGCCGCCGGCGGGGCTCGCCCGGCAGGCGGCGTCACCGCAACGGCGGTGCGGGCAAGGCCCGCCGCTACGGCGTGGGGCGGTACTGCTCCACGCAGCGCCGGCGCGCGGCGTTGACCTGGTCGTGGGCGTAGGCATGCTCGCGGCTGATCGCGCGGCGCAGGTTGTCCATGCGCGCCTGCAGGGCCTGGCTGCGCTTGGCGTCGGCGGCGTTGTCCAGCTGCTCGCCGAGCATCGCCATCTGCTGCTGGTAGGTCGCCACGCGGTCGTTGGAGGGGCCGTAGATCGACGCGGTCGCCGTGGCGATGCACGCGCGTTCGGCGCTGCGGTCCTGTTCCGCCGGCGCTGGCGGCGGGCTGCCGCTCTCGCGCAGCGGCGATTGCTCCGGCTCGCCTGCCTCCGCCGGGGGCGGTGGCGGTAGCGCCACCGGCGCCGGCAGGCGCTCGCTGCGCAGCTTCATCGGCTGCGCGTTGGCGTCGCAGGGATGCTCGGAATAAGCGGTTTCCCCGGATTTCCCCTTGCACTTGTAGACCTGGGCCGACGCGCCGGCCGGCAGCAGGAACAGCAGCAGGAGCAACAGCGTGGCGGGCAGGAAGGGCATGGCGGACCAGGGCAGGGGCGGGCGCCGCGGTGCGCGGCGCGGGAACGGGCACAGGTTACTTGGTGCGGCGCACCTTGGCGCGGGTGTTGAGCCCGTCGATCTGCAGGTACCACACCCCCATCAGCCCCGGGGTGATCTGCACCGCCGGCGCCTGCTTGCGGACACCGGCGGCCCGCGCATCGTCGGTCTGTTCCCAGACCTGGCCATTGTCCAGGGTGTACTGGCGGCCCTTGCCGAAGCCGCTGAACTCGCCCACCAGCGTGGCCTTGATCGGCTCGCTGGAGCCGAAGTCGAAGAAGCCGCGGTTCTTCACGATCACTTCCTGGCGGCCTTCCTCGCGCGCCTGCTCCAGCGCGGTGGCGGTGGCATTGCGCACCTTGCCCTGCAGCCAGGCGTTGAGCGCGGCCAGCTCCTCGGGCGAGAGCTTTTCCAGGCCGGCGGCCTTGAACTCGGCGGCGGACATCTGCTGCTGCAGGTCGCCTTCGACGACGCGCTGCGCGTGTACGGCGAACGCCGGTGCGAGCAGCAGGGTGGTGGTGAGCAGGAGGCCAAGGCGCGACGGCTGCATGGGCGATTGTTCCCGTGGATGGTTGGGCGCTAGTGTAGGCGCATCCGCCCGCCTTCAACCGCTGTGAACCGTTCTTCCCTCTCCGGCCTGGATGCCCTGCTGCACCGCCCGACCTGCGGCGCCCTTTCCGATCCGTTGCGGGAGGCGCTGCTGGGCGCCTGGCGGCAGCCCGGGACCGACACCCAACCGCGGTTGCCGTGGCCGGTGCTGGCCGACACGCTCGATGCGCTCGCCCTGCTGTCCGCCGACGAGGCGGTGATCGCCGCCGCGCTGCTGTTCGATCTGCCGGGCCTGCGCGCGCGCCTGGCGGAGCTGCCGCTGGGCAACGCGGCGGCCGCGGTGCGCGGGCTGCTCGATGGGCAGGATGCCGCCGACCAGGTGTGGGCGCTGCACGCCGGGCGCGAGGCCGGCCGCAACAGCGAAGGCCTGCGCCGCCTGCTGCTATCCATCGTCCACGACCTGCGCGTGGTGCCGGTGCTGCTGGCGCGGCAACTGGCGTGCATGCGCGCGGCCGACCGCAGCCCCGAGGAGCAGCGCCGCGCGCTGGCGCAGCTGACCCGCGACATCCACGCGCCGCTGGCCAACCGCCTGGGCATCTGGCAGTTGAAATGGGAACTGGAAGACCTGGCGTTCCGTTTCCTGGAGCCGGATACGTACCGCCACATCGCGCGCGAGGTGGACGAAACCCGGCTGGCGCGCGAGCGCTACGTCGAAGCGGTCAAGCGCCGCCTGTCCGCGGCGCTGGGCGAGCACGGCATCCGCGCCGAGGTCAGCGGCCGGCCCAAGCACATCTACAGCATCTGGCGGAAGATGCAGAAGAAGAAGCTGGCCTTCGAGCAGCTCTACGACCTGCGCGCGGTGCGGGTGATGGTGGACGACGTGGCCGCCTGCTACGCCGCGCTGGGCGTGGTGCACGCGTTGTGGACGCCGATCCCCAGCGAGTTCGACGACTACATCGCCCGGCCCAAGGCCAACGACTACCGCTCGCTGCACACCGCGGTGATCGGCCCGGAGGGGCGCACCGTGGAAGTGCAGATCCGCACCCACGAGATGCATGCGCAGGCCGAACTGGGCGTGGCCGCGCACTGGAAGTACAAGGAAGGCGGCAAGGGCGCGGAGAAGGCGTTCGACCGCAAGATCACCTGGATGCGGCAATTGCTGGAGCAGGCGCAGGATGCGGCCAATCCGGAGGACCTGGCCGGCGCGCTGGATGCCGAGCTGATCGAGGACCGGGTCTACGCGCTCAGCCCCAAGGGCGAGGTGATGGACCTGCCGGCCGGCGCCACGCCGCTGGACTTCGCCTACCACGTGCACACCATGGTCGGGCACCGTTGCCGCGGCGCCAAGGTCAACGGCCGTATCGTGCCGCTGACCTACCGCCTGCGCAGCGGCGACCGGGTCGAGATCATGACCGCGCGCGACGCCGACCCGCGCCGCGACTGGCTGCTGCCGGCCAACGGCTTCCTGGCCAGCAACCGTTCGCGCGAGAAGGTACGCACCTGGTTCCACAAGCTCGACCGCGCGCGCAACGTGCAGGCCGGGCGCGAACTGCTGGACCGCGAGCTCAAGCGGCTGGGCCTGCAGCAGGCCGACCTGATGCTCGCCGCCCGGCGTTTCCACGCCGACAGCGTCGACGACCTGTACATCCAGGTCGCGCTCGGCGACACCGGCCCCAGCCAGGTCAGCCGCGCGCTGCTGGAGGCGGAGAAGGAGAAGAACCAGCCAGCGCCGGCCACCCCGGCGCTGCCGCGGCCGACCGCGCGCCGCGACGGCATCGGCCGCTCCGACTTCACCGTGCAGGGCGTGGGCAACCTGCTGGTGCAGCTGGCGCGCTGCTGCCAGCCGGTGGCCGGCGAGCCGATCGCCGGCTACCTCACCCGGACCCGCGGGGTCACCGTGCACCGTGCCGATTGCCCGGCGCTGGCGCGGTTGTCGGCAGCGCACCCCGAGCGCGTGCTGCCGGTGGAGTGGGGCCGCGCCGGCGCGGGCTACGAGGTGGACGTGATGGTCCGTGCCATGGACCGGCGCTGGCTGCTCAAGGACATCACCAACCTGATCGCGCAGGAGGATGCCTACGTGCTCAACATCAACAGCGATCCGCTGCGCGACAGCGGCCGCATGCAGCTGCGGCTGCGGCTGAAGGTGAGCGACTACGGCCAGCTGTCCACCCTGCTGGGCAAGCTCGACGCGCTGCCGGGCGTGGACGAAGCGCGGCGCATGGGCTGAGCCCGGCGTTGCCGGCGGCGTCATCGCGGGCTGCTAGGCTGGCCGCATGCACAAGACCCGTTCCCGCCTGCCAGGATGGCTGTCGCCGCTCGTCGGGCGCGTGCACCTGTACGCGCGCTGGTGGGTGGCGCGTGGCTGGGACAGCCCGCGCGCGTGGCGCTCGATCGCCATCGGGGTGCTGCTGCTGGCGGTGCTGCTGAGCGTGTTCCGGCAGCCGCTGGCGAACCTGTTGTGGCCGGAGACCAAGATCCAGCGCCTGCTCGACGACGGCCACCGCGCGCTGCGCCAGGGCCATCTGTCCGCGGCCGATGGCAGCGGCGCGCGCGAACTGTTCGAAGCCGCCGCGGCGCTGGATCCGGACCGCGGCGACGTGCGCGACGCGCTGGCCGATACCGGGCGCGCGGCGCTGGAACAGGCGCGGCGGCAGCTGGCCGCCGGCGATGTGCCCGCCACCCGCGCGGCGCTGGCGCTGGCGCGGCAGCTGCAGGTGCCGCAGGGGGAGCTCGACGCCATCGCTGCGCACCTGCAGCGCCAGGCGCGGGAACCCGAGCGTGTCGACGACCTGCTGCGCCGCGCCGAGGCGGCACAGGCGCAGGGGCGGCTGGACCAGGGCGCCGACAGCGCGCTGCCGTTGTACCAGCGGGTGCTGGCGGTGCGCCCGGATCACCTGCAGGCGCTGCAGGGGCGCGACGACGCGCTGTCCGACCTGCTGGCCGCGGCGCTCGACGCGGCGCGGCGGGACGATATCCAGGCGGCGGCCGGCCTGCTGCGGCGGGTGGAAGGCTACGACCCGGGGCACGCCGAACTGCCCGCGGCCCGCGCCGCGCTGAACACCGCGCTGGAGCGGCGCCGCGGCCAGGCCGCGCGCGACCTGGCGCGGGGGCGCCTGCGCCAGGCCGCGGACGGATACAGCCGGGTGCTCGCGCTCGGTGACGACCCGGTGGCGCGCCGCGGGTTGCAGCAGGTCGCGCGGGCCTGGGCCGGCGAGGCCGTGCGGCTGGCCGGCGACTTCCATTTCGAGCAGGCGCGACAGGCGCTGGAGCAGGCGCGTGCATGGGCGCCGGGCAGTGCCGACGTGGCCGCCGCCGAGCAGGCGCTACAGCGCGCGCAGGGCGCGCACCGGGCGCTGGAGACGCGGATGCCGGCCGCCGAGCGCGAGCGCCGGGTACGCGCACTGCTGGCGCAGATGGACGCCGCGGCGGCGCAGGGGCAGTGGCTGCTGCCGCCCGGCGCCAGTGCCTACGACCGCTTCAAGGCCGCGCAGGCGCTGGCCCCCGGCGACGCGCGGGTGAAGCAGGCCGGTGCCCGCATCCTGCCCGCCGCCCGCGACTGCATGGAGCACCACCTGCAGGGCAACCGCCTGCAGGCGGCGCGCACCTGCCTGGATGCCTGGCAGGCGCTGGCGCCCGGCGATCCGCGGTTGCCCGCGGCGCGGCGGCGGCTGGCGCAGCGCTGGCTGGCGGTCGGCAGTGAACGGCTGGGCGCCGGCGACGTGGCCTTCGCCGGCCGTGCGCTGGACCAGGCGCGCGCGCTGGACCCGGCGACCCCGGAGCTGCCGGCCTTCGCCGAACGGCTGGGCAACGCCCAGCGTTAGTCCAGGAACACCCGCGTCACCACGTCGCGCGCGGCGTCCATCGAGAAATGCCGGGCAATGTTGTCCAGGCCGTTGCCGGACAGCCGCCGCCACAGGGCTTCGTCGTCGTGCAGCCGCACCACCGCGTCGGCGAACGCCGCGGCGCCGTCGGCGACCAGCACGTCCTCGCCGTCGCGCAGGTGCATGCCCTCGGCGGCGCAGCTGGTGGCCACCACCGGCTGGCCGTGGGCCATGCTCAGGTTGATCTTGCCCTTGACCCCGGCGCCGAAGCGCAGCGGGGCCACCGCGACCCGGCCACCGGCCATCCATGGCACCACGTCGGGCACGTAGCCATGCACCTGCACGCCGGGCTGCGTGGCCGCCAGCGCGCGCAGGCTGTCGGGCACGTCGGCACCGATGCAGTGGAAGCCGATGCCCGGCAGGCGTTGCCGGATCAGCGGGAACACCTCGCCGATGAACCACTGCATCGCATCCAGGTTCGGCGGGTGGTTGAAGCCGCCGACGAACACCAGCCCCTGCCGCTGTGCCCAGTCCAGCCCCTGGCCGGCGACCTCGTGCAGGTTGGACAGCAGCTCGACCCGCACGCCGGGGGCATCGACCGCCAGCTGCGCCTTCTCGGCGGCGCTGACCAGCAGGGTGACGTCGGTCGCGGCCATCACCGCCAGCTCGCTGGCCCGGGTGCGCTCGGCACTGCGCGCCAGCCGCGGGTCGCCGCTGAGCTCGGCGCCGCGGCGTTCGCGCAGGTAGTGCAGGTCGACGGTGTCGAACACGGTGCGCGCCTGCGGCGCATGGCGCCGCAGCAGCGGCAGGCATTGGCTGGCGACGTGGTGGCGCACCAGCAGCACCACCTGGAAGCGCTGGCCATGCGTGCGCAGCCACGCGCCGACGCCGTCCAGCCACGGCGCGTGCCAGACCTCCACGCCCAGCGCCTGCAGGGCGTGGGTGGCGGCGCCGCCGTGTTCGCCGCGGGTCGGCAGGAACACCACGTGGGCGCCGCCGGCCAGCAGCATGCGGATCAGGTTGAACTGGCGCAGCGAGGCCGAATCGCGGTCCGGGCGCGGCACCGCTTCGTCGATGATCAGCACCTGGCGCTGGCCACGGTGCAGCAGCGCCGGGCCCGGCACGCTGCCCGCCGGCAGCTGCCGCGCCAGCGCGGTGCGCCAGGCGTCGGCGAACACCTGCTGGTTGCGCACCTGCCAGGCCTTGACCCCGCTGCCGGTGTCGGTGCCGTTGCTGGTGCCTTCGTCGTGCACCACGCGGCTGGCCGGCTGCACCAGCACGCGGTGGCCGGCGGCGCGCACCTTGAACGCCAGGTCGGTGTCCTCGTAGTAGGCCGGCGCATAGCGCGCATCCAGCCCGCCGAACCGCGCCAGCAGCGCACGCGGAATGGCCAGCGCCGCGCCGGAACAGTAATCGGCGTCGCGCAGGCTGGCGTAGCGCGGGTCCTCCGGCGATTCGAAACGACCGTAGCTCCAGCAACTGCCGTCGTCGAACACCACGCCCCCCGATTCCTGCAGGCGACCATCCGGATACAGCAACTGGGCACCGACCAGGCCGGCCTGCGGAATCTGCACGAAGGTGTCGAGCAGGGCGTCCAGCCAGCCCGGTTGCGGCACGGTGTCATTGTTCAGCAGCACCACGTACTGGCCGCGGGCCAACCGCAGGCCGTCGTTGCAGGCGGCGATGAAGCCACCGTTCTCCGCGCGGCGGTGGTAGCGCAGGCCGTCGATCCGCGCCATCCAGCCAGCGGTCTCGTCGCTGCTGCCGTCGTCGACCACCAGGATCTCGCAGGCCGCCGCCGGCGGATGCGCGGCCAGTGCGCGCAGGCACGCCAGGGTATGCGCGGCATGGTTGTAGACCGGGATCACGATGCTGGCCAGCGGCTCGGCGCTGCTGGGCACGGCGAATGGCGCGAAGGCGGCCGCGGCCGGTGCGTACAACGGCGCGCGCCGCGGTGGCGGCTGCCGCCGCAGGCGCACGCCGACGCGCTGCAAGGTGGTGCGCCAGCCGCGGGTGCGCAGGCTGGCCAGGCCGCGGCGGATCAGGCCGACGATGCGGGCGAGGTGGTAGCGCGCATCGGCCGGGGACATCGACATTCGGTTGCAACTCCAGCTTAAGCAGGTGGGGGCCGGCAGCGGTGCGGTGGCGCGAGGCTGCGTTAGACTCGCCTGAACCTACATTCTCGCATCCCCGTGCCGCGACGCTACGATACCGACGAACTGGACGACGATACCGACGAGCCGGGCACGCCCTGGCGCAACCGGTTGATCACCTGGGGCCTGGCCGCCGCCGCCCTTGGCCTCGGTTTCCTGATCCCGTACACGCTGTACCTGAACTCGCAGGTGACCCAGCGCTTCGGCGAGCTGCGCTGGCAGATCCCGACCCGGGTCTATGCCAGGCCGCTGGTGCTGGCGCCGGGCGTGGCGATGAACGCCGGCACGCTCAAGACCGAGCTGGCGGCGTCGGCCTATCGCGACGACGGCATCGGCCAGAGCCCGGGCACCTACCGGCTGCAGGACGGCCGGTTCACCATTTCCAGCCGTGGCTATGTCGATGTCGACGGGCGCGTGGCGCCGCGCCGGATCGACGTGGTGGTGTCCGGTGGCCAGGTCGCCTCGCTGCGCGATGCCGCGCAGCGCAAGCCGCTCAAGGCCGCGCGGCTGGACCCGGCGCGCATCGCCACCCTCTACGGGCAGAAGCAGGAGGAACGGCGGCTGGTGCGCATCGCCGAAGCGCCGGAGCTGCTGGTCACCGGCCTGCAGGCGGTGGAGGACAAGGATTTCAACAGCCACCACGGCATCGACCTGAGCGGCATCGTGCGCGCGGTCTGGGTGACGGTGCGCTCCGGCGGCAAGGTGCGCCAGGGCGCCAGCACGCTGACCCAGCAGCTGGCGCGCAGCGGCCTGCTCGGCATCGGCAAGGAACAGACCTTCACCCGCAAGTTCAACGAGGTGCTGTACGCGCTGATCATGGAAGCGCGCTACGACAAGCAGGTGATCCTGGAGGCCTACCTCAACCAGGTCTACCTGGGGCAGCGCGGCAGCCAGGCGATCCACGGCGTGGCGTCGGGCGCCGAGTTCTGGTTCGGGCGCGATCTGAATTCGCTGACCACCGAGCAGGTGGCGCTGCTGATCGGGCTGGTGAAGGGGCCGTCCTACTACGATCCGCGGCGCAACCCCGAGCGCGCGCTGGACCGTCGCAACTTCGTGCTGGGCAAGCTGCACGAGAACGACCTGATCGACGCGGCCGAGTACCAGCGCGCGCTGAAGGCGCCGCTGGGGGTGCCGAAGGTGCCGGGGCTGGCGGCGGCCAACCGCTTCCCGGCCTATATCGACCTGGTGCGCCGCCAGCTTGGCCATGACTATCCGGAAAGCACCCTGCAGGGCGCGGGCCTCAACGTTCTCACCGGCATGTCGCCCTCGGCCCAGGCCTATGCCGAAGGCGCGGTGGCGCATACGGTCAAGTCGCTGGAGAACAAGCGCCGCCCCGAGCTGCAGGCGGGGCTGGTGCTGACCGACGTGCACAACGGCGACGTGCTGGCGGTGGTCGGCAGCCGCGATGTCGCCGAGCCGGGCTTCAACCGCGCCATCGACGCGCAGCGGCCGGTCGGTTCGCTGCTCAAGCCGTTCGTGTACCTGCTGGCGCTGGCGCAGCCGGACCGCTGGTCGCTGGCGACCTGGGTCGAGGACACCCCGGTGACCGTGCAGCTCAGCCGCGGGCGCAACTGGACCCCGGGCAACGCCGACAACCGCAGCCACGGCACGGTGCGCCTGATCGACGCGCTGGCCCGTTCCTACAACCAGGCCACGGTGCGGGTCGGCATGCAGGTCGGGCCCGAGCGCATCACCCAGCTGATCCACGTCCTGGCCGGGCTCAAGGCCGAAGCCAACCCGGCGGTGATCCTGGGCTCCACCGACCAGAGCCCCTATGGCATGGCGCAGCTGTACCAGTTCCTGGCCTCCGGCGGCGAGATCCAGCCGTTGCACGCCGTGCGCGGGGTGGTCGACGCGCAGGGCACGCTGCTCAAGCGTTACGACAAGAGCCCGGCGCCGGCGCAGGAAGGCGATTCCATCGCCGCCAACCTGATCAGCGTGGCGCTGCAGCAGGTGGTGTCCAGCGGTACCGCCTCCGGGCTCAACGCCGACGGCCTCGGCCGGCTGCAGCCGGCCGGCAAGACCGGCACCACCAACGACGGCCGCGACAGCTGGTACGCCGGCTACACCGGCGACCACCTGGCGGTGGTGTGGATGGGCAACGACCAGAACGAGCAGGCCGGCCTGTTCGGCGCCACCGGCGCGATGCGGGTGTGGTCGGGCATCTTCCGCAACCTGCCGAGCCGGCCGCTGCGGGTGAACAGCAAGGGCCTGGACTGGCAGTACGTGGCCGCCGAAGGCACCAACAGCACCGACGAAGGCTGCCCGGGCGCACGCCGGCTGCCGTTCGTGGCCGGCTTCGCCCCGGCCTACGCGCCGTGCGCGCCGCCGGCGGTGCCGGAAGAGGAGACCCAGGAAGGCGGGGGCTGGCGCAGCTGGTTCGGGCTGGACCGCAAGGAACCGGCCGCGGCGTCAAGCACGCCTTCAGACGCGCCTGCGCGATAATGGCGACATGAACCACACGCTCCCGATCCATCGCGCACTGGCCGTCCTGGCCGCCTCCCTGGCCCTGGCCGCCTGCACCAGCACGCCAGCGCCGCCGCCGCCCCCGGTCGATACCACCACGCCCGCCCAGCGCATGGCCGCGGTACAGGCCGCCGCCGGTGCCGACGACAAGGAAGTGACCGTGCAGCCGCTGCGCGACCCGCAGGTGGACGACCTGCGCCAGATCGCCGGCGAACGCCGCGGGGCCGGCGACCTGGCCGGTGCCGCCGATGCACTGAACCAGGCCCTGCTGCTGGTCGAGGACGACCCGGCGATCCTGCAGGAACGCGCCGAGATCGCGCTGCTGCAGGGCGACTGGGCGCGCGCCGAGACGCTGGCGCGCAAGGCGCTCGCGCTGGGCTCGCGCACCGGGCCGCTGTGCCGCCGCCACTGGGCCACCATCGAGCAGACGCACCTGGCGCGCGTGGAGAAGGAAAACGCCGCGTCGGCGCATGCGCAGATCGAAGCCTGCACCGTGCCGGGGATCATCCGCTATTGAGGGGCCGGGGATCGCAGGCCAGCGGCCCGTGGGTACCGGCTTCTTGCTGATTCCAAGCCTCCGGCCCCGGACCTCCGATGCTTAGAACCGCCAGCCGTGAAGCCCTCAGCGCCGACGGCGCGCTCGCGCGGCAGCTCGACGCCTTCACCCCGCGCGCGGCGCAACTGCGCCTGGCCGAGGCCATCGCCGATGCCTTCCAGCAGCGCGACGTACTGCTGGCCGAGGCCGGCACCGGCACCGGCAAGACCTTTGCCTACCTGGTCCCGGCGCTGCTGTCCGGGCTGAAGACCATCGTCAGCACCGGCACCCGCGCGCTGCAGGACCAGCTCTACCACCGCGACCTGCCACGGGTGCGCGCCGCGCTCGGCGTCGGCCACCGCAGCGCGCTGCTCAAGGGCCGCGCCAACTACCTGTGCCGCTACCGGCTGGACCAGGCGCGCGGGGAACCGCGCCTGGCCTCGCCCGAACAGGCCGCGCAGTTCCAGCGCATCGTTGCCTGGTCCGGGCGCACGCAGTTCGGCGACGTGGCCGAGCTCGACGGGTTGGCCGACGATTCGCCGCTGCTGCCGATGGTCACGTCCACCGTCGACAACTGCCTGGGCAGCGACTGCCCGTTCTGGAGCGAGTGCTTCGTGGTGCAGGCGCGGCAGCGCGCGCAGGAGGCCGACCTGGTGGTGGTCAACCACCACCTGCTGCTGGCCGACCTGGCGCTCAAGCAGGAAGGTTTCGGCGAGATCCTGCCGGGCGCGCAGGCGTTCGTGATCGACGAGGCGCACCAGTTGCCGGAACTGGCGGCCGGGTTCTTCGGCGAAGGCTTCGGCATGCGCCCGTGGCAGGAGCTGGCGCGCGACTGCCTGGCCGAATGCCGCGGCGTGGCCGGCGCGCAGCCGGTGCTGCAGCCGCCGGTGGCGGCGCTGGAAATGGCATTGCGGCAACTGCGCGCGGCGATGGAGCCGTTGCCGCCGCGCGGCACCCAGTGGCGCGCGTTGGCGGTGCCGGCGGTGGCCGAGGGCTTCGACGTGCTGGCCACGGCGCTGGCCGGGTTGCGCGATGCGCTGGCCGGTGTGCGCGAGGCGTCGCCGGGGCTGGACGCGTGCCATGCACGCGCGCTCGAAGGCGCGGCGCGGCTGGCGCGCTGGCTGTGCGAGGATGCGCCGCTGCCCGATTTCGAAAGCGATGACGCCGACATCGGCGCCGCCGGCAACGACGTGCTCTGGTACGAGCTGACGCCGCGCGGCTTCCGCTGCCAGCGCACCCCGCTGGACGTATCCGGGCCGCTGCGCGAACACCGCCTGCGCTCGCACGCGGCCTGGGTGTTCACCTCGGCCACGCTGACCGTCGATGGCGACTTCGGCCACCTGGCCGCGCGGCTGGGGCTGGACGACCCGCACACCCTGGTCCAGCCCAGCCCGTTCGACTGGCCGGTGCAGGCGCTGTGCTACCTGCCGCGGCAGTTGCCCGATCCGGCCGCGCGCGGCTTCGGCGCCGCGCTGATCGCCACCCTGCGCCCGGTGCTCGAGGCTTCGCAGGGGCGTGCGTTCCTGCTGTTCGCCTCGCACCGCGCGCTGCGCGAGGCCGCCGATGCGCTGCGCGGCGGGCCGTGGCCGCTGTTCGTGCAGGGCGAGGCGCCCCGCGCCAGCCTGCTGCAGCGTTTCCGCGAATCGGGCAACGGCGTGCTGCTGGGCTCGGCCAGTTTCCGCGAAGGCGTGGACGTGGCCGGCGACGCGCTGAGTGTGGTGGTGATCGACAAGCTGCCCTTCGCCGCGCCGGACGACCCGGTATACGAGGCGCGGCTGGACGCGATCCGCCGCGCCGGTGGCAACCCGTTCCGCGACGAACAGTTGCCGCAGGCGGTGATCGCGCTCAAGCAGGGCGTGGGCCGGCTGATCCGCAGCGAGAGCGACCGCGGCGTGCTGGTGCTGTGCGACCCGCGCCTGCTCAGCCGCGGCTACGGGCGGGTATTCCTGGATTCGCTGCCGCCGTTCCGCCGCACCCGCGAACTGGCCGATGTGCAGGCGTTCTTTGCGCGACAATGGCAGCCCGATGCCGACGCGCCGGGCATGGAAACCGCCATGCCGCCCCTTCCCGATCCCGATGTGACCCCATGAAGCTGCTCGCCCTGGAAACCGCCACCGAAGCCTGTTCCGTCGCCCTGCATGTGGACGGGCGGGTACTGGAACGCTTCGAGATCGCGCCGCGCCGGCATGCGGAACTGACCCTGCCGTGGGCGGAACAGCTGCTGGCCGAGGCCGGCATCGCCCGCGCGCAGCTGGACGCCATCGCCCTGGGCCGCGGTCCGGGCGCGTTCACCGGCGTGCGCCTGGCCATCGCCATCGCCCAGGGCGTCGCCCTGGCGCTGGACCGGCCGCTGCTGCCGGTGTCCACGCTGCAGGTGCTGGCGATGCAGGCGCCCGTCGACGCCAGCCACGTGCTGGCCAGCATCGATGCGCGCATGGGCGAGGTCTACGCCGCGCGCTGCGTGCGTCGTGGCGATGGCCTGTGGGACGAACAGGGCGCGGAAGTGGTGATTGCCCCGGATGCACTGCAGCTGCCCGACGGTGGCAGCCGCTGGGCCGGGGTCGGCACTGGTTTCGGCGCCGCCGAGGGGCTGCTGGCCACGCGCCTGCAGGCGCGGCTGTCGTCGGTCGATGCGCAGGCGCTGCCGCGCGCATCGGACGTGTTGAAGCTCGCCGTGCCGGCCTTCGCCCGCGGCGAGGGCATCGCTCCCGAACGGGTGCAGCCGGCCTACCTGCGCGACAACGTCGCGCTCACCCTGGTCGAACAGCAGGCGCTGCGCGCTTCGCGCTGACCTGGCCGGCACGGGCCCGGCCGGGAATGCGCCAGGCGCGGTGAGCCCCGCATCTACGGGGGCCGGTTGCCGGCGGCATCCAGCAGCGCATTGAGTTGTCCGATCATCGCGTCGTCGTAGCCGATGCCCTGCGCTGTCTGCGGCCGTGGCGCCGGCGCATCGGCATCGCGCAGTTCGGCGCGCAATCCGCTGCTGGCGCCGTAGATCGGCGCCGCGACCGTGAAACCCCGCACGGGGCGCGTGTCGAACAGCGCCCGGTACAGCTGCACCGCATCGAGCAGCGTCAGCGCCGGCCCGGGGTGCATGCCGTCGGCGTCGTACCAGGCGAGCGTGCCGGCACCGGTGGAGAGCCGGCGCAGGCTTTCGGAAATCTCCACGTAGCCGATGCCGGCCTGCGTGGCGGCGGCGCGTTCGGCCTGGACAATCGCCGCCGACGCGCGGGGATGGGGCTGGTAGCTGCCCAGCAGCAACACCCGTGCGCCGGCCTGGCGGCCCGCCGCGGCCAGTGCCTGCACCGCCTCCCGCGACGTCCGGCAGGCATCCTCGCCGGCGCCACAGAGCAGCTCGCCGCCGCGTTCCTGCAGCACCAGCACCGCCGGCCGGTAGCGGGCCAGCGCCCGCAGCACGCTGCCGTCGGCCACCCGCTGTTCGAGCGTGGCGCCGCCCTGCACGAGCATCGCGGCGTGCATGTGCTGCCCGTTGGCATTGGCCAGTGCGGCGAACGTGGCCGGCAGGTTGCCCACATAGGTCAGGCTGTTGCCGACGAACAGCACGCGCTGCGGCACTGCCGGTTGCGTGGCACCGGCAGGCATCTGCATGCCGGCCAACAGCAGCGACAACAGCAGCAGCCATCGACGCATGCGGACGACCTCTGCCTGGACTGTCGGTACGACCGCGCTACCAGTCGATGGTTCCGCGGATCACCGTCTGCACCTGGCCGCCGGACCACACGTCGCCGTGCGCGTCGATGCGCAGTTCCAGCAGTGCGTCGTGGCCGACCTCGCGGCCCTGGCTAACGCTGTAGCGGCCGCCGTGGCCGGGCAGCGCGCCGCGTTCGTCCAGCCACGCGGCGAGCACCGCATTGGCGGCGCCGGAGGCGGCGTCCTCGAAGCGGCGGCCGTTGCCGACGAAGGCGCGCACCGCCAGGTCGTGCGCCTGGCCATGGCTGCGGGCGTAGGCGAACACGCCCATCGCGCCGCTGGCCTCGGCCAGGGTGGCGATGGCGTCCCAGTCGGGGGCGAGGGCGCGCAGGGCGGCCTCGTCGGCCAGTTCCAGCAGCCACCAGCGGCGGCCGCCGTCCATCAGCACCGGCGGCAGCGCGCCCAGCGCCCAGCCGGCGACGGCCGGGCGCAGCCGCGCATCGGCGGCGTCCACGATCTCCGCCACCGACGCGCGCGGGGTGCGGATGGCGATGCGGCGGACGCCGTCGATCGTGTCCACCCGCAGCGGCAGCTGCCCGGCGATGCCGTCCTGCACCAGCAGGCCGTCGACCGGCGTGGCCAGGCCGCACTCCAGCACCGCATGCGCGCTGCCGACGCTGGGGTGGCCGGCGAACGGCACTTCCTTCTGTGGCGCGAACATGCGGATACGGTAGCTGCTGCCCGGTGTGGTGGGCGCGAACACGAAGGTGGTCTCGGGCAGTCGGGTCCAGCGGGCGATGGCCTGCATGGCGGTATCGTCCAGGCCGTCGGCATCGAGCACCACGGCCAGCGGGTTGCCGGTGCCGGGGCGCGGGGCGAAGACGTCCAGTTGCAGGAAGCGGCGGGTAGTCATGGGGATTCCGTGTGGTAGGGGAGATATCTGCAGGCGCGGTGTGGCGCGCGATCGGCCTCACCGGGAAGGTTCCCGCGCACGCAAGTGCGCATCTGCGGGCAGGGGGGCGGCGGTTACCAGTCGAGGTGGCCGCCGATGACCGGCTGCACCTCGCCGCCGATCCAGACATGGCCCTCGTCGTCCACCTGCACATGGACCTCGCCGTTGCGGCCGCGCTCGCGGCCCTGGCTGGCGCGGTAGTGCTGTCCGGGCGTGAGCCGGCCCTGGGCCAGCAGGTGCGCGGCGACCAGTGCGTTGGCGCTGCCGGTCACCGGGTCTTCGTCGATGCCGACGCCGGGGGCGAAGGCGCGCACCACGTACTGGTAGCCCACGTCGGGCCGCGCCGCGGCGGCGAACACGGCGAGCTTGCCGTTGCCGGGCAGGGCGGCGATGGCCGCCAGTTCCGGCCGGTAGCGGCGCAGCGCGGTTTCGTCGCCGGCCTCCAGCAGCCACCAGTCCGGGCCGTTGTTCCACAGCGCCGGTGCCACGCCCGGGCGTGCCAGTGCGGCCAGCCCCGGCGGCAGCGCGGGCGTGGCCGCGTTGCGCTGTTCCGCGCGCGGGCTGCGCACGTGCAGCAGGCGGAAGCGGCTACTGCCCTGCACCCGCACCGGCAGCAGGCCGGCGGCGCACTGCTGCAGCAGCCGGCCGTGGTCGTCGGCCGTCGCCAGGCCGTGCTCCAGCGCGGCCCAGGCCGCGCCCACGCTGGGGTGGCCGGCGAAGGGCAGCTCCATCCTCGGGGTGAAGATGCGGATGCGGTAACCGGCGCCGGCGTCGGGCGGCAGGAAGAACACCGTCTCGGACAGGTTCAGCCAGGCGGCGATGGCCTGCATGGCGGCATCGTCCAGGCCGTCGGCATCGAGCACGACGCCCAGCGGGTTGCCGGCGCCCGGGCGCGCGGCGAAGACGTCCAGTTGCAGATAGCGGCGTGCGGTCATGGCAGGGGTCCAGGCGGGGGCCGGCCAGCATAGGCCGCGCGCGCCGGCATCGCGAGCCCGGGCGCCCTCCGCGCGCGCCGCCGTGGCCACCGGCGCAATGCGGTCGCCCGCGACCGGCGGCGCGCGGCGGGGCATGGCTATAGAATCGACGGTTCCGCCCGCCTGTCGGGTCTTTCCCCACCGTGAACCCCCACGCCAATGTCCTCTTCCCCCCTCGTCGATCGCTGGATCGTCCTCAAGTTCGGTGGCACCTCGGTGTCGCGTCGTCATCGTTGGAACACGATCGGGGAACTGGCGAAAAAACGTGCGGACGAGACCGGTGGCCGCGTGCTGGTGGTGGTGTCCGCGCTGTCGGGCGTGACCAATGAGCTGACCGCGATCGCCGACGGCGCCGCCGACAGCCGCGAGCGGGTGGCCGCGCTGGTCGCGCGCCACAACGCATTCCTGGCCGAGCTGGAGCTGGGCCAGGAGGTGCTGGCCGCGCGGCTGGCGGCACTGCAGGCGCTGCTCGACGACCCGCGCGCGGCCCACCGCCCGCTGGACTGGCAGGCCGAGGTGCTGGGCCAGGGCGAACTGCTGTCTTCCACCATCGGCGCGGCCTACCTGCGCGGCAACGGCCTGGATTTCGGCTGGATGGACGCGCGCGACTGGCTGCACGCGCAGCCGCCGGCGCCCAACCAGAGCGCCTGGTCGCAGCGGCTGTCGGTGAACTGCCAGTGGCAGGGCGACGCCGGGTTCCGCCAGCGCTTCGCGGCGCAGCCCACGCGCATGCTGATCACCCAGGGCTTCATTTCCCGCCACGGCGACGGCGGCACCGCGATCCTCGGCCGCGGTGGCTCGGATACCTCGGCCGCGTACTTCGGCGCGCTGCTGGGCGCCAGCCGGGTGGAGATCTGGACCGACGTGCCGGGCATGTTCAGCGCCAACCCGAAGGACGTGCCCGACGCGCGCCTGCTCACCCGGCTGGATTATTACGAGGCGCAGGAAATCGCCACCACCGGGGCCAAGGTGCTGCACCCGCGCTCGATCAAGCCGTGCCGCGACGCCGGGGTGCCGATGGCGATCCTGGATACCGAGCGCCCGCACATGCCCGGCACCAGCATCGACGGCAGCGCCGAGCCGGTGCCGGGGGTCAAGGCGATCAGCCGCCGCAACGGCATCGTGCTGGTGTCGATGGAAGGCATCGGCATGTGGCAGCAGGTCGGCTTCCTCGCCGACGTGTTCGACCTGTTCCGCCGGCATGGCCTGTCGGTGGACCTGATCGGCTCGGCCGAGACCAACGTCACCGTCTCGCTGGATCCGTCCGAGAACCTGGTCAGCACCGACGTGCTGGCCGCGCTGTCGGCCGACCTGTCGCGGATCTGCAAGGTCAAGGTGATCGTGCCGTGCGCGGCCATCACCCTGGTCGGCCGCGGCATGCGCTCGCTGCTGTACAAGCTCTCGGACGTGTGGGCCACGTTCGGCAAGGAGCGCGTGCACATGATCTCGCAGTCGTCCAACGACCTGAACCTGACCTTCGTGATCGACGAGGCCGACGCCGACGGCCTGCTGCCGATCCTGCACGACGAGCTGATCGACAGCGGCGCCATGCCGGTCTACGAGGAGCAGGTGTTCGGCCCGCGCTGGCGCGAGATCACCGGCAGCGTGCGCCCGCGGCCGACGCCGTGGTGGCGCGCGCCGCGCGCGCGCGGGCAGCTGCTGGAACTGGCCGCGCAGGGTACGCCGCGCTACGTATACCACCTGCCCACGGTGCGCGCGCGCGCGCGCCAGCTGCAGGCGGTGGCGGCGCTGGACCGCCGCTACTACGCGATCAAGGCCAACCCGCACCCGGCCATCCTGCGCGCGCTGGCCGCCGAAGGCTTCGGCCTGGAGTGCGTTTCGCTGGGCGAGGTCGAGCACGTGTTCCAGGTGTTGCCGGAGCTGGCGCCGGCGCGGGTGCTGTTCACCCCCAGTTTCGCCCCGATCGGCGAGTACGCCGCGGCGCTGGCGCGCGGGGTCAACGTCACCGTGGACAACGTCGAACTGCTGCGGCGCTGGCCGGAGGTGTTCGGCGACCGCACGCTGTGGCTGCGGATCGACCTGGGCCATGGCGACGGCCACCACCGCAAGGTCAATACCGGTGGCAAGGAGGCCAAGTTCGGCCTGTCGGCGCAGCGGGTGGACGAATTCATGGACGTGGCGCGCGGCCTCGGCGTGCGCGTCACCGGCATCCACGCCCACCTGGGCAGCGGCGTGGAGAGCAGCGGCCACTGGCAGCAGGTGGTGGACGAGCTGGCCGGCTTCGCGCGCCGCATCGGCAGCGTGGAGATCCTCGACATCGGCGGTGGCCTGCCGGTGCCGTACAGCGACGACGACGAACCGTTCGACCTGGACGCCTGGGCCGCCGGCCTGGCCGCGGTCAAGGCGGTGCACCCGGCGTTCCAGCTGGCGGTCGAGCCGGGCCGCTTCCTGGTCGCCGAGGCCGGCGTGCTGCTGGCCCATGCCACCCAGGTGGTGGAAAAGGATGGCGTGCGCCGGGTCGGCCTGGACGCCGGCATGAACGCGCTGCTGCGCCCGGCGCTGTACGACGCCTGGCACGACATCGCCAACCTGTCGCGGCTGGAAGACGCGCGCGACCTCGACTTCAGCGTGGTCGGGCCGATCTGCGAATCCAGCGACGTGTTCGCGCAGCGGGTGAAGCTGCCGTCCACCACCGCCCCCGGCGACGTCATGCTGATCGCCGACGCCGGCGCCTACGGCTTCAGCATGGCCAGCCGCTACAACCAGCGCGCGCTGCCGTGCGAGGACATCATCGACGATGCGTCCTGACCTCCGCGCCGCCCTTGCCCCCTCGTTCCGCCGCGCCCACGCAGCACCGCGCGCGGCACCCCGCTTGATTCCGGATACGCCATGACAGCTTTCGACAAAGACCAGGTTTCCCGCTTCCGTTTCGTCTGCTGCGAATTCGCCGCGGACACCGGCGTGGCGCGGCTGGTGTACGCCTTCGACGACGGCCCGGAGATGACCGAGACCGTCACCGTGCCGGGCGCGCCGTTCCACCTGGACCCGGCGCGTGCGGCGGCGGTGCAGCGCGCGCTGCGGCTGCTGCACCTGATCGCCGGGGTGAGTTACTACAAGGCGGCGGTGCCGGCGCAGGTGGCCATCGACAGCTACGCCATCGACGCCGCGACCGCGGCGCTGGTGGAAACGGTCTACTTCAACGGCCTGGGCGAGTTCGCCTACCGCAACGGGCTGAACCTGCGTGGCCGCTTCCGGTTGCCGGTGGAGGCGCAGGCCGAACCGGCGGCGCAGCCGCTGGGCCTGCGCGAACACGCCCTGGTCGCCATCGGCGGCGGCAAGGATTCGCTGGTCAGCATCGAGGCGCTGCGCCACGCCGGCGTGGCCGCGACCGTCACCTGGATCGGCGGCTCGCAGCTGATCCGCGCCTGCGCCGAGCGCACCGGCCTGCCGATGCTCAACATCGGCCGCGCGCTGGCGCCGGAGCTGTTCGAACTCAACCGCCAGGGCGCGTGGAACGGCCACATTCCGGTGACCGCGGTGAACTCGGCGATCATGCTGCTGGCGGCGCTGGTGCAGGGCGTGGACCAGGTGGTGTTCTCCAACGAGCGCTCGGCCAGCTACGGCAGCCAGATCGCCGGCACCGGCGAGGTCAATCACCAGTGGTCCAAGGGCTGGGCGTTCGAGAAGGCGTTCGGCGAACACGTGCAGCGGCACGTCGCCGCCGACCTGCATTACTACTCGCTGCTGCGGCCGCTGTCCGAGCTGGCGGTGGCGCGGCAGTTCGCCAGGACCGACTACTACGACGCGCATTTCTCCAGCTGCAACCGCAATTTCCACATCCTCGGCGAGCGCCCGGTGAACCGCTGGTGCGGGGTCTGCCCGAAGTGCCACTTCGTGTTCCTGGCGCTGGCGCCGTTCATGCCCAAGACCCGGTTGGTGCGCATCTTCGGCCGCAACCTGCTCGACGACGGCGACCAGGCCGGCGGCTTCGACGCGCTGCTGGAATTCCAGGACCACAAGCCGTTCGAGTGCGTGGGCGAAGGCAGGGAGTCGCGCGCGGCGATGGCCGCCCTGGCCGCGCGCCCGGAATGGAAGGAAGACGTGCTGGTCAAGCGGTTCGCCCAGGTGATCCAGCCGACCCTGGCGGCCGACGAACTGAAGATCGAGCCGCTGCTGGTGATCGACGGCGAGCACCGCATCCCCGCCGCCCTGTGGGAGCGCCTGCGTGCGGATTTCGCAGCTTGAGGGGCAGCGCGTCGCGCTGTGGGGCTGGGGCCGCGAGGGCCGCGCCGCCTTCCACGCGCTGCGCGAACGGCTGCCCGGCCTGGCGTTGACACTGTTCTGCCCCGAGGCCGAAGCCGCGGCCGCGCGCGCTGAAACCGCCGGTGCGCTGCAGGTGCAAAGCGCGGTCAGCGGCGAGGCGCTGGCAGGCTTCGACGTGGTGGTGAAATCGCCCGGCATCAGCCCGTACCGGCCCGAGGCATTGGCCGCCGCGGCAAGTGGCACGCAGTTCATCGGCGGCACCTCGCTGTGGTTCAGCGAGCACGCGCGCGCCGACGGCACGCTGCCGGACACCGTGTGCGTGACCGGCACCAAGGGCAAGAGCACCACCACCTCGCTGCTGGCGCACCTGCTGCGCGCGGCCGGGCACCGCACCGGGCTGGCCGGCAACATCGGCCTGCCGCTGCTGGAAGTGCTCGACCCGCAACCGGCGCCGGCGTACTGGGCGGTGGAACTGTCCAGCTACCAGACCGGCGAGGTCGCGCGCAGCGGTACGCGGCCGGACGTGGCCATCGTGCTCAACCTGTTTCCCGAGCACCTGGACTGGCACGGCAGCGAGCAGCGCTACATCGACGACAAGCTGTCGCTGGTGACCGGCGGCCACCCGCGGGTGGCGGTACTCAACGCCGCCGATCCGCACCTGCGCGCGCTGCAGCTGCCGCACAGCCAGGTGGTGTGGTTCAACCAGGCCGAAGGCTGGCACATGGTCGGCGAGGTGGTGCACCGCGGCGCGCAGCCGGTCTTCGATACCTCGGACACGCCGCTGCCGGGCCGCCACAACCGCGGCAACCTGTGCGCGGTGCTGGCGGCGCTGGAAGCGCTGGGGCTGGACGCGGTGGCGCTGGCGCCGGCGGTGCGCGGCTTCCGCCCGCTGCCCAACCGCCTGCAGCTGCTGGGCGAGCGCGACGGCCTGCGCTGGGTCAACGACTCGATCAGCACCACGCCGCATGCCTCGCTGGCGGCGCTGGACTGCTTCGCCGGGCAGCGCATCGCATTGCTGGTCGGTGGCCACGACCGCGGCCTGGACTGGCACGACTTCGCCGCGCACATGCGCGACCATGCGCCGCTGGAAATCATCACCATGGGCAGCAACGGGCCGCGCATTCATGCGCTGCTGCAGCCGCTGGCCAGCGAAGGCCGCTTCGGCCTGCATGCCGCCGCCGACCTGCCGCACGCGGTCGCGTTGGCGCGGGCCGCGCTCGGGGAGCAGGGCGGGGTGGTGCTGCTGTCGCCGGGCGCGCCGAGCTTCGGGGCCTACCGCGACTACGTGGCGCGCGGCCGCCACTTCGCCGAACTGGCCGGCTTCGACCCGGACAGCATCAGCGCGATCCCGGGGCTGGGGGTCCGCTGACGGCGCGTATCCGGGCGGGGTCGGGGGTTACCGGGTGCCGGCCCATCGACGTGGGTCGGGCCCTTGCGTCCGCGGGGTGGCGCCGTGCGCGGCGAGCCCCGCCCCCGGGGAAGCCGGGGTGACACGGCAAAGGGGGCGGCACGCGCCGTTCATGCCGCATGAGGCATAGACTCGCCGCATTCCCCAGACGGAGTGACTCCCATGCGAACCGTGCGCAAGTGGCAGGTGGCGTTGCTGGTGGCGTGTGCGTCGGCGGCACTGCCGGCGCTGGCGAAGATGCAGCAGCGGCCGGTGGAGTGGCAGCTGGACGGCGCCCGCTACAGCGGCGTGCTGGTCTTCGATGACGACGGCGACGCGCGTCGCCCGGGCGTGGTGATGGTGCCGAACTGGCGCGGGGTGAACGCGTCGGCGATCGAGAAGGCCGGGCGCATCGCCGGCGACGACTACGTGGTGCTGGTGGCCGACGTCTACGGCAGCGCGGTGCGGCCGAAGGACGACGCCGAAGCCGCCGCGGCCTCCAGGCCGCTGCGCGAAAACCGCGAGCGGTTGCGCGCGCGCGCCCGCGCCGCGCTGGACGCGCTCAAGGCCCAGGCCGGCAAGGCGCCGCTGGACGCCTCGCGCATCGCCGCGGTGGGCTTCTGCTTTGGCGGCAGCACGGTGCTGGAAATGGCGCGTGCGGGCATGCCGCTGGCGGGCGTGGTGAGCCTGCACGGCGGCCTGTCCACGCCCAGCCCGGCCGCCGCCGGCAGCGGCAAGGTGCCGATGCTGGTGCTCAACGGCGCCGCCGACCGCGGGGTGACGGCCGGCGATATCGCCGCGTTCGGCGCGGAAATGGATGCCGCCGGCGCCGACTGGCAGTTCGTCAATTTCAGCGGTGCGGTGCACTGCTTCGCCGAGGCCGACGCCAACAGCCCGCCGGGCTGCGTGTACGACCCGCGCGCGGCCAGGCGCGCGTGGAAGATGATGGACGGCTTCCTGGAAGAGCGCCTGGGCGATTGAGCGCCGGGCCCGGCGCGGGCGCGGCTTCCGTTGCAGGTGGGGGCGGGTGCCGCGCCCGGAACCGGCAACGCACCGCGCCTGCCGCTGGCGGTCGCCGGCCTGCAGCCGCGCGGCCGCCTAGGACCGGGGGGCGTGGCTGCGTGCGGCCGCGATGGCGCCGGCGATCGCCGCGCGCGCCTGCGGGCTGTTGCGCCAGCAGCTGCTGCCCAGCATCGCCGCGGCCTGGCCGACGATGTCGCCGGGCTCGGCCTGCGCCAGTTGCCGCAGGGTGTGGAAACCCAGTTGTTCCAGCCGTGCCACCACGGTGGCGCCGACGCCTTTCACCGCCAGCAGCGCGGCGCGCTCCTCGTCGTTGAAATGCCGCGCGGACGTCATCGGCTCAGTGGCTGCGTTCGACCGCGTAGCGGGCCAGGCCGCGCAGGGCGGCGACGGCATCGCTCTCGGGCAGGCCATCGAGCGCGCGCTCGGCGGCGTCGGCGTACTCGACCGCGCGCTGGCGGCTGTATTCCAGGCCGCCGGTGGCGCGGATGGCGGCCAGCACCTCGGGCATGGCGTCGGCATCGCCCTCCTGCACGATCGCGCGCAGGCGCTCGCGCACGGCCGCGTCCGAATGCGCCATGGCATGGATCAGCGGCAGCGTGGCCTTGCCCTCGGCCAGGTCGTCGCCCAGGTTCTTGCCCAATTCCTCGGCGTTGGCCGAGTAGTCCAGCACGTCGTCGGCGATCTGGAACGCATAGCCCAGCGCCATGCCGTAGTCGTACAGCTGCCGCTGCACCGCCTCGCCGGCACCGCTGGCCAGCGCGCCCAGGCGGGTACCGGCGGCGAACAGCACCGCGGTCTTGCGCTCGATCACCCGCAGGTAGGCCGCTTCGTCGGTATCCGGGTTGTGGACATGCAGCAGCTGCAGCACCTCGCCTTCGGCGATGCGGTTGGTGGTATCGGCCAGGATGCGCATGACCGGCATGCGGTCCAGCTCGACCATCAGCTGGAAGCTGCGCGAATACAGGAAGTCGCCGACCAGCACGCTGGGCGCGTTGCCCCACAGCGCGTTGGCGGTGCTGCGGCCACGGCGCAGGTCCGACTCGTCGACCACGTCGTCGTGCAGCAGGGTCGAGGTGTGGATGAACTCGATGATCGCCGCCAGCTGGTGGTGCTCGGGGCCGGCGCCGCCGGCGGCATGCCCGGCCAGCATCACCAACATCGGCCGCAGGCGCTTGCCGCCGGCGGAAATGATGTGGTCGGCGATCTGGTTGATCAGCACCACATCGGACGCCAGGCGGTGGCGGATCAGGGCATCGACGGCGGCCATGTCCGGGGCGGCGAGGGTCTGGATGGCGGGCAGGCCCAGCGCGGGGCGGAGGTCTTCGGCGATGCTCATGCGATGGCGTCGGGGGCGTGGGGCGATTATAGGCGGTGCCGCCGGTGACCGGGCGCCGCCGCCGGCACGCGCGTGAATACGTATGCACTGCGCGCCATGGCTCCGGTGCCGCCGCTAAGCTGGCGTGGTTCATCCATGCCCGGCCGCGGGCACGCACAAGCCCGGAGGGGCGCTCGATGTCGAACACTCCCTGGTGGCGGGGCGCCGTCATCTACCAGATCTATCCGCGCAGCTTCCTGGACACCAACGGCGATGGCGTCGGTGACCTGCCGGGCATCATCGATCGGCTCGATTACATCGCCTCGCTGGGCGTGGATGCGATCTGGGTATCGCCGTTCTTCCGCTCGCCGATGGCCGATTTCGGCTACGACATCGCCGACCAGCGCGACGTCGACCCGCTGTTCGGCACGCTGGACGACTTCGACCGGCTGCTGGCCAGGGCGCATGCGCTGGGCCTGAAGGTGATGATCGACCAGGTGTTCAGCCACACCTCCGACCAGCACCCGTGGTTCCGCGAGAGCCGGCAGAGCCGCGACAACCCCAGGGCCGACTGGTACGTGTGGGCCGATGCGCGCGAGGACGGCACCCCGCCCAACAACTGGCTGTCGATCTTCGGCGGGGTGGCCTGGAAGTGGGAGCCGCGCCGGCGCCAGTATTACCTGCACAACTTCCTGTCGTCGCAGCCGGATCTGAATTTCCACAACCCGGCGGTGCAGCAGGCCACGCTGGACTACGTGAAGTTCTGGCTGGACCGCGGCGTCGACGGCTTCCGCCTGGATTCGATCAATTTCTGTTTCCACGACGCGCAGTTGCGCGACAACCCGGCCAAGCCGGAGAGCGAGCGCGTGGGCCGCGGCTTCAGCCCGGACAACCCGTACGCCTTCCAGTACCACTACTACAACAACACCCGGCCGGAGAACGTCGGCTTCCTCGAGCGCCTGCGCGCGCTGCTGGACCAGTACCCGGGCGCGGTGGCGCTGGGCGAGATTTCCTCCGAGGATTCGCTGGCGACCACCGCCGAGTACACCGCGCCGGGCCGCCTGCACATGGGCTACAGCTTCGAGCTGCTGGTGGACGACTACAGTGCCGGCTACATCCGCGCCACGGTGGAGAAGCTGGAGGCGACCATGCGCGACGGCTGGCCGTGCTGGGCGGTGTCCAACCACGACGTGCAGCGCGCGGTGACCCGCTGGGGGGGCACCCGGCCGACCCGGCGATGGCCAGGATGCTGGTCGCGCTGGTGTGCTCGCTGCGCGGCTCGGTGTGCATCTACCAGGGCGAGGAACTGGGCCTGGGCGAAGCCGACGTGCCGTTCGAGGCATTGCGCGACCCCTACGGCATCACCTTCTGGCCGAACTTCAAGGGCCGCGACGGCTGCCGTACGCCGATGCCATGGACCGGCGGCGAGCTGGCCGGCTTCAGCACGGCCAGGCCATGGCTGCCGATCCCGGCCGAGCACCGCGCGTTGTCGGTGCAGGCGCAGGAGGCCGCGCCCGATTCGGTGCTCAATGCGTTCCGCGCGTTCCTGGCCTGGCGTCATGCCCAGCCGGCGCTGACCGGCGGTGCGATCCGCTTCCTCGACAGCGCCGAGCCGGTGCTGATGTTCGAGCGCACGCGGGATGGGCAGACGCTGCTGCTGGCGTTCAACCTGTCGGCGGCGCCGGTGCGGCACCCGCTGCCCGCTGGTTCGTGGCAGCCGCTGGCCATGCCCGGCCCGGATGCAGGACGCGCCGAGGCCGGCGAACTGCTGTTGCCCGCGCACGCGGTGTACTGCGCACGGCGCGGCTGAGCGTTGCAACCCGCGACGCGGCCTGCAGGGGCGGAGAGCGATCTCCGCCCCTGCTGCGTTGTGCTTCGCCTGCGCGCGCAACGCAGTGCGTGCCGCCCGGCACCGGCCATCGTGCGCCGCATGCGCTCCGGCGCCGCGGAGCGGCGAGGAACCATGGTGGGGCGCTGGCCCGGCGCGGCGCGCAACGCGCGCCCCGGTGCCGATGGACCGCGATGCCCTCGCGCATGGGCGGCGTGCCGGCACGTCCCCGGCCGCGGGCGTCATCGGCCCGTGGGAAACAGTACGGTGTCGGCCACATCGCGATGCGACGACCGGTTGCCAGCGCCACCGGACAGGGACGCGGCGTGACCCATCCGGCCGTTGCCAGGATGGGGCGTCGCGGGTGCAGCCGCGGGCGGCCGCGGGGCGGCCTCGAGCGCCGGGATGGTGGCCGCGGCGCCGGCCGCGCGCATGAAAAAACCCGCTGCCGGGGCAGCGGGTCCGGTGTGCGGCTGAAGCCGACGGCTCAGAACTTGTAGTTCACCCCGATCTGGTAGCTGCGGCCCCATTCCACGGTCTCCAGCGGACGGTCCTTGCTGCCGGCATAGGTTTCGTACCTGGAGTTGGTCAGGTTGCTGGCCTGCAGGTACAGGCTCAACCCGCTGAACATCGTGTCGCTGCCGAAGCTGTAGCCCAGCTGCGCGTCCAGCACGTTCTCGCCCTTGACGTAGCGCAGGGTGCGGTTGCCGTTGAAGTTGCCGATCTCGCCGATGAAGTCCGAGCGCTTGCGCTGGTTCAGGCGTACTTCGAAACCGTCGTTCTCGTAGTAGGCGGTGAAGTTGTACACGCGCTTGGACAGGCCCGGCAGCATGATCGGGGCGCTGCCGACGCTGGAGACGGCGCCCGGATCCGGCGGGATGGTGATGCTGCTGTCGTTGAAGCTGGCGCTGGCGACCACGCCGAAGCCGCGCAGCGCGTCGGCGAACAGGTCCAGCGGCAGCGAGGCGGTCAGTTCCATGCCGCGCAGGCTGCCACCGCTGCCGTTGAACGGCGCGGTGTAGGTGCCGGTCGTCTGCGCCGGTGCCTGGAGCTGGGCTTCGTTGGCCGGGATCTTCAGCCACTCGGCGACCTGGCTGGTGAAGTCGTAGCCATCGCGCTTTTCGGTATAGATGTAGGTTTTCAGGTCCTTGTAGAACACCGCGGCGGCCACGTAGGCCTTGTTGCCGAAGTACTTTTCCCAGGACAGGTCCACCGCGTTGGCCAGCCACGGCTTCAGCTGCGGGTTGCCGCCACTGGCGCCGGGTTTGCCCTGGCCGGTGTCCATGCCGAATTCCATCGATGCGCGCATCTCGTCCACCCGCGGGCGCGCCACCTGGCGGGCCAGGGCGAAGCGCACGGTGTTCTCTGCGGGCAGTTCGAACGCCAGGTTCATGCTCGGCAGGAGCTTGGAGTACTTGCTGCCCTCGTGGATCGGGATCACCTGGTTGCCGACCGGCTGCGAACCGTCCCAGTAGTTGGAGTGCGAGGACTGGTCCACGTGCTGGCCCTGCAGGCCGATGTTGCCGCGCACCGGGATCGAGCCGATCTGGGTGCTGATGTTGGCGCGCAGGAACAGCGTGGCGATCTCCTCGTCCACCGTCCACTGCTTGGGAATCAGGTAGCTCTCGGTGGTAGTGGGCTTGAACACCATGTACCTGGCGACCGCGGCCGGGACGTTCCAGGCCGGGATGCGGCCGGCGCCGGCGAAGCCCAGGTCGACCGGCGCGTACTGCAGGTCGGCGGCGATGCTGGTGATGCCCTGCGCGCCGAGGTTGATGTTGCCTTCGGCCTGGGTCTTGTCCTTGCTGCGGTCGGCGTAGTTGGCACCCACGTCGATATCGCTGAACCAGCCCAGGGCGTCCGGCGCCGGGAAGTTGAGCGCCAGCTTGAAGCCCTTCAGCTCGTCGTCCACATGCGGGGTCTTGCCGTAGCCCGAGCCGTAGATGGTGTTGGTCAGGAACAGCTTGCCGGCATCGGAATAATCCCGCCCCGGGGTGAACCGCGGGAAGTTGCCGCCGGCGAAATCCAGGCGCACCGAATCCAGCTGTGGGGCCGGCAGCAGCTGCAGGTTGTTCTCCAGGTTGGTCTCGTCGCGCACCGCCTTGGACCAGCTGACGTCCGCGACCAGGCGCACCTCGCCGAAGGTGAATTCGTTGTTCCAGCCGAAAGCCTTGATGCTGTCCTCGCGGTAGTTGTACATGCCGCGCACCAGCGGGTAGACGTTGTGCGCCACGCCGCTGACGAAGCTGCCGTCGCGGGTCACCACGTCGGTCAGGTACAGCGGGTCGTAGCCACCGTTGTAGCCGCCCAGGTGGATTTCCAGCTGGTTGGCGGTGTCGTATTCCTTGGCCTTGGTGTAGAACGCATCGAGCGTGCTGGTCCAGGCGTTGTTGGGGCGGAACTGCACGGTGGCCATCACGCCGTCGCGCTTGGCGTTGCCGGTGCGGCGCAGTGCCTTGATGCCGTCGGAGTAGAACGTGTAGGCGGGGACGCCGGGGCGGTTCAACGGCGTTCCGTCGTCGTTGCGGTCCTTCCACGGTTCGTACAGGCCGACCTGGTTCTCCTGCTTGGGCATGTCCGAGTGCGAGTAGCCGATGGCCAGGCCGAGGGTGTCGTCGGCGAACTTGTCCACGAAGCTGACGTTGAAGCGGTTGCCGTAGGGGTCGACGTCGGCGGCTTCGCCCAGCGAGTTCTTCTGGTAGCGGCCGCTGACGGCGATCACCCGGTCGCCATAGCTGAGCGGGCGCACGGTCTGCATGTCCAGGGTGCCGGACAGGCCCTGGCCGACCAGGCCGGCGTCGGGGGTCTTGTACACGGTCACGCCGCTGATCAGCTCGGACGGATACTGGTCGAATTCCACGCTGCGGTTATCACCGGTGCTGACCATCTCGCGGCCGTTGAGCAGGGTGGTGGCGAAGTCGGGCGACAATCCGCGCACGCTGATCACCTGGGCGCGGCCGGCCACGCGCTGCGCGGCCAGGCCGGGCAGGCGGGCGATCGATTCGGCGATGCTCACGTCCGGCAGCTTGCCGATGTCCTCGGCCGAGACCGCTTCGACGATCGAGGTGGCATCGCGCTTGACCGAGATCGCGCTCTCGATGCCACGGCGGATGCCGGTGACGGTGACCGTGTCCAGGTCCACGGCGTCGGCTTTCTTCTGGCCGTCGTCGGCGGTGCTCTGCGCGTAGGCGCCACTGGCCTGCAGCGCCAGCGCGGACGCGAGCGCCACGCTCAACAGGTTGCGCTTGGTGTTCAACATTCTCCCCTCTCCCAGGTGATGTCGTTTGGTTGTTCGGTGCCTGCACCGGAGCGGTTTGCGGGCGTTCGTCGCCGTTGCGATGCGCTCGGGTTGCGACTGCCATGCATGGTAATCAGCGGGCAACGTCGTGGAATCGGCCTGCATACGTATTCAATGCGCCGACAAGCGGCGCGTCCGCCGGGATTGCGCATGACAACGATGGCAACGGCGCCACGAGGCGCCGTCGGTCATGCGCAGTCGCGGTAGGAGATGCCGGGCGTGCCCGGCATGAGGCGGCCGAACAGCCATGCGGCGCAGGCCCCGCACCCACGGCGCAATCAATCCAGCGGCACGAAGCGGATCGCGGCGCCGCCGCCGGGTGCGAGCTTCAGCACGATGCGGTCGCCGCTGCCGACCTCCCGGGTCTCGCGGGCGAAGGCGAAGGGCTGGTCGCGCCAGTTGGCGCCGTCGCCATCGCGGTAGATCTCGGCGCGGTAGCGGCGGCCCGGCTCCAGGAACGACAACGGTGTATCCAGTTCGCGCGGCCGGTCGTCGCCGACGCTGCCCAGGAACCACTCGCCGCTGCCGCGCGCCTTGCGCGCGATGGTCGCGAACTGCCCGACCTCGCCGTCCAGCACCCGGCTCTGCTCCCAGTCCACCGCCACGTCGCGGATGAACTGGAACGCATCGGGATGCTGCGCGTAGTGTTCGGGCAGGTCGGCCACCATCTGGATCGGGCTGTACAGCACCACGTACAGCGCCAGCTGCTTGGCCAGGGTGCTGCGCAGCGGCAGGCCGTTGCGGCCCTTCAGGCTGACGATGCCCGGGGTGAAGTCCATCGGCCCGGCCAGCATGCGCGTGAACACCAGCGTGGCTTCGTGTTCCGGCGGGTTCGGCGGCGCGCCCCAGGCGTTGTACTCCATGCCGCGCGCGCCCTCGCGCGAGACCCAGTTGGGCCAGGTGCGGCGCAGGCCGGTGTCCTTGATCGGTTCGTGCGCGTTGACCGCGATGTGCCGCCGCGCCGCCTGCTGGACCACGCGCAGGTGGTGGTTGCTCATCCACTGGCCCTCGTGCCACTCGCGCACCACCGGGCCACCGCCGCGGTCCTGGCGCTGGATGTCGCCGGCGTCGCAGACGTAACCGGTCTTGACCACGTCCACGCCGTTGCGCGCGTACAGGTCGAGCGCGGCCGGCAACTGCCGCTCGTAGTGGCTGACCGCGCAGGCGGTCTCGTGGTGGCCGACCAGGTGCACGCCCTTGCCGGCGGCGTAGCTGGCCAGCCCCGGCAGGTCGAAATCGGCGGTGGCACGGGTGAAGTCGAAGCCCCAGCCGTTGGCGAACCAGTTGCCGTCCCAGCCGGGGTTCCAGCCTTCCACCAGCACCCCGCGGAAACCGTTGGCGGCGGCGAAGTCGATGTAGCGCCGGGTGTTGGCGGTGGTGGCGCCGTGCCGGGGGCCGCTGGCCCAGGTCTCGGTCTCCAGGTGCAGCGACCACCACACGCCGACGTACTTGGCCGGCGTGAACCAGCTCACGTCGCCGATGGCATTGGGCTCGTTGAGGTTGAGCACCAGGCTGGATTCGGCCAGGTCGCCGGCGCGCTCGCCGACCTGGATCGTGCGCCACGGCGTACTGAACGGCAGCGCGCGCACCACCGCCGCGTCGCCACTGCCGGGGGTAAGCGCGGCGCGCAGCACGTCGCCGTCGCCGCGGGCCAGGTTCATGCCCGCGTAGTCCAGCAGCGCGGCCTCGTGGATGGCCACATGCAGGCCGCTGTCATCGCGCAGGGTCAGCGGAGTCTGCGCGGTGCCGATCTCGCGCAGCGGGGTGTGGCGGTACAGGTATTCCTCGCGGTTCCATTCGAACGCCGGGATCCACCAGGCGCTCGCGGCGCGGGCGAGCGCGAACTCGGTCAGCTCGGCGCGGATGCGCGCCTCGCCCATCGCCGCCTGCCGCGGGAACTCGTAGCGGAAGCCGACGCCGTCGTCGTAGACGCGGAACACCACGTCGAAACGGCGCCCGGGATGGGCCGCGTCCACCGGCTTCTCGGCGAAGCGGGCACGCAGTTCGTTGTAGTGGTTGCGGGTCAGGCGGCGCTCGCCCCACGGCTGCTCCCAGGTCTCGTCGAAACTGTGGCGCGACTGCCCGACCAGTTCGAGGTTGCGTTCCAGGCGCCCGTCGCCGAGCAGGAAGCCCAGCCGCGACGGGGCGATCACCGCCTGGCCCCGGCGTTCCACCCGGTAGGCGATGCGTCCTTCGTGCTGCGCTTCAAGGACGACGGCGAGCACGTCGCCGGGCGAGGCGATGCGCGCCAGGTCCGCCGCCCGGGCGACGGGCAGGCAGGCCAGCAGCAGGAGCAAGGCGAGGGTGATGCGGTGCGGGAACGGGCAGGGGCGTGGCAGGACCATGACGGGTATCGGCTCCGGAGCACGGGGGCGGCAGGCAGGTGCCACCACTATTCCAGTTGGTGCACAGCGTCATCGGCGGCAGCGGCATTGAATACGTATGCACCGGCGGTGCGCATCGCGCGGGTGGCCTCTACCATGGCCCGGCCGCCGTGGCGGCGTACATCGCATCCGTGATTCCCGGAGGGGGGAAGCGCTTGATGAAAAGCAAACCGCAGCTGTCGTTCTGGCAGATCTGGAACATGTGTTTCGGGTTCCTCGGCATCCAGTTCGGCTTCGCGCTGCAGAACGCCAATGCCAGCCGCATCTTCGAGACGCTGGGTGCGTCGATGGAGGCGGTGCCGGGGCTGTGGATCGCCGCGCCGCTGACCGGCCTGCTGGTGCAGCCGGTGGTGGGCTACCTGTCCGACCGCACCTGGACGCGCTGGGGCCGGCGGCGGCCGTTCTTCATGCTCGGTGCGGTGTTGACCACGCTGGCGCTGCTGGTGATGCCGAATTCGCCGACGCTGTGGATCGCCGCCGGCACGCTGTGGGTGCTGGATGCCTCGATCAACGTGTCGATGGAGCCGTTCCGCGCCTTCGTCGGTGACCAGCTGGCGCCGCGCCAGCGCCCGGCCGGCTATGCGATGCAGAGCTTCTTCATCGGCGTCGGCGCGATCATCGCCAGTCTGCTGCCGTATCTGCTGGCGCGCTGGGGCGTGGCCAACACCGCCGCGCCGGGCGAGGTGCCGGACACGGTGCGCTATGCGTTCTACTTCGGTGCGGTGGTGCTGCTGGCGGCGATCGCGTGGACGGTGTTCAGTACCCGCGAGTACCCGCCGGCGGAGCTGGCCGCGTTCGACGACGCCGAGCCGCCCGCCGCGCACCGGGTGGCCGCGCCCGGCGGCGCGCCGCCATGGGCGCAGGTCGCCACGTGGCTGCTGCTCGGTACCGCGCTCGCGCTGTTGATCGGCTGGCGCCAGGGCGACCGCATGCTGTACGTGCTGGCCGGCCTGTGCATCGCCTACGGCGTGCTGCTGGCGCTGGCGCGGCTGCTGCCCGGCACCCACATGCTGGCGGCCATCGTCGGCGACCTGCGCGCGATGCCGGCCACCATGCGGCGGCTGGCGTGGGTGCAGTTCTTCTCGTGGTTCGCGCTGTTCGCGATGTGGATCTACACCACCGCGGCGGTGGCCGGCACCCATTTCGGTTCCACCGATCCGCAGTCGGCCGCCTACAACGAAGGCGCCAACTGGGTCGGCGTGCTGTTCGGCGCCTACAACGGCTTCGCCGCGCTCGCGGCGCTGGCCATCCCGGCCATGGTGCGGGTGCTGGGCCTGCGCTGGAGCCACCTGCTCAACCTGTGGCTGGGCGGCGCCGGGCTGGTGTCGCTGATGTTCATCGGCGACCCGAAGTGGCTGCTGCTGTCGATGGTCGGGGTCGGTTTCGCCTGGGCCTCGATCCTGTCGCTGCCGTACGCGCTGCTGTCCGACAGCGTGCCGGCGTCGAAGATGGGCGTGTACATGGGCATCTTCAATTTCTTCATCGTGATCCCGCAGCTGGTGGCCGCCAGCGCGCTCGGCTTCGCCCTGCGCACCTGGCTGGGCGGCATGCCGATGCACGTGCTGGTGCTGGGCGGCTGCAGCCTGTTCGTGGCCGGCCTGTGCGTGCTGCGGGTGCCGTCCCGTCCGGAGGTGGTGTGATGCGCGTGCGTCTGTCGATGGCCGGCCTGGCGCCGGCGCTTTCCCTTGCCCTGCTGGCCGGCGGCGCCGCGGCCGCGCCGCGCCCGGACTACGTCGGCACCACCGAGCCGTTCGCCGGCGACGCGGTGTACTTCGTGGTCACCGACCGCTTCGTCAATGGCGACCCGGCCAACGACCAGCGCGAGCAGGGCGGCGCGCACCCGACCTTCGACATCCCGGTGCATTGCGCGGACGGCATCGACGGCAACATCGGCTACCTCGGCGGCGATTTCCGTGGCGTGCTCGACAATGCGCGGTACATCCGCAACCTCGGCTTCGGCGCGGTGTGGATCACGCCGATCGTCGACAACCCCGACCAGGCGTTCACCGGCAGCCGCCCGGTCACCTGCAACAGCAGCCTGACCGACCGTGGCAAGACCGGCTACCACGGTTACTGGGGCATCAATTTCTACCGGCTGGACGAACACCTGCCCAGCGCGGACCTGGATTTTTCCGGCCTTACCCGCGGCCTGCACGATGCCGGCCTGAAGGTGGTGCTGGACATCGTCGGCAACCACGGCTCGCCGGCCTGGACCATGCCGGTGCGGCAGCCGCAGTTCGGCCAGATCTTCGACCGGGACGGAAAGCTGATTGCCGACCACCAGAACCTGCCGCCGCAGCAACTGGACCCGAAGCACAACCCGCTGCATGCCTTCTACAACGCCATCGGCCCGGTCGACGGCGAAAAGGGGTCGATCTTCGACGGCAACCTGGCCGAGCTGTCCGATTTCAACCAGGACAACCCGGCGGTGATGGACTACCTGGTCGGCGCCTACCTGCAGTGGACCGCGCAGGGCGTGGACGCGCTGCGCATCGACACCATCGGCTGGCTGCCGCACCGGTGGTGGCATGCGTTCGTGCAGCGCATCCGCGCCGCGCATCCGGGCATGTTCATGTTCGGCGAGGCCTTCGACTACGACGCCGCGCGCATCGCCGAACACACCTGGCCGGCCAACGCCAACGTCAGCGTGCTCGATTTCCCGCTGCGCGGCGCGCTGGCGGCGGTGTTCGGCAGGGAAGGCCAGGGCTACGAAACCCTGGCCGGACCGCTGCACCTGGACGGCGGCCCGTACGCCAACCCGTACGCGCTGATGACGTTCTACGACAACCACGACATGGCGCGGCTGGACGCCAGCGATGCCGGTTTCATCGACGCGCACAACTGGCTGTTCACTGCGCGCGGCATCCCGGTGCTCTATTACGGCTCGGAAACCGGCTTCATGCGCGGCCGCGCCGAACATGCCGGCAACCGCGCCTACTTCGGCCAGGAGCGTATCGACGCGGCGCCGCGCAGCCCCATCTTCGCCCCGCTGCAGCGTATCGCGCGCCTGCGCCAGGCTACCCCGGCGCTGCAGCGCGGCCTGCAGGTCAACGAACGCCTGCAGGGCGACCAGGCGGTGTTCTACCGCGTGCTGCAGCACGGCGGCACCGCGCAGACCGCACTGGTGCTGCTCAACAAGGGCGACACCGCGCATGCCTTCGAAGTGCGCCGCTATCTGCAGGCCGGCACCTGGCGTGACGCATTCGAGGGTGGCACGCAGGCGGTGCGCGACGTGCTGCGGGCGACGGTGCCGGCGCACGGGGTCAAGGTGTTCGTGCTCGACGCCGAGGTGCGGCAGCCGGCACTGCAGGCGCGGCTGGACGCGGCGATGGCCGACCAGGCCGCACGCGACGCGCGCCTGGCGCGCTGACACCGCACGCGGGAACGTCGCACCCGCCGGCGCGCACGCCCTGGCCGCTGGCGCCGCGGCGGTACAATCCCCGGCCCCCCGATGCCGCACGCCATGGACACGCTTGCCCCGCAGAACCCGCTCGAAACGCTGCTCAAGGCCGCCATGGACGGGACGTTGCCGATCAGGGCGTTCATGCAGGCGTTCGTCGCCTCGGAGGTGGTGCTGCTCACCGGCAGCCTGGTCACCCCCGATGGCAGCGGTTTCGATCCGCTGCTGTTCGACAAGCAGGGCGTGCTGCACGTGGCGGTGTTCACCGACATGGCGCGGGTCGGCATCCATACCCAGCAGGCGCCGCACACGCTGCGCTGGCTGATGCTGGACGTGCTGCGCCGGGTGCCGGGCGGCTACGGCGTGGTGGTGAACCCGGGCACGCCGCTGGGCTTCGAGGTGGCGCCATCGGGCGTGGGCGAACTGCTCCGGGATTTCGGCTGACCCACTGGAGGCGGGGCTGGCCCCGCCTCGGGCGTCAGCGGGAAAGCGCCATGCGCGGCAAGGCCCGCAGCTACATGCGCGAGGATTCGCGCACCGCCAGCCTGACCGCGATGCTCTGGCTGTCCACCGGCGCGCCGGCGATCAGCGCCAGCAGCTTCTCCACCAGCAGGTGCCCGGCCAGCTTGGTGTCCTGCTGCACCGTGGTCAGCGCCGGCGATACCGAGGCCGCCAGCGGAATGTCGTCGAAGCCGGTGACCGCCACGTCCTGCGGTATGCGCAGGCCGTGCTCGCGCAGCGCGCGCAGTGCGCCGATGGCGATCAGGTCGCTGGCCGCGCATACCGCGTCGAAACGCTGCCCGCCGGCCAGCAGCGCGGCGCAGGCGGCGTGGCCGGACTCCTCGGTGGTGATGGCGTCGTGCTGCAGGCCCGGCTCCGGTTCCAGGCCGCGCGCGCGCAGCGCCTGCGCATGGCCGCGGTAGCGTTCCTGGAATTCCGGGTAATGGCTGGAGGCGTGGCCGAGGAAGGCGATGCGGCGCCGGCCCTGGTCGAGCAGGTGCGCGGTGATGTCGAAGCCGCCCTGGAAGTTGTCGCTGCCCACCGATACCCCGGGCTGGCCGGGCAGGGCCGCGCCCCAGCGCACGAAATGGGTGCCCTGTTCGACCAGGCGCCGCAGCCGTTCGACCGATTGGTGGTAGTCGCCATAGCCGAGCAGGATGATGCCGTCGGCCTTGTTGCTGTCCTCGAAATCGGCGTGCCAGTCGCTGGACAGCTGCTGGAACGACACCAGCAGGTCCTGTCCCTTCAACGCGCAGGCGCGGGTGATCGAGCCCAGCATCGAGTGGAAGAACGGGTTGATCAGCGAGTCGTCCGGGGTCGGGTCCTCGAAGAACAGCAGTGCCAGCGTGCCGGACTGCTGGCAGCGCAGGCTGGACGCGTTCTTGTCCACCTTGTAGTTGAGCTGGCGGGCGATCTCCAGGATGCGCCGGCGGGTGTCGGCGTTGACCATCGGGCTGCCGCGCAGGGCGCGCGACACGGTCGGTTGCGAAACGCCGGCCATGTGCGCGATATCCAGTGACGTGGCTTTGCCCTTGATGACCATCATGACCGGCAAGGTGAAGGTGCCGGCCATCATGCCACGTGGCGGCGGCAACCGTGCCGCCGCCACGGATCAACGCAGCGCCGTGGCGCCGGTCCGCCGGCAGACCTCGGCCAACGCGTCCTGCAGCCGCCGCGCGCGTTCGAAGTCGTGCAGGTCGGGGTCGTGTTCCAGCACGTGCGCGTCGTGCCACTGGAACGCTTCGGCGCCGTGCAGGTTCCAGGCCTGCTGCAGGCGCCGGTGCGGGTGGTTGCCCAGGCGCAGGGTGAACAACAGCCGGTTGCCGATGGTGGACAGGTCGTTGGCCGGTCCGGCCCAGCTTTCGCCGCTGGCGGTGCAGCGCAGGTGGTAGATGCCGCCGCGGGTCGCGCGGCGTTTGTAGTCGGCGATCTGCTGCCGGCGCTGGTGCTTGTCCATGGGGCTGGGGTCTGGCGGGAGGCCTGATATTGCCCGGGTAAAAATGAAATGGCAATATTACCCGGGTCAAATATGGAGCCGTTGCATGAACGATCCCCTGGAGGCGCCCCACGCCCTGTTCGACGGCAGCCGGCTGCTGGTCCGCGGCGCGCTGCGCGACGTGGCGCGGGAGGCTGCCGCGCGCGCGGGCACTGGTGCGCACGGGCGCCCGCTGCTGGTGCTGGACGACCGTACCGGGCAGAGCGTGGACCTGGACCTGCGCGGCGATGCCGCGCAGGTGCTGGAACGGCTGCGCGTGCGCTTCGCGGTTGCGGACGGGAGCGGAAAACCCCTGCCCAGGGAGCGCGGGCGCCCGCGGCTGGGCGTGGTGGCGCGCGAAGTCACCCTGCTGCCGCGCCACTGGGAATGGCTGGCGGCGCAGCCCGGCGGGGCCTCGGCGGCCCTGCGCCGGCTGGTCGAGCAGGCGCGCCGGGAGGACGAGGGGGCGGGCGATCTGCGCCAGCGCCGCGAGGCGCAGTACCAGGCGATGCGGGTGCTGGCCGGGGACCTGCCAGGCTTCGAGGAGGCCAGCCGCGCGCTGTTCGCGGGCGACACCGCCGCCCTTGCCATGCACTTCCGGCAATGGCCCGCCGATGTAGGCAACTACCTCGCCAGCCTGTCGGTGCACGACGCCGGCTGAGCCGGCAGGGTGGGCGGGAACGGGATGGGTTGCTACCATCCCATGTCCCGTTCCCTCCCGGCACCTGCACCGGGACACACGGATGCCGGCTGCAGCCGGCACATACCCCGGCACACAACGCAAAGAGCGAATCCCATGGCCCGCGGCATCAACAAAGTCATCCTGGTCGGCAACCTCGGCAACGACCCGGACGTGAAGTACACCCAGAGCGGCATGGCCGTAACCCGCATCAGCCTGGCCACCACCAGCGTGCGCAAGGACCGCGACGGCAACAACCAGGAACGCACCGAATGGCACCGCGTGGTGTTCTTCGGCAAGCTCGGCGAGATCGCCGGCGAGTACCTGCGCAAGGGCTCGCAGGTCTACGTCGAAGGCGAGATCCGCTACGACAAGTTCACCGGGCAGGACGGCGTGGAGAAGTACACCACCGACATCGTCGCCAACGAGATGCAGATGCTCGGCGGCCGTGGCGAGGGTGGCGGCGGTGGTGGCGGTTACGGCGGCGGTGAACGCCCGCAGCGCCAGTCGGCCCCGCGCCCGCAGGGCGGCGGCTATGGCAACCAGGACCAGGGCGGCGGCGGTTACGGCCAGCGCCCGCAGCGGCAGGCGCCCGCGCAGCAGCCGGCCCCGCCGCCGATGGACGACTTCGCCGACGACGATATTCCGTTCTGATGCCGCGGCGGTAGATCGCCTGGTACTCCCGGAAAAGCCCTCGCTGCCGAGGGCTTTTTCTTTTTCACCTGCCCTGTGCCGCGCGCTGCGGCGCGGCGCCATTCCGTCATTCCGACACCGCGGCCGCCCGCGCGATGCGTCGCGCTTCCTCCGCGCCCTTGCGCTCGCTGTAGCGGTCCACCAGATGCTCGCCGTGGCCGCGCACCAGCAGGGTGAACTTGATCAGTTCCTCCATCACGTCCACCACCCGGTCGTAGTACGGCGAGGGCTTCATGCGGCCGTCGTCGTCGAACTCCTGCCAGGCCTTGGCCACCGAGGACTGGTTGGGGATGGTGAGCATGCGCATCCAGCGGCCCAGCACGCGCAGGGTGTTGACCACGTTGAACGACTGCGAGCCGCCACTGACCTGCATCACCGCCAGGGTCTTGCCCTGGGTCGGCCGCACGCTGCCGTCTTCCAGCGGCAGCCAGTCGATCTGGTTCTTGAACACGCCGGTGATTGTGCCGTGGCGCTCGGGCGACACCCAGACCTGGCCTTCGGACCACTGCGACCACTGGCGCAGTTGCTGCACCTTCGGATGCTGTTTGTCCACGCTGTCCAGCATGGGCAGGTCGTGCGGATCGAACACCCGGGTCTCGGCACCGAGGTACTGCAGGATGCGCTCGGCTTCCAGTGTCAGCTTGCGGCTGAACGACTGCGGCCGCAGCGAGCCGTACAGCAACAGGATACGGGGCCGATGCCGGTCGTCGGAACCCGCGGGTTCGTGCATGGGCGCGGGAAGCAGGCCGGTATCCAGATGGGTGGGGAGGTCGAAGGAGGATTGTTCGGGCTTAATCATTCGATTATTCTAGAAAAATGGAAACGAATGATGCAATCGCTGCCCTGACCGCGCTGGGACATGCGACCCGGCTGGCGGCCTTCCGTCTGCTGGTCGAGGCCGGCCCCGACGGACGCGTGGCCGGCGACATCGGCGAGGCGCTGGGTGTTCCCGGTGCAACGTTGTCCTTCCACCTGAAGGAACTGGTGCTTGCCGGCCTGGTGGTGAGCGAAAGCCAGGGCCGATACGTCTGCTACCGCGCCAACTTCCAGGCGATGAACGGCCTGATCCAGTACCTCACCCACAACTGCTGTGCCGGTTCGCCCGGTGCCGCATGCGCGCCGGCGAACGCGCCGGCCTGCGCCTGCTGAGCGCGCGGCCGGTCACCACCGCGCCCTGTCTTTCCCCACACGACACCCCCGCCCATGACCCCCAACGTGCTTTTCCTGTGTACCGGCAACAGTGCCCGCAGCGTCCTGGCCGAAGCCACGCTGCGGGCGTGGGCCGGCAACCGTTTCATGGTGTTCAGCGCCGGCAGCCAGCCCACCGGCACGGTGAACCCGTTCGCCCTGGCCCAATTGCAGGCCGAGGGCATTTCCACCGCCGGGCTGCGCAGCAAGTCCTGGGACGAGTTCACCACGGCGGACGCGCCGCGCATGGACCTGGTGGTGACCGTGTGCGATTCGGCAGCAGCTGAAACCTGCCCGGTGGTGTTCGGGGATTTCCTGCGCACCCATTGGGGGTTGCCCGACCCGGCGGCGGCCGGTGGCAGCGACGACGATAAGCGTACGGCGTTCAGGCAGGCCCATCGTGTCATCCAGGCCCGGCTGATGGCCTTCCTGGCGCTTCCTTCATCGGTCTGGGAGGACCGCGCACGACTCAAGGCCGCCCTGGACAGGATCGGTTTTGTCGAAGCCGGGGACGAAGCCGGTGAGTGACGCGGCGCCACGCATGGGCTTCTTCGAGCGCTACCTGACCCTGTGGGTGGCGCTCTGCATCGTGGTGGGCACGTTGCTGGGCCACCAGTTGCCTTCCGTTTTCGTGCGCCTGGGCAGCATCGAATGGGCGCAGGTGAACCTGCCGGTGGCCGCGCTCATCTGGGTGATGATCGTGCCCATGCTGATGAAGGTGGATTTCGGCGCGCTGCGCCAGGTCGGCCGGCACTGGCGCGGCATCGGCACCACGCTGTTCATCAACTGGGCGGTGAAGCCGTTTTCGATGGCCCTGCTGGGCTGGTTGTTCCTGCGCCACGTGTTCGGACCGTGGTTGCCGGCCGACCAGGTGGATTCCTACATCGCCGGCCTGATCCTGCTGGCGGCTGCGCCGTGCACCGCGATGGTGTTCGTGTGGAGCAACCTGTGCCGCGGCGACGCGGCGTTCACCCTCAGCCAGGTGGCCTTGAACGACGCCATCATGGTGGTGGCGTTCGCGCCGCTGGTCGCGCTGCTGCTCGGCATTTCCTCGATCACCGTGCCATGGGCCACGCTGGCCATCTCGGTGGGGCTGTACATCGTGGTGCCGGTGATCATCGCCACGTGCCTGCGCGCCTGGGTGATGCGCAAGGGCGGACAGGCCCGGCTCGACCGCTGGCTGGCCCGGCTCGGCCCGCTGTCGCTGGCGGCGCTGCTGCTGATGCTGGTGCTGCTGTTCGGCTTCCAGGGCCGGCAGATCCTGGCGCAGCCGCTGGTCATCGCGATGCTGGCGGTGCCCATCCTGATCCAGGTCTACTTCAATTCGGGGCTGGCGTACCTGCTGAACCGCAAGCTGGGCGTGGCCCATTGCGTGGCCGGTCCGTCGGCGCTGATCGGCGCCAGCAACTTCTTCGAACTGGCGGTGGCCACCGCGGTGAGCGTGTTCGGCGTGCATTCGGGGCGGCGCTGGCAACGGTGGTCGGCGTGCTGATCGAGGTGCCGGTGATGCTGTCGGTGGTCCACATCGTCAACCGGTCGCGGGGCTGGTACGAACGACCGGCCGCGCACTGAGGCGCAGCCCACGCCGTGGCCCGGGGCGCGCGCCGCCGCGCCCAGAATGGGGATTTCCCCCGATGCGCCGGCCCCGTTCCGGCGCCAGCATCACAGGCGTCGTGGCCGCCGGAGCGGGCCGCGGCCACGACGCGTGACCGCAGCCGCAGGGCTTGCTGTACCGTGCCGCCATGTCCCCGTGTCCTGCTGGAGATAGTCGAATGATGAAGCGCTGGTCCCTCCTGCTGCTCGCCCTGGCCGCCGCCGGCGCCACATCCGCCACGCCCGCCGTCGAACAGCGGCCGCGTGCGCGCGAGGCGGGCGTGGTCATCGGCACGCTGCCGGTCGGGCCGCGCAACGCGATCACCGACGTGGCCGGGGTTGGCGTCGGCCATGCCACGCTGCGCGAGGGCACGCGCCTGCACACCGGGGTCACCGCGATCCTGCCGCACGCCGGCAACCCGTACCGGCAGCGGGTGCCGGCGGCGATCGTGGTCGGCAACGGCTACGGCAAGCTGGCCGGCATCACCCAGGTGCAGGAACTGGGCGAACTGGAAACCCCGATCCTGCTGACCGGCACGCTGAGCACCTGGAAGGTCGCCGACGCGGCGGTGGACTGGCTGCTGCGCCAGCCGGGCATGGAGCAGGTGCGCTCGATCAACCCGGTGGTGGGCGAAACCAACGATGGTTACCTCAGCGACATCCGCGCGCGCCCGCTGACCCCGGCGCTGGTGGAGCGCGCGCTGACCACGGTGTCGCGTGCCGAGGTCGAGGAGGGCGATGTCGGCGCCGGCGCCGGCACGGTCGCGTTCGGCTGGAAGGGCGGCATCGGCACCAGTTCGCGGCGGTTGCCCGCGGCCGATGGCGGTTACACGGTCGGGGTGCTGGTGCAGAGCAATTTCGGCGGCGAACTCACCATCGCCGGGGTGCCGGTGTGGAAGGTATTGCCGGATCCGGCGGCGCATGCGCGCAGCGTGGCGGTGCCGCCGCCGAGCACCGGCGACGGCAGCATCATGATGGTGGTGGCCACCGATGCCCCGCTGGATGCGGCGCAGCTGCAGCGGCTGGCGAAGCGCGCGCTGGTCGGGCTGGCGCGCACCGGCTCGGTGATGTCCAACGGCTCGGGCGATTACGTCATCGCGTTCTCGACCGCCAGCGAGAACCTGCGCGACCCGGAGGTGGCGGTGCAGCCGGCGCGCAGCGTGGCCGGCGAAGCCATGTCGCCGCTGTTCCAGGCCGCCGCCGAGGCGACCGAGGAAGCCATCGTCAACTCGCTGTTCCGCGCACACACCGTGCACGGGCACCGCGGCACCGCCGCGGCGCTGCCGCTGGCGCCGGTGCTGGAAGCGGTACGACGCGCGCAGGCGGCAGCGGCGCCGCGCTGAAGCGTGCGCCGGGGCCCGCCGCGGCATGCGGCGGCGGGTGGTCGCGACGGTGCCGCCGCCACCGCGGCCACGCTGACCAGACAGCCCTGCCTGCCCGTTGAATGGCGTCATCCCGCCGCCGGCACGGCGCCGGTGGTCCGGCGATGCGCACCGCGCGCGCCGGGTCCGTCGAGGCCGGTCGGGGATGGTGATCGCGCCATGCGCCGGGCGCGCGCGGAGTGCGCCCGGTCCGGGCGCGGGTTGTTCAGTCCGTCGGCCGCGGCTCGAACGGCCGCATGCGTCGGCGGCTCAGTTCAGCAGCCGCGCCAACTGCGTGCGGTTGCTCACGTTCAACTTGCGGAAGATCGAGCTGATCTGCGATTCGATGGTCTTGCGCGAACGGCACAGGCGCTCGGCGATGGCGTCGTTGCGCAGCCCCGAGGCAACCAGCCCGGCGACCTTGCGCTCGCTCGGCGACAGGCACGTGAGCAGGGGCAGGCTGCGCGCGGCAGCGGCGTCGCCGGCGTCGTCGCCCTCGCCATCGGCAGCCAGGATCAGCAGGTGCTGGGCGTGGCGGAATGAATTGCCGGGCGCCGAACTGATCTCCACGCGCAGGGACTGCTTCGGGCGCTGCGGATGCGCCACGGTGAAAGTGGCGCGCTGGCCGGCTGCCGCCGCCGTGCCCCCGGCGCCCTCCATCCAGCGCCGCAGCGGCAGTTCGATCGCACGCGGCAGGCAACCGTCGCGTTCCGTATCGGTGCTCCAGCGCCGGCAGATGCGCTTGGCCTCGCGCGACATGTACGACGGCACTAGGTTGCCGTCCACCAGCAACGCGGCCAGCGGCAGCGCGTACAGCAGGTCCTCCACGGCCTTGTGCCGCAGCCGGTCGGATTCGAGCATGCGCACCCGCTGCAGGCTGGCGTCCAGCAACGGATACAGCTCGGCCAGGAACGCCAGCTCGGCGTCGGACAGCTCGGTATGGGCGGTGAGGATGCGGATGCTCAGTACCGCTTCCAGCCGGGTGCCGTCCCAGAACGCCAGGTGGATGAACTCGCGCCAGCCCGGCGCCGGGTTCTGCGCCTTGAGTCGTTCCGGCGCCAGCGCGTCCTGCGAGGCAATCTGCGAGAACGTGTACCAGCGGATCCGCGGATTGGCGTCCAGGTAGGGCGCGGCGACTTCCAGGCTGGTCACCAGGCGTGCCCCGTCGTCGCCGGCGGTGGCCAGGTGATGCCGGCCCTGCAGCGGCTGGTAGCCGTCGATGTCGAACAGCAGGCTGCACGAATGGCACGGCAGGGCGGCGTTGATCAGTGTCGCGCACGCCTGCCACAGCGACGCCATGTCCAGCGCCTTCACCAGCGCCGCGCGCGCGGACGCCAGGCCATCGGCGCGCGCGCAGGGTGGGGCATCGAGCATCAGCATGGCGTCTCCGGAAGGGCGCGGGCGGCGCGCGGCATCGTGGCTATGTAGCAGTGGCCCGTAGCGCTGGCAAGCGCCGCGCGCCGGCCGCGGCCGGCCGTGGCAGCTGGCCGGGAATATGCGGGTTTTTCCCGATTCGGGGCGTTTCCCGGTATGGTCGAATGGCGACGATCAGTTCTGGCCCGGGCAAAGGTGGCGACCATGCATTACACGAACGAACGGCAACAGGTGGGAAGCGAGGCCAGGCCATGAGCGCGGCCGCCGGCAGGGTGATCCTGCACATGCCCTACCTGTTGTTCCTGGGCGAGGAAACCAACCCGCTGAAGGCCAAGACCGCCTTCGGCCTGCGCGACTGGAACGCACCGGACTGCATCGGCCAGACGCGGTTGCCCGGCGGCACCATCGACCTCGGCCTGGCGGAGCTGGACCCGGCCGCCGCGGCCGCGGCCGGCGTACGCTCGCTGGTGATCGGCGTGACCCCGGTCGGCGGGCGCATTCCCGCGCATTGGAGCCCGCTGTTGATCGCCGCGGTGGAGGCGGGCCTGGACATCGTCAGCGGCCTGCACACGCCGTTGGAATCGGTGCCCGGCCTGGCACAGGCGGCGCTGCGTTCGGGCGTGCGCCTGGTGGACGTGCGCCGGCCGCCGGACAACCTGCCGCGCGCCACCGGCAAGCGGCGCAGCGGCAAGCGCGTGGCCATGGTCGGTACCGACTGCGCGCTGGGCAAGAAATACACCGCGCTGGCGCTGGCGCGGGCGATGCGCGGGCAGGGCATCGATGCCGATTTCCGCGCCACCGGCCAGACCGGCATCATGATCGCCGGCGCCGGCATCGCGGTGGACGCGGTGATCGCCGATTTCATCGCCGGCGCGGCCGAGTGCATTTCGCCCGACGCCGCGCCCGACCACTGGGACCTGATCGAAGGCCAGGGCTCGCTGTTCCACCCGGCCTATGCCGGGGTGACCCTGGGCCTGCTGCACGGTTCGCAGGCCGATGGCCTGGTGCTGTGCCACGACCCGCTGCGCACGCACCTGGTCAGCTGGCCGGATTACCCGGTGCCGGGGCTGGCGGTGGCGCGCGACCTGTACCTGCAGGCCGCGCGCCTGACCAACCCCGCCGCGCGCCTGGTCGGGGTGAGCCTGAATACCTCGGCGCTGGATGCCGCCGCCGCGCAGGAGGCCCTGGCGCGTGCCGAGCGCGAGCTGGGCGTGCCCGCCTTCGACCCGATGCGCAGCGACCTGGGCCGGGTGCTCGCCTCGATCATGGGTTGAGGGCATGGCCATGCGCACGCTGCATGCCAGGCCGCATGCCTGGAAACTGAGGGAGCCGTTCGCGATCGCCCGCGGCGTGCGCAGCGAGGCGCGCGTGGTCATCGTCGAACTGCACGAGGACGGCCAGGTCGGCCGTGGCGAAGCCGGTGGTGTCGGCTATCACGGCGAGACCCCGGAAAGCATGCTCGCGCAGATCGAACAGGTGCGCCCGGCACTGGAGCGCGGCTGCGACCGCCACGCGCTGCTGCGGCTGCTGCCGGCCGGCGGCGCCCGGCACGCGCTGGACGCCGCGCTGTGGGACCTGGAGGCCAGGCAAAGCGGGGTGCCGGCCTGGACCCGGGCCGGCATCGCCCATTGGCGGCCGGTCGACAGCGCGGTGACCATCGGCATCCGCGACATCGCCGCCTACGAGGCCGCCGCGCGGGCGCATGCCGCTTATCCCTGGCTCAAGGTCAAGGTCGGCAAGGGCTCGCCGGTGGATGCGGTGGCCGCGGTGCGCCGCGGCGCGCCGCGGGCGCGGCTGATCGTCGATGCCAACCAGTCGTGGAGCGTGGAGGAACTGCGGGCCTACGTGCCGGCGCTGCAGCCATTCGCGGTGGACCTGCTCGAACAGCCGGTCGCGGTGGCCGACAGTGACGGGCTGCTGGGCTACGACGGCGCGATCCCGGTCTGCGCCGACGAGGCGCTGTCGACGCGCGAGGATCTGCCCGCGCTGGCCGGACGCTACCAGTTCGTCAACATCAAGCTGGACAAGACCGGGGGCCTCACCGCCGCGCTGGAACTGGCCAGCGCCGCGCGCGCGGCCGGGTTCCGGCTGATGGTCGGCTGCATGCTGGGTGGCTCGGTATCGGTCGCGCCGGGCATGGTGCTGGCGCAGCTGTGCGAGGTCTGCGACCTGGATGGCCCCTGGCTGCAGGCCGAGGACTGGCCGGGCGGCATCGTGTACCAGCAGGGCCGCATGTCGATGCCGCAACCGGCGGTATGGGGCTGAGCGCGGGGTGACCGCGACGACCGCGCCGGTTGCGGCATGCCCGCAACCGGCCTTTGCGGTGCCGCCTCAATGCCGCCTCAATCCTGCGCGCTGGACCAGTCGACCGCCGGGTAGCTGCCCGGCCCCATGAACGTGCGCAGCACCTGCTTGTAGGCGGCCGGTCCGTTCTCGCTGTTGGTGAACAGCACCAGGCTTTCACCGCTGGCCGGGTCGAGCATGAAGAACGCCTTGAAGCCGGGGTTGTCACCCCAGTGCCAGGCCAGGCGCCGGCCATCGGCGTCCTGCAGTCCGACGCCCAGGCCCCAGGCGATGAACGCATCGGCCGGGCTGGGCGCCGCCGGGTCGTCGGCATCGCTGGACGGCGCGAACATCAACGCATGCGTGTCCGGGCGCAGGCCTTCGCCGCGGTACAACGCCCGCTGGATGAAGTTGTCGTAGTCCTGGGCGTTGGTGACCAGCGTCCAGGCGGTGTTCTCCCAGGCGAATATGCGCTCGGGTTCGGCGCTGCCATTCCCTGCATGGCCATTGGCGTTGCGCGCGTGCAGGGCCGGGTCGGTAAGGTAGCTGCTGCTGGGCATGTCGAACCGCGAGAACACTTCGCGCGCGGCCAGCGCATTCCAGCTGCTGCCGGTGAGGTGCTCAAGCGTGCGCTGCAGCAGGTAGAAGCCTTCGCCGGAGTAAGCATAGTGCCCGCCCGGTGCGAACTTGCTTTGCAGCGGCGTGTGGTCGATCGCCGGGTTCGACGGCGATATCTGCCAGTTGGGCAGGCCGCTGGTGTGGTCGAGCACCATGCGCGTGGTGATCCGCCGCGCCAGCGGGTTGTCCCGGGTCCTGGGCGATTGCCAGTAGTCCCACAGCGGCTTGTCGAGGTCCAGCTGTCCGGCGTCGACCAGGCGCAGCGCGATGTAGGCGGCGACGACCTTGGACAACGATGCAGCCTGGAACACGGTGTCGTCGCCGACCGTGGCCGCCGCGCGGGCATCGAGCACGCCATGGCAATACGCCTCGGAGATGCCGTCGCGGGTATGGATCAACTGTGCGCCGGGAATGCCATGCGCGCGCATGGCTGCGTCGAACGCGTCGCGCCTGGCCTGCGCGCTGGCCGATGCCGGCGGCGCGCCACAACCGGGCCGGTCGCCGGCGCCGGGCGCGGCGTGCAGCGCCGGCGTGATGCCGACGGAAACCAGTGCGAGTGCGAGAACGGCCATGCGTGGTGCCTGGATCTTCATCTTTTCCCCGGTCTGTTCGAGAAGGTGGTGTCCGTCATGCGCGGCGATGTCCGCGGATGCGATCGGCATGGCCAGGCGCAAAGCGCAGCGACGGCACGCGTGCTGTCGCGGCATGCGTCGACCGCGGCAACGATACCGCATCCACGCGCGCCTGAAGCCACTGCGCGGGCGTCATTTTCAAAGCGGTTTCGTCGTCGCCTCGAACGCGCCGGCGCCACGTCCGCGGACGCCGCCACGGCATGCGAACAATCGGGGTTTCTCCCGATGCGTGGTCGCGGGCGACGCGCCTAGGATCGCCGTCATGTTCCGGGGAAGCGTGCCCGCAGGGCCGCCATGCGACCGGAACGTGCCCGGGCCTGGTGCCGCCTATTCCGGTGTTGCGATGCGCAGCGCCGGAGCCCGCCGTCGCGCCCGGAAAAGGGACAACGCCGTCCTTCGCGACAGATCGCCATCGCCGCAGTGCCTTCCAGCCGAACCACGCCGAGCAACGGGGAGACGAACCATGATGTCCAAACGCCCGCAACAACCGCAGCATCGCCGCCTTGCAGTCGCGGTCTTCATGGGCCTGGCGGTGCCGGCCGCGGCACTGGCCGCCAGCGCCGCGCATGCGCAGCAGGCGGCACCGGACGTGGCCAGCGGACAGGCCGATGCGGGCGATGTCGCGCGCACCCTGGACAAGGTCGAGGTCACCGGCTCGCGGATCAAGCGCACCGCGGTCGAAGGGCCATCGCCGGTGGTGGTGATCACCAGCGAGGACATCCGCAAGCAGGGCTACAGCACCGTGGCCGAGACGCTGCAGACGCTGACCCAGTTCAACGGCGACGTGGTCGGCGGCGAGTTCAACGCCAGCTCCACCCAGCCCGATGCCGCGTTCCTCAATCTGCGCGGGCTGGGTGTCGGTTACCAGCTGATCCTGCTCAACGGCAAGCGCATGACCGAGTACGCGGCCAGCTCCGGCGCCGCCTCCACCGGCGTCAGCGTCGGCAGCATTCCCGCCGTGGTGGTGGAGCGCATCGAAGTCCTCAACGGCGGCGCGTCGGCCATCTACGGTTCCGATGCCGTCGCCGGCGTGGTCAACATCGTCACCCGGGACAACTGGGAAGGAAACCACCTGCGCGTGCGCGGCGGCACCACCACGCGTGGCGGCGGCGATACCGGGCAGTTCCAGTTCAGTGGCGGCAAGGCATGGGACCGCGGCAGCGTCACCTATGCGTTCGAACAGCTCAACCGCGAGCCGATCTTCTCCTGGCAGCGTGGCAACATCATCCGCACCGGCATGAACGCGCCCGGCAATGCGGGCAGCAACCGCCCCACCTTCGGCCTGGACACGGCGCTGATGGACGCCGGTTACAACGATTACTACTGGCTCGGCAGCGACGGGCGGCTGCTCTACGCCGGCGATGTCGATCCGGCGACGGCCACTGCTGCGCTGGAGCACACCTGCCGCAGCCTGGGGCGCAATTACTTCCCGATGTACGGCTCGGCCAGCGCTGCGCGTCCGTATGCCTGTGGCAACGCCAACTACTACGACGGCGACACCCTGGCCAACAAGCACGACAAGACCTCGGCTTACGTGTCCGGCCATTTCCGTTTCAACGACGCGCTGGAAGGGTACGGGCAGCTGCTGGTGCAGCGCTCGCGCAGCGAGGCCGCGCACCGCACCAGCATGTACCTGTACAACGCCGGCAGCGCGCATGATGTGGACATCGGCCAGTTCGAGTACTGGCGCGCGCTCGACCCCAACGACATCGGCGGCGCGCCGATGCGGGTGTGGGACGAGACCACCCTCAGCGCCAACGCCGGCGTGCGCGGCACCTTGGGCGCGCGCTTGGACTGGGACGCCAGCGTCAGCCTGTCGCGCGACGAGATGAAGAGCAGCTGGAAGCAGCTGATGACCGACCGCGTGCACCGCTACCTGTTCGGCGAGGCGCTGGGCGAGGTCGATGGTGCGCCGCTGTACCGCATCGATCCGTCGGTGCTGTTCGGGCCCATCACCCCGCAGCAATACGCGTCGATGGTGGACACCATCCGCAACCGCAACCTGTCGCAGACCCTGCAGGCGCAGTTCGTCCTCGACGGTGCGCTGTTCGCGCTGCCGGCCGGCGACGTGGAGATGGCCTCGGTGTTCGAGGCCTCGCATTCGAAGTACGAACTGCGTCCGGATCGACGCAGCCTCGGGACGTATACAGGCGCCGACAGGACCTTCAACCACACCGGCGTGTCCGGTGGCGGGCCACGCGACCGCTACGGTGCCGGCGTCGAGTTCCGCATCCCGCTGCTGCAGCGCCTGGTCGCCAACGTGGCCGGGCGCTGGGACACGTACGACGACATCTCCGACGTCGGCGACGCGATCACCTGGCAGGCCAGCCTCGAATGGCGGCCGTTCGACAACCTGCTGCTGCGCGCCAGCCGGCAGACCAGCTTCATGGCGCCCAACATCATGTGGCTCTACGGCGAGCCGGTGACCAACTATGACGACTACATCACCAATTACTACCTGTGCCGCCGCGACGGCCTGGACCTGACCACGACGGCCGGGCTCGCCCAGTGCGGGGCCGACCACCACGAAAGTGCCTGGTACGTGGAAGGCGGAAACAACAGCCGACTGCATGAGGAAACCGCCACCTCCAACGGCCTGGGCATCGTCTGGGACGTGACCGACCGGCTGTCGCTCAGTGCCGACTACTGGGAGATCACGCTCAAGGGCAAGAGCCAGTACCTGGATACCGCCACGCTGATGAGCGAGAACGCCAGCTGCCTGCTCGGCAAGCGCGTGGATGGCACGCCGGTCGATCCCAATTCCGGTGCCTGCGCGGTGTACCTGGCCTATGTGCAGCGCGACGCGGCGGGCAAGGTGACCGGGTACTTCCTGGACGCCATCAACCAGGCGGGCGTGCGCACCAAGGGCGTGGATGCGAGCCTGAAGTACGCCTGGAGCGGGGCAGGTTCGGCGACTTCAGCCTGAACGCCGGCTACAGCCGCACGCTGGGTTACGACGTGCAGGTCGCTGCCGGCGACCCGTGGCAGGATTACATGGGCTGCTCCTATTCGGCCACCTACAGCTGCGGCAACCAGCCGCTGGCGTTCCGCTCGCGCAGCAACTGGACGCTGGGCTGGAACCGCGGCGAATGGTCGGCCAGTGTCTATGGCTACCGCAACGGCGCGCGGGTGAACTACCAGGCCAGCGCGCAGCTGCCGTCCTACGTGCAGTGGAACGCCAGCCTGTCGAAGAAGATCACCGGCAACGTGCGCCTTGGCGTGGACGTGACCAACCTGTTCGACCGCTACGGGCCGCGGGACACGAGCATGACCTGGTATCCGTTCTACCAGAACATCTACGGCATCCAGGGGCGCGCGGTGTACGTGAATCTGGACGTCGATTTCTGAGCCGCGCAGGCGGCAGGGCCGGCGTTGCGAAGCCCTGCCGCGCGACCGGGCGTTGGCGTCCGCGCGGCAGGGCGCTGCGCCGCCGCGCCGACCGATCCCGGCTGCAAGGCGGCCGCTCCCGTGCACATGGGCTTGCCGGGTGGCTAGAATCGGCCTCCATGGACAAGGCGATCAGGGAGGGGCAGGGATGGTGAAGGTGCGCAGACGGGGACTGCTGCTGGTCCTGGCGATGGTGGCGTTGCCTGCGGGCGCGGCAGTGGACCTGGGCCAGTTCGTCCGCAAGGATGAGTTCAACGAGATCAAGATCTCGCCCTCCGGCGAGTACTACGCGGCCACCGTGCCGCTGGAGAACGGTACCGCGCTGACGCTGTTCCGGCGTGCCGACCTCAAGGGAATCGGGGGTTCAGGCCGCGACGCGACGCGCATGTGAATGGCTTCGAGTGGGTCAGCGACGACCGCGTGCTCATCAGCATCGCCGAGAAGTTCGGCATGCTCGACCAGCCCCAGCCGACCGGCGAGATCTACACGCTCGACGCCCTTGGCGGTCGGCCCGATCTGCTGGTCGGATTCCGGGTGCAGGGCAACGGTGCCGGTACCCGCATCCAGCCGAAGAAGGTCGAGGACGTGGCCGCGTTCCTGATCGACGGGCTGCCCGGGGATGATCGCAATGCGGTGATAGCGGTATGGCCGCTGATGGGGGACGAGCCGTTCACCCGCGCCGAGCGGCTGGACGTGCAGAGTGGCCGCCGGACCACGCTGGCGCGGGCGCCGGTGCGACGCGCGAGTTTCGTCACCGACAGCGGCGGTGAGGTGCGGCTGGCATACGGCGCCGACGTGGACAATGCCAGCAAGCTGTATTACCGCGAGGCCGCCGGCACGGAGTGGCGCCTGGTCAACGACCAGAACGCGAGCAAGCGGATCGAGGTTCCCCTCGGATTCTCGGCGGACAACCGGCTCGCCTACCTGCAGGTGCGGGGCGCCGACGCCGGCACCGACCGCATCGTCGCCTGGGATCCGGCCAGCGACACGCGCACCACCGTGCTGCATCACCCGGTTGCCGACCCGCTGTCGATCATCCATCGCCATGGCACGTCGATCCCGGTTGGCGCGCAGGTGATGGATGGCCGGCACCGCAACCTGTTCTTCGACGATGCCTCGCCGGAGGCACGCCAGTACCGCAGCCTGGAGGCGGCGTTCCCGGACCAGTCGGTGCGCATCACCTCCAGTACCCGCGACGGCGCGCTGCTGCTGGTCCGGGTGTGGTCCGGCAGCAGCCCCGGCGATTTCTATCTGTTCGATGTCGCGCAGAAGAAGGTGGAGCACGTGGTCAGCAGCGGCAGCTGGATCGACCCGGACAAGGCCGCCAGCGTCGAACCCATCACCTTCAAGGCGCGCGACGGGCTCGCCATCCACGGCTACCTGACCCGGCCGCGCGGCGCCTCGGGTGCGCGGCCGATGGTGCTGATGCCGCACGGCGGCCCGTTCGGCATCTTCGACGGGTGGCAGTACGACCGCGATGCGCAGCTGCTGGCGGCGGCCGGCTATACCGTCATGCAGGTCAACTACCGGGGTCCGGCAACTACGGCTGGGCATTCCAGACCGCCGGGGCGCGGCAGTGGGGCGGTGCCATGCAGGACGACCTGACCGACGCCACGCGCTGGGCGATCGCGCAGGGCCATGCCGAGGCATCGCGGATCTGCATCTACGGGGCCAGCTACGGCGGCTATGCGGCGCTGATGGGGGTGGCGAAGGAGCCGTCGCTGTACCGCTGTGCCGCCGGGTACGTCGGCGTCTACGACCTGCCGATGATGCAGCGCCAGGACGGCCGCAAGCGCCGCAGCCTGGGTAACTGGTCCAGGGACTGGGTGGGCGAGGACATGGCCGCGCTGGCGGCGGTTTCGCCCAACCGCCTGGCCGATCGGATCAAGGTGCCGGTGTTCCTGGCGGCGGGCGGCGAGGACGAGATCGCCCCGGTCGAACATACCCGGATGATGGAGGCCGCGTTGAAGAAGGCGGGCGTGCCGGTCGAAGCGTTGTACTACGACACCGAAGGCCACGGCTTCTACACCGAGCCGCACCAGCGCGAGTACTACACCCGGCTGCTGGCGTTCCTGTCGCGGCACCTGGGCGGCGACACCGCGAAGTAGGGGCGCATGCCCGCCATGACCCCAACGGCGCCGAGTGGCGCCGTTGGGGTTCCGGCCAGGGCGCGCCCTCAGCGCACCCCGTGCATCATCCGCTTCAGCAGCGGCGCGGCGAGCAGGGCGAGCACGGCGCAGCCCAGGCCGATCCACATCAGCAGCCAGAACAGGTGTTCGTAGCGGGCCGCGGCCTGCGCGATGTCCATCACTTCGCCTTCGGGCACGTCGATGGCGGCGAGCTTGCCGAACAGTGCGGCCAGGGTTTCGGAAAAGGCGGTGGCCAGGAACCAGGTGCCCATCATCAGGCTGACCACGCGCGGGGCCGCCAGTTGGGTGACGGCCGACAGTCCCACCGGCGACAGGCACATCTCGCCGATCTCCAGGACCAGGTAGGCCAGCACCAGCCACCACACGCTGGCCATCTGCCCGCTGGCACCGACCTGCTGCGCGGCCAGTGCCAGCGGCACGAACGACAGCGCCCCGAACAGCAGCCCGAACGAGGATTTCACCGGCTTGGACGGATCCAGCCCGCGCCGGTCCAGCCACGCCCACAACGCGGCGAACAGTGGCGCCAGCAGTACCAGGAACAGCGCGCCCAGGTAGGTCAGCGAACCGGCGGTCTGTGGCAGCACCAGGCAATCGCGCAGCAGCAGCACCAGCATCGCCGCGACGATGATGGCGAACAGCAGGCGCGGCGCGCCCGAGCCGGGGGTGCGTTCGGACAGGCGCGCGGCGACCACGAAACCCAGCGGCGCCAGCAGCAGCGAAGCGATCGACCACGGCAGCGGGGTGCCGTCGCGGATCACCAGCGACGGCACCAGGTCCTTGCTCAGCAGGCGGTCGGTGAAGGTGACCCACGAACCGTAGGTCTGTTCGTACAGGGTGAAGAACACCAGTGCCATGAAGATCAGCGCCATCAGCGCGATCATCTGCTGGCGCTGTACCGGGGTGCAGCGGGTACCGGTGAACCAGGCGAACCACAGCAGCACGCCGCCCAGCACCACGACCATCAGCATCAGCGCCAGGCTGATTTCGCCGCCCAGGGCGAAGGCGCCGTTGGCCGCGGCCCACATCAGCGCCGCCACCGGCATCACCCCGGCGATGGCGACGGCGTAGATCAGCCATTCGCGCGGCAGTCCGGCCACCCGCTCGCGCAGCGCCTGCGGCCGTGGCGGCTCGGCGTGGCCCTGCAGGTATTTCTGCCCCCACAGGAACATGGCCAGGCCGACCAGCATGCCGATGCCGGCGGCACCAAAGCCGTATTTCCAGCCGTAGGCCTCGCCGAGGAAGCCGCAGACCAGCGAGGCGAACAGCGCGCCGAGATTGATGCCGGCGTAGAACAGCGAGAAGCCCGAATCGCGGCGTGGGTCGTTGTCCGGGTACAGCTTGCCGACGATGGTGGAGATGTTGGGCTTGAGGAAGCCCACGCCCATCACGATCAGCGCCAGCGACAGGTAGGTCGCGCCCAGCGCGGCGTCATCGCGCACCACCTCGCCGCCGACGCGGTGCGCGGCGTGGCCCTCGAAGGCCATGCCCAGGTGGCCGAGCACCAGCAGGATGCCGCCGAACACCACCGCCTTGCGCATGCCCAGCCAGCGGTCGGCGAGCAGGCCGCCGAACACCGGCACGCAGTACACCAGCCCGCCGTAGGCGCCCAGCAGGTCCAGCCCGGCCTTGTCGCCGAACAGGTGGTACTTGGTCAGGTACAGCAGCAGCAGCGCCTTCATCCCGTAGAACGAAAAGCGCTCCCACATTTCGGTGAAGAAGCAGACGTAGACCCCCTTGGGGTGGCCGAGGAAGTCGCTGGACGGGGAGGCGGGAGTTGCGTGCATCGGGGCGCCGGCTGCGGAGTCGGCGGCAAGTATAGGAGCCGGGCGGAAGACGGGCCCGGCGGCGCCCGCCCGGCGCATGCGCTGGCCCGGCCGCCGGGCGGGCGCGGATGCGGGTGTCGCCGTGGCCCGGTGCCGGGGCGCGACAGGCCGCATGGCACGTCGCGCATGCTGCGGTACGGCTGGACTTGCCGTTAAGCGGACGTTAGCGTGGCAACGTTTTTTGCCAGCCGGAAATTTCCATGAACAATGCTGCACCCCCGCAGCTCACCTTCCGCGCGGTGGTCCTGGCCATCGTGCTGGCGGTGGTGCTGTCCGCCGCCAACGCCTACCTGGGCCTGTTCGCGGGCCTGACCGTGGCCACGGCCATTCCCGCCGCGGTCGTCTCGATGGGCGTGCTGCGCCTGCTCGGCGGCGGCACCATCCTCGAGAACAACATCGTCCAGACCGGCGCCTCGGCCGGTTCGTCGATCGCCGCGGGCGTGATCTTCACCATCCCGGCGCTGATCCTGATGGGCTACTGGCCCGACTTCAAATACTGGTGGGTGCTGGGCATCGCCGGCCTCGGCGGCCTGCTCGGCGTGCTGTTCTCGGTGCCGCTGCGGCGCTCGATGATCGTCGAGGAACCGCTGCCGTTCCCCGAAGGCAAGGCCGCGGCCGAAGTGCTCAAGGCCGGCGAGAACCCCGGGCCGGGGCTGAAGATCCTCGGCCTGTCGGCCGCCATCGGCGGCGTGGTCAAGCTGGCCGCAGCCAATGGCCTGAAGGTGATTCCCGACAGCTGGGCGGTCGCCGGCTACTTCGCCAACAACAAGGTGATCGGCTACCTCGGCACCGGGCTGTCGCCGGCGCTGCTGGGCGTGGGCTACATCGTCGGCCTCAATGTCGGCATCGTGGTGCTGTCCGGCGCGATCCTGTCCTGGCACATCGCCATCCCGCTGTACCACGCGCTGTTCCTGGGCAGTGATCCACAACTGGCCGCCGGCATCGCCGGCGCGCCGGCGGCCGATGCGGCGTTCGCCATCTGGTCGTCCAAGATCCGCTTCCTCGGCGTCGGCGCGATGCTGGTGGGCGGGGTGTGGACGCTGTTCTCGCTGCGCAAGTCGCTGCTGGCCGGGATCAAGAGCGGCTTCGCCGCCGCGCGCAAGAGTGCCGGCGCGGTGCCCCTGGCCGAGACCGAGCGCGACCTGCCGATGAAGTGGATGCTGGTGGCGCTGGTGCTGTTCGTGTTGCCGCTGCTGGCGCTGTACCAGGCCATCGTCGGCCAGTGGCTGGTCAGCGTGCCGATGACGATCATCATGATCGTGGCCGGCTTCCTGTTCGTCTCGGTGTCCGGCTACCTGGCCGGCCTGGTGGGCTCGTCCAACAACCCGGTCTCGGGCATCACCATCGCCACCATCCTGTTCGCCTCGGTGGTGCTGCTGATGCTGCTGGGCGACGACGGCAAGGTGCAGGTCGGCGGCGCGCCGCTGGGCGCGGTGGCGGCGATCATGATCGGCGCGGTGGTGTGCTGCGCGGCCGCGGTCGGCGGCGACAACCTGCAGGACCTCAAGACCGGTTACCTGGTCGGTGCCACGCCGTGGAAGCAGCAGCTGATGCTGGGCATCGGCGCGTTCTCCTGCGCGCTGATCATGGCACCGGTGCTGAACCTGCTGCAGGAGGCCTATGGCATCGGCTCCAAGACCCTGCCGGCGCCGCAGGCCAACCTGATGGCCTCGGTCGCCAAGGGCCTGTTCGGCGGCGACCTGCCCTGGACCATGATCATCATCGGCGGCGTGATCGGCGCGGTGGTGATCGCCATCGACGGCTGGCTGAAGAAGACCGGCAAGCGCTTCCGCGTGCCGGTGCTGGCCGCGGCCATCGGCATCTACCTGCCGCTGGAGCTGATGGTGCCGATCTTCCTCGGCGGTCTGCTGGCCCACCTGGTCGCGCGCTTCCACAAGGTGCGCGCCGACGACGAAGAGGCGCTGGACCGCGTGCATCGCCCCGGCGTGCTGTTCTCCGCCGGCCTGATCACCGGCGAGGCGCTGATGGGCATCGCCATCGCCCTGCCCATCGTGATCACCCAGAACCCGGACGTGCTGGCGCTGCCGCTCAGCCTCGGCGCCGCGGCGCAGTGGGTGGGCCTGGCGGTGCTGTTCCTGGTCGGCTGGCTGCTGTACCGGGTCGGCCGCAAGGGCGAGCAGGCGACGCCGGCCAAGGGCTGATGCCCGCACCCGGGCGATGATCGACCGCGCAAGGCCCCGCTCCGGCGGGGCCTTGTCGTTGCGGGGGGCCAGGCATGACTTCAAGCCTTTGCGCGCGGCGCCCGGCCGCGCCTACCATCCATGGTTTGCCTGCCTTGTTCCGGGAGAATCCCATGAAGCTCCGTCACGCCCTGTTGCCGTTGTGCCTGCTTGCCGCGCTGCCCTCGCTGGCCAGCGCCCGCGGCTTCGAAGTCCGCGACATGGTGAAGCTGGACCGCGTGTCCGCGCCGCTGCTCACCGCCGATGGCGCGCAGGTGATCTTCGCCAAGCGCGTGGTCGACGCCGACCTGAAGGCCAGCAGCAGCCTGTGGATCCGCGACCTGCGCACCCGCGACCTGGCACCGCCGAAGCGGCTCTCGCCGGAGGGCTGGAACGTCAACTCGGCCGCACTGTCGGCCGATGGCCGCACCGTGTACTTCCTCAGCGCCAAGAACGGCAGCCAGCAGCTGTACGCAATGCCGGTGGCCGGCGGCGCGCCGCGCCAGCTGACCGACTTCGCGCTGGACGTGGACAGCTACCGGGTCTCGCCGCAGGGCGACCGCGTGCTGTTCAGCGCCGGCGCGTTCCAGGAGTGCGCTTCGGACCTGGCCTGCACCGCCACCCGGCTCAAGCAGCGCGAACAATCCAAGAGCAGCGGCGTCGTGTTCGACAGCATGTTCGTGCGCCACTGGGATACCTGGGCCGACGGCCGCCGCAACACCCTGTTCGTGGCGCCGCTGCCGGCCGCCGGCGCGGCCGCGGGCAAGACCGCCACGGCGATCAGTGCCGGCCTGGCCGGCGACGCGCCGTCCAAGCCGTTCGGCGGCAACGAGGACTTCGTGTGGTCGCCGGATGGAACCTCGGTGGTCGCCAGCATCCGCGTGCAGGGCCGGCAGGAGCCGTGGTCGACCAACTTCGACCTGTACAAGCTCGACGCCAGCGGCAAGGCCGCACCGGTCAACCTGACCGCCGCCAACCCGGCGTGGGACGCCGGCCCGGTGTTCAGCGCCGACGGCAAGACCCTGTACTACCGCGCGATGAAGCGCCCGGGCTTCGAAGCCGACCGCTTCGGCCTGATGGCGCTGGACCTGGCCAGCGGCAAGACCCGCGAGATCGCCCCGCAGTGGGACCGCTCGGCCGACGGCATCACCCTGTCGGCCGATGGCGCCACCCTGTACACCACCGCGCAGGACATGGGCGAGCACCCGCTGTTCGCGGTGCAGGTGGCCGATGGCGCGGTCAGCAAGGTGGTCGGCGAGGGCAGCATTTCGTCCTTCGACGTGGCCGGGCAGACGCTGGCCTTCACCCGCAACTCGCTCAAGAGCGGCGACCAGGTGTTCACCGGCACCCCCGCTGCCGGCGCGCCGCTGCGCGCGATCACCCCAGCGCCGGCGAGATGCTGCCGGAGGTGGCTTTCGGTGATTTCGAGCAGTTCTCGTTCAAGGGCTGGAACGACGAGACCGTGCACGGCTACGTGGTCAAGCCGCACGACTACCAGGCCGGCCGCAAGTACCCGGTCGCGTTCCTGATCCACGGTGGCCCGCAGGGCAGCTTCGGCAACGGCTGGAGCTACCGCTGGAACCCGCAGACCTACGCCGGCCAGGGCTATGCGGTGGTGATGATCGATTTCCATGGCTCCACCGGCTATGGCCAGGCGTTCACCGACGCGATCAGCCAGCACTGGGGCGACCGCCCGCTGGAAGACCTGCAGAAGGGCTGGGCCGCGGCGCAGCAGAAGTACGGCTTCCTCGACGGCGACAAGGCGTGTGCGCTGGGCGCCAGCTACGGCGGCTTCATGGTCAACTGGATCGCCGGCAACTGGAACGAGCCGTGGAAGTGCCTGGTCAACCATGACGGCGTGTTCGACCAGCGCGCGATGGGCTATGCCACCGAGGAGCTGTGGTTCACCGAGTGGGAGCAGGGCGGCACCCCGTACGACGTCCCGCAGAACTACGAGAAGTTCAACCCGGTCAACCACGTCGCCAACTGGCGCAAGCCGATGCTGGTGGTGCAGGGCCAGCTGGACTACCGCATCCCGGTGGAGCAGGGCCTGGCCACCTTCACCGCGCTGCAGCGCAAGGGCATCGAATCCAGGTTCCTGTACTTCCCGGACGAGAACCACTGGGTGCTCAAGCCGCACAACAGCGTGCAGTGGCACGACACGGTCAATGCCTGGCTGAAGCAGCACATCGGGCAATGACCCCGTGCGGGGAGGGGCGCGCCATCGGCGCGCCCTTTTGTTCCGGGGGCCGCCACCCGGCGCGCCGGCACGCGCTCGCCCGTGGCCGGGCCGCGGGAAAGCGGCGCGCGCGGCCTTCCAGCCTCAGGCATCCGCCGCGCATGCCGCGGTTGCCGGGCCGCCGGCGATGGGGGCCGGTTGCCGGTACGCACGGCACGCCGCGCCCGCCCGCGGCGCCGGCCCGGTTCGCCCAAGGCCCGTTGGCTGGGCTGCCGGGCATGCGCGGCAGTGCGCGGCCATCGCCCGCGGCAACCGGCGCCGGGGTGACGCCCGGACGGGACACGCCGCCGGTCCGGCGGTGAAGTGACGTGGTGCCCGGCGCGTGGACGCGCGGGGTGGGGGCGAGGGAGTCGCCGTGGTGATGGGTCCTGCGCAATCCCCGTCTCCTGCACGGAGCGGCCGCGCTGCAGGCTTTCTTGATCGGGCAGGGGCGTTGCCCCGCTCATGCAACCAGGGGAACAGACGATGACGGCAGCCGCATCCGGCGCACTCATCAGCAACGACATCATCGTGTTCGGCCTGATCGCCGCCACGCTGGGCGCGATTTTCTGGACATCGACCAGCAGCAACCGGCTGCTCAGGAAGTTCTACGGCGTCGTGCCGGCGCTGCTGCTGTGCTACTTCATTCCCGGGGTCTACAACACCTTCGGGCTGATCGACGGCGAGACCACCCGGCTCTACAACCCGATCGCACGCGACGTGTTCCTGCCGGCGGCGCTGGTGCTGCTCACGCTGTCCATCGACCTGAAGGGCATCCTCGGCCTGGGCTGGAAGATGCTGGCCATGTACGTGGCGGCGGTGCTGAGCATCATGCTCGGCGCGCTGGTGGCGTTCTGGCTGATGGGCGTGGTCCATCCCGAGACGGTGGCCGGCAGCACCTGGGGCGGCATGGCCGCGCTGGCCGGCAGCTGGATCGGCGGCGGCGCCAACATGCTGGCGATGAAGGAGATCTTCGAGGTCGACGCGACCACCTTCGGCCAGTTCGCGGTGGTCGACGTCGGCGTCGGCTACGTGTGGATGGCGGTGCTGATCTTCTTCGCCTCGCGCGCCCCGGCGCTGGACCGGCGCAGCGGCGCGGACACCACCGCCCTGGACGACCTGCGCGACCGCGTCGCCAGCTACCAGGCGCAACACGCGCGGATTCCCGCGCTGGGCGACCTGATGGTGATGGCGGGCGTGGCGTTCGGCGCGGTGGCGATCTCGCACGCGGTGGCCGGGCCGCTGTCGGCCTGGTTCGCCGCGCATGTCGGCTGGTCGGCCTCGGTGAGCCTGGACAAGCCGTTCGTCTGGGTGGTGCTGCTGGCCACGCTCATCGGCCTGGGCCTGAGCTTCACCCGCGCGCGCGAGCTCGAAGGCGTGGGCGCCTCCAAGTGGGGGTCGATGTTCCTGTACTTCCTGATCGCCTGCATCGGCATGCAGATGGACCTGCTGGCGCTGCTGGAGAAGCCGTGGCTGTTCGCCCTGGGCGTGCTGTGGATCGGCGTGCACATCGTGCTGCTGTGGCTGGCCGGCAAGCTGCTGCGGGTGCCGTTCTTCTATTTCGCGATCGCCTCGCAGAGCAACATCGGCGGCCCGGCCTCGGCGCCGGTGCTGGCCTCGGCGTTCCATCCGGCGCTGGCCCCGGTGGGCGTGCTGCTCGGCACCTTGGGCTACGCGGTGGGTACCGGCGCGGCCTACGTGGTCGGCATCACCCTGCGCGCGATGGCGGGAGCGGGCTGAGCGCTTGGCCCGGTTCCCCGCCACCGCGCGGCGGCGCCCGCACCGGCATCGCCCCGCGCGGCGGCAGGCAGGGCCTCCCGCCGCCGGGCCCAACGCCACCGCCGGCATGCTAGGCTTCGCTCCCCCACGCCACGTCATCAACGTGGCGTTTTTGTTTCCCTTCGATCGACAGGAACAGGCCGTATGCCGACCGAAAGCACCCCCGCCCTCATCAGCAACGACATCGTCGGACTGGGACTCATCGCCGCGACCCTGGCGCTGATCTTCTGGCTGGCCAGCGGGCCGACCCCGTTCTGGCGCAAAGTCTTCACCTGGGTGCCCGGCCTGCTGCTGTGCTACTTCGTGCCGGCGATCTACAACACCGCCGGCCTGATCGACGGCCATGGCACCAAGCTCTACAACCCGATCGCCCGCGACGTGCTGCTGCCGGCGGCACTGGTGCTGCTGACCCTGTCGATCGACCTGAAGGGCATCGCCCGGCTCGGCCCGAAGCTGCTGGTGATGTTCGTCACCGGCACCGTGGGCATCATGCTGGGCGCGCTGGTGTCCTTCCAGGCGATGAAGCTGATCCACCCGCCCACCGTGGCCGGGGATACCTGGGCCGGCATGGCCGCGCTGGCCGGCAGCTGGATCGGCGGCGGCGCCAACATGGCCGCGATGCGCGAGACCTTCAATGTCGATGCCACCACCTTCGGCCAGTTCGCGGTGGTGGACGTGGTCTGCGCCAGCATCCTGCTGATGCCGGCGCTGATCTGGCTGGCCGGGCGCGCCCAGTCCATCGATGCGCGCAACGGCGCCGATACCTCGGCCATCGACGACATGAAGCGGCGCATCGCCGACTACCAGGCCCGCAGCGCGCGGATTCCCACCCTGACCGACCTGATGATCATCGTCGGCGTCGGCCTGGGCGTGGTGGGCGCGGCGCATGCGCTGGCCGCGCCGCTGGCGGCGTGGTGTTCGGCCAACCTCAGCTTCGCCAGGCAGGCGTCGCTGGACAACCAGTTCGTGTGGGTGGTGATGCTGTCTACCTTCGCCGGCCTGGCGCTGAGCTTCACCCGCGCGCGCGAACTGGAAGCGGTCGGCGCCTCGCGGATCGGCACCCTGTTCCTGTACTTCCTGATCGCCTGCATCGGCATGCAGATGGACCTGCTGTCGCTGCTGGAACGGCCGTGGCTGTTCCTGCTGGGGGTGATCTGGATGGGCACCCACGTGCTGCTGCTGTACGTGGTCGGGCGCCTGCTCAAGGCGCCGATGTTCTTCCTGGCCATCGGTTCGCAGGGCAATGTCGGCGCGGCCGCGTCGGCACCGGTGGTTGCGGCGGCGTTCCATCCCAGCCTGGCGCCGGTGGGCGTGCTGCTGGGTACGGTGGGCTATGCCACCGGCACGGTGCTGGCCTACATCACCGGGTTGATGCTCAAGTGGATGGCCGGCGCCTGATGCCCATCACTTAGTATCCGGCGCTGCCACCCCGGGCATGACGAAGGCCGCCTCACGGCGGCCTTCGTTCTTCCGGGCCCGGCACCGGGGCTTCAGCAGCAGCGGAAGCCCTTGCCGCCGCCGAAGCGCGCTTCCTGGCGCTCGCGGAAGAAGGTTTTGTAGTCCATGACCTCGCGCTCGGGGTGTTTCTCGCGCATGTGCCGCACGTAGTTGTCGTAGTCCGGCACGCCGCAGCACAGGCGCGCGGTCTGCACCAGGCGCCGCCAGGTGCGGCGGAACGCCTGGTGCTGGCCGGCCGGGACCAGCGCGGTGCCCATTACAGGTCCACCTCGTGCGGCTTCAGTGCCACGTACGGCGTTTCATGGTCGGTGCGCACCGGCGAGCGGCGCGCGGCGGCGATGGTCCTGACCGAATACACCAGCACCGCGAACACCACGAACAGGAACAGCGCGGTGAGGCCGGCGTTGATGTAGTTGTTGACCATCACCTGCTGCATCTGCCCGAAGTCCTTGGACGGCGGCAGCAGGTTGCCGGCGGCGATGGCGTCTCGGTACTTGTGCGCCTGCGCCAGGAAGCCCACCGCCGGCTCGGCGGAGAAGATCTTGATGAAGCCGGCGGCGGTGGTGCACACCAGCAGCCAGATCGCCGGGATGATCGGCACCCAGGCGTACTTTTCCTTCTTGGCCTTGAACAGCACCACCGCGCACAGCATCAGCGCGACGCCGGCCAGCATCTGGTTGGCGATGCCGAACAGCGGCCACAGCATGTTGATGCCGCCCAGCGGGTCGGTCACGCCCTGGTACAGGAAGTAGCCCCACAGCGCGACGCAGCCGCCGGTGGCGATGAAGCTGGCCACCCACGAGTCGGTGCGGCGCAGCGCCGGCACGAAGTTGCCCAGCAGGTCCTGCAGCATGAAGCGGCCCGAGCGGGTGCCGGCGTCCACCGCGGTGAGGATGAACAGCGCTTCGAACAGGATCGCGAAGTGGTACCAGAACGCCATCATGCCGTCGCCCGGCAGCACCGCGTGCAGGATCTGGGCGATGCCCACCGCCAGGGTCGGCGCACCGCCGGCGCGCGAGAGGATGGTGTTCTCGCCGATCTCGGCGGCGGTAGCGGTCAACTGCTCCGGCGAGATGGTGAAGCCCCAGCTGCTGACCACCTGCGCGGCGTTGGCCACATCGGTGCCGATCACCGCCGCCGGGCTGTTCATGGCGAAGTAGATGCCCGGCTCGATGATCGAGGCCGCGACCATCGCCATGATCGCCACGAACGATTCCATCAGCATGCCGCCGTAGCCGATGTAGGCGGCGTGGCCTTCGTTGGCCAGCAGCTTGGGCGTGGTGCCGGAGGAAATCAGCGCATGGAAGCCGGACACCGCACCGCAGGCGATGGTGATGAACAGGAACGGGAACATGCCGCCCTTCCATACCGGGCCGCTGCCGTCGGTGAACTGGGTCAGCGCCGGCATCTTCAGTTCCGGCATCACGATCAGGATACCGATCGCCAGGCCGACGATGGTGCCGATCTTGAGGAAGGTGGACAGGTAGTCGCGCGGTGCCAGCAGCAGCCACACCGGCAACACCGCGGCGACGAAACCATAGCCGATCAGCATCCAGGTGATCTGCACGCCGGTGAAGGTGAACATCGGCCCCAGCACCGGGTCGGCGGCGACCCTGCCGCCGTACCAGATCGCCGCCAGCAGCAGGACCAGGCCGACGAGGGAGATCTCGCCGATCTTGCCCGGGCGGATGTAGCGCATGTACAGCCCCATCAGGATGGCGATGGGCATCGTGGCCATGACCGTGAACATGCCCCAGGGGCTGTCGGCCAGCGCCTTGACCACGATCATCGCCAGCACCGCGAGGATGATGATCATGATCATGAACACGCCGAACAGGGCGATGGTGCCGGGCACCGGCCCCATTTCCTCGCGCACCAGGTCACCGAGCGAACGGCCATTGCGGCGGCTGGAGATGAACAGGATCATGAAGTCCTGCACCGCGCCGGCCAGCACCACGCCGGCGATCAGCCACAGCGTGCCTGGCAGGTAGCCCATCTGCGCGGCGAGCACCGGGCCCACCAGCGGGCCGGCGCCGGCGATCGCGGCGAAGTGGTGGCCGAACAGCACGTGCTTGTTGGTCGGCACGTAATCCAGGCCGTCGTTGTGGATCACCGCCGGGGTGGCGCGGGTCGGGTCCACGCCCAGCACCTTGTTGGCGATGAACAGCCCGTAGTAGCGGAACGCGACCAGGTACAGCGACACCGCCGCGGCCACGATCCACAATGCGTTGATGTGTTCGCCGCGGCGCAGCGCCACGACACCCAGGCAGAATGCGCCGATCAGGGACAGCAGCGCCCAGCCGGCCTTGGAGAAACCTTTCATCGAGTCACCTCGCGGGAAGACCGTTGCAAGAGTCCTCCCGCCGCGGCCGGGGGTCAACGCTCCGGCGCCCCGGCGGCGTGCGACTTTGGTCTTAGCCGGCGCGGCTGCCGGGGTGGGACCGCCCGGCAACGCGACACCGACGCCGGTGCTGGAACAATCGGTTGCGGAGATGGCGATTGGCGCGGCCATGGCCGGCGCCCATTGTCGGGAGATCACAAGGGAGGCTTGACCATGAGCGACCACAACCTCGCGCGGGTGCTGCGCAGCATCCGCGGGATGCCCACCTCCGACGGTGCCGGCGTGCGCCTGACCCGGGTGATCGGCACCCCGGCGCTGCCCGATCTGGACCCGTTCCTGATGCTCGACGAGTTCGGCACCGACCGCCCGGAGGACTATATCGCCGGCTTTCCGGAGCACCCGCACCGCGGCTTCGAGACCGTTACCTACATGCTCGACGGACGCATGCGCCATCGCGACAACCACGGCAACGAAGGCCTGCTCACGCCCGGCAGCGTGCAGTGGATGACCGCCGGCCGCGGCCTGGTGCATTCGGAAATGCCCGAGCAGGAATCCGGGCGCATGCGCGGTTTCCAGCTATGGGTGAACCTGCCCGCGCGCGACAAGATGACCGAGCCGAAGTACCAGGAGTTCGCCCCGGACCGCATTCCGCAGGTGGCCCCGGCCGAGGGCGTCACGGTCAAGGTGATCGCCGGGCAGGTGGGCGAGGTGCATGGCCCGATCGTGCAGCCGGCCACCGATCCGCTGTACCTGGACGTGGAACTGGCGCCGGGGCGTGACTGGGCCTACGACCTGCCGGACGGGCACAACGCCTTCGCCTACGTGTTCGAGGGCGGGCTGACCCTGGGCGACGGCGAGGCCGCGCGTGAAGTGGCGCGGCACGAGCTGGCGGTGCTCGGCGGCGGTCGCGGGCTGCGCCTGCGCGCCGGCACCGACGGTGCGCGGCTGATCGTGGTGGCCGGGCGCCCGCTGCGCGAACCGGTGGCGCGCCACGGGCCGTTCGTGATGAACACCCGCGAACAGTTGATGCAGGCCTTCATCGACTACCAGGAAGGCCGCTTCTGAGCGCCGCGCGCGGCCCGGCATGACCGCCGGGACCGCGCCGGCGGGGCGTTACTTGCCGGCGAAGTTGGCGGTCGCGTCGCCGAGGCTGCCGGTCAACTGCTGCAGGCTGGCCAGCTCGGCGGCGTCGCCGGCGTCGATCCAGATCTGCGCGTAGCGGTTGCGGTCGAGCTTGACCGCGGTGATGCGCCGCGTCTCCAGCCCGGGCATGTCGCGCCCGCCCATGTCCAGCCTGTACCAGTACAGTTCCTCGCCGGCGAAACGGCCCTTTTCGGCGCGCAGCGCACGCACCAGGCTCAGCCCCGGGTCGCGCCCGGTCAGCATCACGTTCAGTACCGTGCGGCCATCGCCGGTGGTGGCCTTGCAGACGATGAAATCGCTCTGCGCCTGCTCCTGCCACTGCAGGCCGCTGCCGGACGGCAGCAGCGGGCACTGCCCGGCCTGCTGGGCGGAAACAGCGGCGCTGCCGGCCAGCAGCAGCGCGCAAGCAACGATACGAGCGTGTTTGAGCATGCGTTGTCCCCCGGACGCCGGCCACCGCGGGCGCGGCGGCAATGTTGTCTGTCTGCAATCGGATACACCCGCGGGCGCTGTTGCCCCTGCCCGATGCGCGCGTCCCCGTTGCGCGCCAAGTGTGTTTCCACGGTATTACAAAAACGCCGGGCGCCGCAAACCGGCCGCTGGCCGAAACGACGACGGCCCCGCGCGGGGGCCGTCGCCGGTGCAGGCCGCAGGCGGCGTCAGCGCGTGTCGCTGCCCACCCACTTGTAGGCCAGGCCGCCGATCAGCGCCCCGAGCAGCGGCGCCACCCAGAACAGCCACAGCTGGCCGATCGCGCCGGGCCCGGCGAACACCGCCACGGCGGTGGAGCGCGCCGGGTTCACCGAGGTATTGGTGACCGGGATGCTGATCAGGTGGATCAGGGTCAGCGCCAGGCCGATGGCGATCGGCGCGAAGCCCGCCGGCGCCTTGCCGTGGGTGGCGCCCATGATCACCACCAGGAACATGGCGGTCATCACCACCTCGCACAGGAACGCGGCGGCCACGCCGTAGCCGCCCGGCGACAGGCTGCCGTAGCCGTTGCTGGCGAAGGCGCCGGCCTGGGTGCCGTCAATGGCGAACCCGGCCTGGCCCTGCGCGATCTGCAGCAGGATGAAGGCGGCCAGCAGGCCGCCCAGCACCTGGGCGACTATGTAGGGCACCAGGTCCTTGCCGGCGAAACGGCCCCCGGCCCACAGGCCGAGACTGACCGCCGGATTGAAGTGCGCGCCGGAGACGTGCCCGAACGCATACGCGCCGGTCAGCACGGTCAGGCCGAACGCCAGCGCCACGCCATGGAAACCGATCCCCAGTGGATTGCCGTCACCGCCGAACTTGGCCGCCAGCACCGCGCTGCCGCAGCCGCCCAGCACCAGCCAGAAGGTGCCGAGGAACTCGGCCGCCAGTCGTTTCCCCATGCTCATCGTCCGCTCCCCCGCAATGACCCGGAATGGGCACCGCGAACATACCCAAGAACCGGCGGGGCGGCGTATCCAAAGCGTTAACCCGGCCCTCGGCCTGGCAGCGGGATGAACTCCTTGTCGTCGCCGGGGATGGTGCCGAAGCGGCCTTCGCGCCAGTCGTCCTTGGCCTGTTCGATGCGTTCCTTCGAGCTGGAAACGAAGTTCCACCACAGGTGGCGGGGCCGTCGAGCGGCTCGCCGCCCATCAGCATCGCCTTGAGCGGGGTCATGGCGCGCAGGCGCCCGCGCGCGCCCGGCTCCGGGATCACCAGGTGCTGCACCGGGATGTCCACGCCGTCGAGCTGGGCCTGGCCCTCCAGCACGTAGAGCGCGCGTTCCACGTGCGAGGCGTCCAGGTCGATCTCCGCGCCCGGTTCCAGGTCGATGGCGACATTGAGGGTGTCGGCGAACACCCGCACCGGCGATTCCTCGCCGTAGGCGCGGCCGGCGATCACCCGCAGCCAGGCGCCGTCGCGGTGCTGCTGCGGCAGCTGCGCCGCGCTGAAGTGATGGAACTCAGGCGCGGTTTCCTCGTGTTCCTTGGGCAACGCCACCCAGGTCTGCATGCCATGCAGCGGGTGGTCGTGCGCGCGCTCGGGCGGCGGCGTGCGTTCGGAATGGGCGATGCCGCGGCCGGCGGTCATCCAGTTGACGTCGCCGGGGCGGATGACCTGCTCCGAACCGAGCGTGTCGCGGTGGCCGATGGCCCCGGACCACAGGAAGGTGACCGTCGCCAGGCCGATATGCGGATGCGGGCGCACGTCGATGCCCTGGCCGGGCGCGAACACCGCCGGGCCCATGTGGTCGACGAACACGAACGGCCCGACGCTGCGCGCCTGCAGCGTGGGCACGGCGCGGCGCACCTGGAAACCGCCGAGGTCATGGACGCGGGGGCTGATGATCGTGGTCATGGGCGGGCTCCGGTACGGGGATGGGCAGGATGGCATGCGCCGCACGCGGTTGTCGGCGGCGGGACCGTAACGGACCGTTGCCGCGGTGGGCTCAGGCCGCGCCGCGGTCGCGGCGCGAGGCCAGGCGGTCGGCCAGGCGGGTGGGCTCTGGCAGGCGGTAGCGGGTGAGGCAGGCCAGCACCAGCGGCAGGCAGGCCTCCACCGAGACATGGTTGCCCGGGGAGATGAACAGCGGGTTGCAGCGCGGCTTGCTGCGCAGCACCCAGCCGACCTGGCGGCCCTTGTGCGACAGCGGCGCATGGTCGCCCCGCTGCGGACCGGGTTCGCTGTATTCGCCGACCAGCCGGCTTTTGCCCACGCCGATGCTGGGCAGGCCGGTCAGCACCCCCAGGTGCGCGGCGATGCCGAGCCCGCGCGGGTGGGCGATGCCGTGGCCGTCGACCAGCACCAGCTCCGGCGCCTCGCGCAGTTGCGCCAGCGCCTGCAGCACCGCCGGCAGCTCGCGGAAGCTGAGCAGGCCGGGGATGTAGGGCAGGGCGGTGGGCAGCCGCGCCAGGGTCGATTCGAGCGGCTGCAGGCTGCCGCCATCGACCCGCACCGCCACCGAACGGGTGGTGCGGCCCTCGTCCTCGAAGCCGCTGTCCACCCCGGCCACGCGCGACGGCAGCGCCGACAGGCGGTCGTCCAGCCGCACCTGCGCGGCCAGTTCGACCTGCTGGCGGCGCAGCGCGGCCAGGGCGGCGGGGGCGATGTCGGCGGGGGGCGGAAAGCGCATGCGGCAAGCCTGCCATGCGCGCCGTGTCGGCGCAGTGCAGGCGGGGCGCGCGGAGCGATGCGGCTACAATCAGCGCGTTGCCTTCCCCCGACCGGAGACTTTCGCAGTGACCCGCAAACTCGTGCTGTTGCGCCATGGCCAGAGCCAGTGGAACCTCGACAACCGCTTCACCGGCTGGGTGGACGTGGACCTGACCGAGCAGGGCCGCCGCGAAGCCGCCGCCGCCGGCCGGCTGATGAAGGAGGAAGGGCTGCAGTTCGACGTCGCCCACACCTCGGTGCTCAAGCGCGCCATCCACACCCTGCAGGGGGCGCTGGCCGAGCTGGGCCAGGACTGGCTGCCGGTGAACAAGTCCTGGCGTCTCAACGAGCGCCACTACGGCGGCCTGCAGGGCCTGGACAAGGCCGAGACCGCCGCGAAACACGGCGAGGAACAGGTCAAGGTATGGCGCCGTTCCTACGACATCCCGCCGCCGCCGATGGACCTGGAAGACCCGGGCCACCCGATCCACGACCGCCGCTACGCCGGCCTGGACCGCAATGCGCTGCCGGGTACCGAATCGCTGGCCACCACCCTGGAGCGGGTGCTGCCGTACTGGCACGATGCCATCGCCCCGCAGCTGAAGGACGGCAGGACCGTGCTGGTCACCGCCCACGGCAACTCGCTGCGCGCGCTGTACAAGTACCTCAACAATGTCAGCCGCGAGGAGATCCTCGAGCTCAACATTCCCACCGGCATCCCGCTGCTGTTCGAACTGAACGATGACCTGAGCGTGCAGTCGTTCCGCTACCTGGGCGACCCGGAAGCGGCCAAGAAGGCGGCCGAGGCGGTGGCCAACCAGGGCAAGGCGAAGTAACCCCGGCTTGCTTGAAGCATCGAGACACCCGGCTGCGGCCGGGTGTTCTCGTTTGTGTCCCCGCCGCTGCCGGTTACCCGACGCCCCCACTGCCCAGCGATGCACCTTCAGTACCGATACGGGACGGGCGCGGTCGCGAGGCAGCTCAGCGTTTGCACTGGACGGAATTGTCGGCGCAGCGCGCGTTGTCGCGCAGGGCGAGATCCTTGCCGACGCCGTAGCCGAACCAGGCCAATGCCAGCAGAAAGAGCATTGCCCAGGGAATGATCTTTTCAAGGTGATCCGGGTTCTGCATTGAAGCGGTCGCTGCGTGCGGCGGCGTGTCGGCTTCGAGCAATCGTTCCGGTTCCACACCCAGCGCGGCAGCCACCGCCATCCGCGATTCGTGCGCGGCCCTGCCCCCGGCTTCCAACCGCTGCACGGTGCGCGGGCTCAACCCGGCCACGGCCGCCAGATGCTCCTGCGACCAGCCGCGCGCTTCGCGCAGTGTCCTGATCCGGTTGCTGTCGATCTTCATCGGTTCCTGGTCCATGTGACCGCATCCATGCTGCCAAAGCAGCGGGCACACTGCCGCAGCGTCGTGGCGGCCGGCCACGACAGCCACACGCCAGATCCACGACAGCCCTTTCCGATCAACGGTTTGTGGAAAGACCGGGCGCCCGGGCTATGCTGCGGCCGGTTGTTCCATCCAACGCACGGGGGAGCGCATGAACACGTCCACGGAACGGCGCCACTTCTGGCGCGCACCCTTCCATTCCCCGGCCTGGCTGGTGCGCGCCGATGGCAGCATCCATGGCGGGCAGGTGCACGATGTGTCGCTCAAGGGGGCGTTGTTCGAGGCCGAACCCGGTGGCGACTGCCGGCTGCACGAGCGCTGCCAGCTGCAGGTCGAACTGTCGCAGGACACGCCGATCCGCATGCAGGCCACCGTGGTGCACGTGGAAGGGCGCCATGTCGGCCTGCGCTGCGACGAGATCGACCTGGACAGCATCACCGCGCTGCGCCGCCTGATCGAACTCAATGCCGCCGATCCGGCGCTGCTGGAGCGCGAACTGGGCGCGCTGGTGCGGTACGGCTGAGCCACGCCGCCCCGGGGCCGCGCGATGTGCGGGTTGCCGGTTGCGAAGGGTCCCGAGGTACTGCCCGCGTCGGCTCGCCGGACCATGACGGCAGGATGCGTGATGCTGCGCTAGGCTCCACCTGGCCGGTGCGGTGGCGCGTGCGCGCTGCCCGGCCGGCAGGCCTTTCCCGACGAGGAGCAGCGCGATGACCGGCAAGAACACGATCTGCCTGTGGTACGACGGTACCGCCCTGGATGCCGCCACGTTTTATGCGGCGACGTTTCCCGACAGCCGCGTGGGTGCCGTGCATCGCGCGCCCGCCGATTACCCCGCCGGCCGCCAGGGCGATGTGCTCACGGTCGAGTTCACGGTGCTCGGCATCCCTTGCCTGGGCCTCAACGGCGGCCCTGCGTTCCGTCACAGCGAGGCGTTCTCGTTCCAGGTTGCTACCGACGACCAGGCCGAAACCGACCGCCTGTGGAACGCGATCGTCGGCAATGGCGGGCAGGAGAGTGCCTGCGGCTGGTGCCGCGACAGGTGGGGCCTGTCCTGGCAGATCACGCCGCGCGCGCTGACCGCCGCCATCAGCGATCCCGACCCGGCCGCGGCCAGGCGTGCGTTCGAGGCGATGATGGGCATGCGCAGGATCGACATCGCCGCGATCGAGGCCGCGCGTCGCGGCTGAGCCGCGCATCGGCGCGGCATGACCTTCGGCCTATCCGCGGGCGGGCGCCATCGCCTACGCTCGCGGATTGGCCGCGCGCAGGCGCGGCGTTCCCTGCAAGGCCGGAGATCCGCATGACCCTTTCCAAGCTCGTCCCGTTGTCCCTGACCGTCGCCATCGCCGCCTCGCTGGCCGCCTGCGGCGGCAACAGCGACGCCGCACCGCCCGCCGCCGACGCGGCCGCCAAGCCGGCGTTCGACCTGTCGCAGATCAAGACCCCGTCGGTGGCGTTCAACGTGGCCGACCTGGACCCGGCGGTGTCGGCCTGCGCCGACCTCAATGGCTTCGTCAACGGCAAGTGGCTCAAGGCCAACCCGGTGCCGGGCGACCAGGTGACCTGGGGCAGCTTCGAGATCCTGCGCGAGCGCTCGCTGGAGGTGCAGCACGCGCTGGTGCAGCAGGCCGCCGCGGCCAACGCCAAGGCCGGCACCGTGCAGGCGCAGATCGGCGACATCTGGAAGACCGGCTCGGACGAGGCCGCGATCGAGGCCGCCGGCATCACCCCGCTGCAGCCGGAGCTGGACAAGATCGCCGCGCTCAACGACAGCGCCGCCATCGCCGGCTACCTGCGCCAGGCCTACGCCCAGGGCCAGGGTTTCCTGTTCTCGCTGTATGCCAGCCCGGACTTCAAGGACTCGGGCAATGTCATCGCCTATGTCGGCCAGGGCGGCCTGGGCCTGCCGGAAAAGGGCTACTACTTCGACGAATCGCAGGCCGGGATCCGCGAGGCCTATGTCGCCTACATCGAACGGATGCTGGTGCTGTCGGGCGTGGAGGCCGCGCAGGCCAAGGAACAGGCCCAGGCGGTCATGGCGTTCGAAACCCGGCTGGCCAAGGCGTCGCTGTCGCGCATCGAACTGCGCGACCCGGCCAAGCGCTACAACCCGGTCAGTGCCGCCGACGCCGACCGGCAGACGCCGAACTTCAGCTGGACCGCGCTGTTCGACACCCTGAAGGTGCCGGCCAAGGACAAGTTCTCGCTGGCGCAGCCGGGCTTCTTCGCCGAGCTCGACAAGATGCTGGCGGAGGTGCCGGCCAGCACCTGGCAGGCCTACCTGCGCTTCCACACCGTGGACAACGCGGCGCCGTACCTGAGCAAGGCCTTCGAGCAGGCCAATTTCGATTTCTTCAGCAAGACCCTGCGCGGCCAGCAGGAAATGCAGCCGCGCTGGAAGCGCGTGCTGGAGTCGGTCAACGGCGCGATGGGCGAGGCGCTCGGCCAGCTGTACGTGGACGCGGTGTTCCCGGCCGAGTCCAAGGTGGCCATGCAGCACCTGGTGGAGAACCTGTCGGCCGCGCTCAAGGCGCGCCTGGAGACCCTGCCGTGGATGGGCGAGGAAACCAGGAAGAAGGCGCTGGAGAAGTGGGCCAGCTTCACCCCAAGATCGGCTATCCGGACAAGTGGCGTGACTGGTCGGGCCTGGCCACCCGCGGCGACAGCTACCTGGGCAACATGCAGGCCGCGCGCGCGTTCAACTACCGCTACATGCTGGACAAGATCGGCAAGCCGGTGGACAAGACCGAGTGGGGCATGACCCCGCAGACGGTCAACGCCTACTACAACGCGACCAAGAACGAGATCGTGTTCCCGGCCGCGATCCTGCAGCCGCCGTTCTTCGACGCCAAGGCGGACCCGGCGCTGAACTACGGCGGCATCGGCGCGGTGATCGGCCACGAAATGATGCACGGCTACGACGACTCGGGCAGCCAGTTCGCCGCCAACGGCAACTTCGACAACTGGTGGACCGACGCCGACCGCAGCGCCTTCAACGGCCGCACCGACCAGCTGGTCGCGCAGTTCGATGGCTACGAGGCGCTGCCCGGGGTGAACGTGAAGGGCAAGCTGACCCTGGGCGAGAACATCGGCGACCTCGGTGGCCTGACCGTGGCCTACGACGCGCTGCAAATGGCGCTCAAGGAAGACCCGACGAAGAACGTGGCCGTCGACGGCTACAGCCAGGACCAGCGTTTCTTCATGAACTGGGCCACGGTGTGGCGCCGCAACTTCACCGAGGGCGAGCTGCGCGTGCGCCTGAACACCGATCCGCACGCACCGGCCAACTTCCGCGCCAACGGTGCGCCGTCGAACATGCCGTCCTTCGCCGCAGCGTTCCAGTGCAAGGCGGGTGATGCGATGGTGCGTGGCGACGACAAGCGCGTGGTCATCTGGTAAACCGCCGGTAGTGCGGCTGGCAACCGACGCAGGGCCCGGCGCATGCCGGGCCTTTGCGTTCTGGCGTCTGCTGCCGCGTACGCCCGCGTGGCGGGCCCGCTGCGGCGATGGCGGTGTCCTGCCGACGGTGGCCGCAGCGCCGGCCTGCGGCCCGCGCTGGCGTCCGTCGCGGGCGACTCAGTGCGCCCGGCGAAGCGGCGCCGCCGCGCGATGCCGTTCGCGCAGATACAGGAACAGCGGCAACGCCAGCGACGGCCCGACCAGCAGGCACGACAGCGGCAGCCACAGCCGCGGCATCGCCAGCCTGCGGCCTTCGGCGACCACCAGCACGGCCACGGCGATGCCCGAGACCAGCACGTCCGCCCAGGCAAAGGCGGCGATGCGGCCGGAGGTGGCCTGCTGCACCAGCAGCGGCAGGTCGAGGCCATGCGCGGACAGCCACGGAACGAACTGCGACAGCGGCAATGCCGTGCCGGCGATGCACAGAAGCAGGTAGAGGAACTTCACGGTGTCTCCTGACGTGGGGAATGCGCCATGCGGCTGGGCGCTGCCGGCATGGAGGGGCGGTGGGACGGTACGCGCGCCGGTGCGCCACACCGGTAGCGCACGCATTGCTGGCCGGTGCGGGTGGCGACGCGCCGGCGCCGGTCCGCGGAACGCTGGAAGCCCGCGCCGGCGCGCCAGGTCGCACCCCCGCCGGACAGCCCGGCGCTCAGCGCCGGCCCGGTGTCGCCGCGAACCACGACGGCTTTTGTCGGACCGTCGCTTTCCCGGCAGGCGAGGGGGCGGGGCGCGATACGCAGGGCAGGCTTGTCCGCGTCCGACGCGCAGGCGTCGGGGCTTCCGGCCCAATGCCCGGTGAAACGCGCCGGTACGGCCACCCTGCCAGCGCCCGCCAAAGCCGGCAGTGGCGGCAGTGGCGGCAGCCACAGGGTCAACCACAGCAGGTTATCCATTGCTCTCCCTGGCGATCCCGCGCGGCGAGCCGCAGGGCCGGTCGGCCGGCCGCGCTCACCGTGGCGCGTATTGTGCGGCATGCAGCCGGTCACCGGGGCCGCTGCGGCGCTGCCGCGGAGATGCCGGCCGCGGTCGGTCGTGGTATTGATCGGCCACGCCACGGGATGGCGGATCATCGATCAACGGGAGGCACGCATGGTGCCGGAAGCAGGCGGCGCGCACGCGCCGCTGCAGTGGACAATCGCCGCGCTGGCATTCGCCGCGCACCTGCTGGTCGCCGCGCGTGCGCTGACCCGCGCCAACCGCACCCCGGCCTCGCGCGCGGCCTGGGTGGCGGTGGTGATGCTCGCCCCGGGGCTGGGGATGCTCGCCTACCTGCTGCTGGGCGAGACCAGCATCGGCCGCGCGCGGTTCCGCCGGGTGGAACAGGTGCTGCGGCGGATGACGGCGGCCGCGGCCCTGGCGCCGCCGCCCGCAGCGGTTGCGGTGGTGGACGGCGCGGTGCCGCTGCTGGAACTGGCGCGCACCATCAACGGCCTGCCGGCGGTGGGCGGCAACCGGGTGGAGCTGCTGGGCGAGGAGGGCAGCCCGGCCGATGCGCCCGAGCGCGATTGCCGCCGCGCGCTGGACGCGCTGGTCGCCGATATCGAACAGGCCTGCGAGAGCGTGCACATCGCCGTCTACATCTGGCTCGACGACGGCGCCGGCGGCCGCCTGGCCGACGCGGTGGCCGCCGCCGCACGGCGCGGGGTGGCGTGCCGGGTGATGGTCGACGCGCTGGGTTCGCGCGCCTTCATCGACGGGCCGCGCTGGCAACAACTGGCCCAGGCCGGGGTCCGGCAGCTCAAGACGCTGGACGACATCCATCGCCTGCAGCACGTGGCGTTCAGCCGCATGGACCTGCGCGACCACCGCAAGATCGTGGTCATCGACAACCGCATCGGCTACTGCGGCAGCCAGAACCTTGCCGATCCCGAGTTCCGGATAAAGCCGGCGCAGGCGCCGTGGATCGACCTGCTGCTGCGCTGCCAGGGGCCGGTGGTGGCGCAACTCCAGTTCCTGTTCCTCAGCGGCTGGATCCCGGAAAGCGGCGAAGCCGGGCTGGATGGCTACGCCGCGGCGGCGGCCCCGGCGTGGCACGACGACGGCTGCGTGGCGATGGCCTTCGAGACCGGGCCGGTCGCGCGCCACAACGTCATGGCCGACGTGTACGTGGCCTGCATCTACGCGGCGCGGCGCGAGCTGGTGATCACCACGCCGTACTTCGTGCCCGACGAGTCGATCCTGCGCGCGATCTGCGCGGCGCCGCGGCGCGGCGTGCGCACCACGCTGGTGCTGCCGCGGCGCAACGACTCGTGGCTGGTGGGGCAGGCCAGCCGCAGCACCTACGGCGACCTGCTGCGCAGCGGGGTCGAGCTCCACGAGTACCCGCTCGGCCTGCTGCATGCCAAATCCATGACCGTCGACGGACAGGTCAGCCTGGTCGGCTCGGCCAACATGGACCGGCGCAGCCTGGAGCTGAATTTCGAGAACAGCCTGCTGGTCGCCGACCCGCGGGTGACCGCGGCGATCCGCCAGCGCCAGCAGCGCTACCTGTCGGTGTCGGTGCCGGTGACCATGGAGCAGGTCCAGCGCTGGTCCTTCGCCACGCGGCTGGTGCAGAACGCGGTGGCGATGATGTCGCCGGTGCTGTGAGCGCGCCGGCCCGGCCAATCAGCCGGCCGGGCGCGCGTGCGCGCGGGCGCGCAGCAGGCCACGGAACTCGCCGAGCAGGCGCGCGTCGACCAGCCGGTTCTTCTCGCGGTTGAGGATCGCCAGCGCGTCGTCGGTGTGCATCGGGCCCCGGTAGGGACGGCGCGAGGTCAGCGCGTCGTAGCCGTCGGCGATGGTCAGGATGCGCGCCTCCAGCGGGATTTCCTCGCCCTGCAGGCCGTGCGGATAGCCGCTGCCGTCCCAGGCTTCGTGGTGGTGCAGGATCAGCCGCGCCACGGCGGCGGCGTCGTCGCGGCCGGTGGCCGCGAACAGGCGCGCGCCGCGCTCGGGATGGGTGCGCATCTTCTCCATCCGCGGCTCGTCCAGGCGGCCGGGATGCAGCAGCACGTCGTCGCGGATGCCGATCTTGCCGACGTCGTGGAAGCGCGCCGCCAGCGCCAGTTGCTCCAGCTGCGCGCCGGACAGGCCGCAGCGTTCGCCCAGGCCATGGGCGAGCAGCGAAACCCGGTCGCAGTGCTGGTCGGTGTAGCTGTCGCGCTCGTCCAGCGCGGCGGCCAGCACGGAGATGCCGCAGCTGTCGTTTTCAAGGGGAATGGACAGGCCCGGGGCCGAGAAGGTCGAAGACATGGAGCGCCGCACCGCAGTGGGAAAACGGCCTGGCCGGGAGGAGGGCGGCTATTGTC